>NZ_CP022657.1:2390000-2735000 GCF_002243515.1 Tumebacillus algifaecis
GCGACCGACAGGCCACGTCCTGCCGTTCAAAGCGCGCGTGGGGCGGCGGAGCGGTTGGTGCTGGATGAAGAACTGACCGCAGCGCTGCGATCGTTCTCGCAGGAGCATGAGCTCACGCTCTACATGACACTGCTCGGAGCGTTCTACATCCTGCTGTATCGGTACACTGGCCAAGAGGACCTCGTCGTCGGCACACCGATCGCCGGTCGCCGACACAGGCATGCAGAAAAGCTGGTCGGTCTGTTCGTGAACACGCTTCCGCTCCGGCTCGACCTGGCGGGAGCGCCGACTGGTGAAGAGGTGTTTGAGCGCGTGCGCCAGATGATGCTCGGTGCCTACAGCCATCAGGACGTTCCCTTTGAGCGGCTGGTCGAGGAGTTGCAACCGACGCGAGACATGAGCCGGAGCCCTCTGTTCCAAGTGATGTTCGGCCTGCAAAGCACGCAGTTGACCGAGCAAAAGCTCACCGGATTGACCTTGAACCTGATCGACAAGGAAACGCCGTTCGCCAAGTTCGACCTGAACCTAGTGCTGCTCGAAGAAGGAGGGACGGTGAGCGGCTGGTGGGAGTATAACGCCGATCTGTTCGATCGCCAGACCATCCAGCGGATGATGCTGCACTACCAACAGTTGTTGCGTTCGCTTCTAGAAGGATCGACCTCCCAACCTGAGCAAGCGATCGGAAAGCTGCCAATGCTCACAGTGGAAGAGGTCAACCAACAGCTGGTCGAATGGAATAATCGCAGTTGGATGTCCAACTCGGACCTGTCGGTCCTGCACTTGATTGAGGAACAGGCGGAGCGAACGCCTGACCGCACTGCGATCCAGTTCGGTCAAGAGCGGCTGACCTACCGCGAAGTAACTCAGCGCGTTGCCGCTCGTGCTCAACAGCTGCGCGCGCTGGGTGTCACGCGTGATGCGCTGGTCGGGCTCTACCTGAACCGCTCGCACGAATGGGTCATCTCCATCCTCGCCATCTGGAAAGCGGGAGGCGCCTATGTACCGCTCGACCCCGCACATCCGGTCGAACGCGTGACTCGTTGCTTGCAGGATGCACAGCCGGCCGTACTGCTCACCGAGAGCAAGCTGGTCGAACCTTGGATGAACGAAATGAAACATCTGCTCTGCGTCGATTCAGCTGTTGAAGTGCGCGCAAATGACCAACCTGTTTGGGAGGCGATCAAGTCTGAGCAACCCGCCTATGTGATCTACACTTCAGGTTCTACCGGCGTGCCCAAAGGGGTACAGATCGAGCATCGCTCGTTGACCGATTTTCTGTTGACGATACAGCAACGTCTGTCGTTCTCTGAGCGGGAAGTGCTGGTCTCCGTGACGACGATCTCCTTTGACATCTCGATTCTTGAGCTGTTCTTGCCGCTGATCTCCGGCGCTCAAGTGGTCATCGCAGAAGCGGAAGTGGCGGCCGATGGGAAACGATTGGGACAGCTCTTAGAAGCGGCGCAGGCGACCGTTCTTCAAGCGACCCCTGCGACTTGGTATTTGTTGATCCACGCTGGTTGGCTAGGGAAGCACGACCTACGCGCCCTCTGTGGCGGGGAGAACCTGCCTCGCGATCTGGCCGACGACCTGCTCACGCGCGTCGGAGAAGTGTGGAACCTGTACGGGCCGACCGAAGCGACCGTCTGGGCGACAGCCGGGAAGGTGGCGCTCTCCGAGCCAGTGTCGGTCGGTCGTCCTCTGGAGCATGTGGAAACCTATGTGTTGGACGCCAGCCTGCAGCCGTTGCCTGTAGGTGCTGTCGGTGAGCTTTATCTGGGCGGTTCCTGCTTGGCGACCGGCTACCGAAACGCCGCGGAATTGACAGCGAAAGCGTTCCTTCCGCATCCTTTCGCATCCGGGCCAGCATCCCGCCTCTACAAGACGGGCGACTTAGCACGCTACCTGCCTGACGGATCGCTTGAAATTCTCGGGCGTATCGATCATCAGGTCAAAGTGCGCGGCTTCCGCATCGAACTGGGCGAGATTGAGGAAGTGCTGTCGCAACACCCCGAGGTGCACCGAGCGGTGGTCGTCGTGCAGGATGCGGAAGTGGGGGACAAGCGGTTGATCGCCTATTTTGTCCAAACGGCTGATCAGCCTTCGGTCGAGTCGGGTGAACTCCGAAGATTTCTCAAACAGCGCTTGCCCGACTATATGGTGCCCTCTGCGTTTGTCAGCCTGACTCAGCTTCCGCTGACACCATCCGGCAAAGTCGATCGCAAAGCACTACCACAGCCTGCTGATTTCGTGAGCGCCGAGAGGGCCTATGTTGCGCCGCGCACGGAGACGGAGACGATGCTGACCCAGTTGTGGTCAAGCGTGTTGCGCGTCGATCGCATCGGCATGCACGACAATTTCTTCGAGCTAGGCGGACACTCTTTGCTGGCGACACAGGCGGTCGCTTTGATGCAGGAGAAGATGAGGATCGATCTTCCGCTCCGCGCCCTGTTTGAACATCCGACGGTGGCCGAGTTTGCCGCTTGGATCGAAGAGCGGACAGCGACGGGGGACCTCTCGTTCGCTGTGCTACCTCAACTGCCGATCGCTCGACCGTCCAAGCTTCCGCTCTCGTTCGCCCAACAGCGCCTGTGGATGCTCGACCAGCTGTTGCCTGACCGAGCAGCGTACAACATGCCGTTTGCGGTGCGGATGGAAGGTGCGCTCGACCTTGCTGCACTTGAGCTTTCCTTGCATGAGATCATCTGCAGACATGAGATCTTGCGCACAACTTTTGCCGAGCAAGCGGGAGAGCCGATCCAAGTGATCCACGCACCGCAGCCAGAAACCCTGGCGGTGATCGACCTGTCCGATCGAGCAGATGGCGAGCGGAAGGAAAGACTCGAACAGCTCATCACCGAGGAGGAGAAGCGAGCGTTCGACCTGCAGGTCGGCCCCTTGTTACGCCGGACGCTGGTGCGCATGGGCGAAGAGGAGCACGTTTTATTGATGACCTTCCATCACATCATCTTCGATGCTTGGTCGATCGCTCTGTTTGTCGAGGAACTGGTCTCGCTCTACGAGGCTGCGCACGAGCAGACTCTGGCACAACTGCCCAAGATGGAGCTTCAATATGCAGACTTTACGCTCTGGCAGCGCGACTGGTTGCAAGCGGACGTGATGGAGGAGCAGATCCAATATTGGAAACAGCAGTTTCATGGTGAGATTCCGATCTTGCAACTGGCGACCGACAGACCACGTCCTGCCATTCAAAGCGCGCGTGGGGCGGCGGAGCGGTTGGTGCTGGATGAAGAGCTGACCGCAGCGCTTCGCTCGTTCTCCCACGAGCATGAGCTCACGCTCTTCATGACACTACTCGGAGCGTTCTACATCCTGCTGTATCGGTACAGCGGTCAAGAGGACCTCGTGATCGGCACACCGATTGCCGGCCGCCGGCACAGGCATGCAGAAAAGCTGATCGGCCTGTTCGTGAACACGCTTCCGCTCCGGCTCGACCTGTCGGGAGCGCCGACCGGCGCAGAGTTGTTCGAGCGCGTGCGCCAGATGATGCTCGGTGCCTACAGCCATCAGGACGTGCCCTTTGAGAGACTGGTCGAGGAGTTGCAACCGACACGAGACATGAGCCGGAGCCCGCTGTTCCAAGTGATGTTCGGTTTGCAAAGCACGCAGCTGACCGAGCAGAAACTCTCCGGATTGAACTTGAACTTGATCGACAAGGAAACGCCTTTTGCGAAGTTCGACCTGAACCTAGTGCTGCTCGAAGAAGGAGGAAAGGTGAGCGGCTGGTGGGAGTATAACGCCGATCTGTTCGATCGCACGACCATCCAGCGGATGATGCAGCACTACGAACAGTTGTTGCGTTCGATTCTGAACGGACCTGTGTCTGAAATTTCTCGCCTGCCGCTCTTGGCAGCATCAGAACGAGCACGATTGCTACAACTGCCGCACCCAGCAGAGATGCGTCGCTCATCCGAACAGACCCTGCATCAGCAGTTTGAAGCGATGGTGGAACGGACGCCCGACCGCGTTGCGCTCGTCTTCGAGTCGAACTCCCTGACCTATCGGGAGCTGAACGAGCGAGCCAACCGGGTCGCCGCCCATCTGCTGTCGCTCGGGGTACAGCCCAACACGCTTGTCGGCCTCTGCACCGAGCGATCGCTGGAGCTGGTCATCGGCCTGCTCGCCATCCTCAAGGCAGGCGGTGCATACGTCCCGCTCGATCCTGCCTATCCGGCCGATCGACTCGCGTTCCTGCTTCAGGATGCCAGCCTTTCGATCCTGCTGACGCAACAGCATCTGCGCAATACGCTTCCTGCTCATCGCGCACAGGTCGTCTGTCTGGATGATCACGCTCTGTTCGCCTCCGCGAGCGCTGACAATCTGCACAGCGCCGCGACGGCAGAAAGCATCGCCTATGTGATCTACACGTCCGGATCGACCGGACAGCCCAAAGGCGTGCCGATTCCGCATGCGAACGTCATCCGCCTGTTCACTTCGACTGCGCACTGGTTCCCGTTTGCAGAAGACGATGTCTGGACGCTCTTCCACTCCTTCTCGTTCGACTTCTCGGTCTGGGAGCTGTGGGGCGCGCTCTTGCACGGAGGGAAAGCGGTCATCGTGCCCTACTGGATCAGCCGCTCGCCCGAAGCGTTCCTGCACCTGCTCGCCTCCGAGCGGGTGACGGTGCTCAACCAAACGCCTTCCGCCTTCCGTCAGCTCATGCAAGCGGAAGCGGCACAATCGGACCGGCAAGCGCTGTCCCTGCGCTGGGTGATCTTCGGCGGCGAAGCGCTCGATCTGCCCGCGCTGCGCCCTTGGTTCGATCGGCACGGCGACCAGAGCCCGCAGTTGATCAACATGTATGGCATAACCGAGACGACCGTCCACGTCACCTACCGCCCCTTGAAGCGGGAAGATGCGCTGCGCGCAAACAGCGTGATCGGACATCCGATCCCCGACCTTGAGGTGTACGTGCTTGACCCGCATCTGGAGCCGGTGCCAATCGGCGTAGCGGGTGAGCTATATGTGAGCGGGGCAGGGGTAGCCCCTGGCTACCTCCACCGGCCGGAGCTGACCGCCGAGCGGTTCCTGCACCATCCGTTCCGCGCCGAAGCGCAAGCTCGCCTCTACAAGACGGGCGATCTGGCGCGGCGCCTGCCGAGCGGAGAGTTGGAATATCTCGGACGGATCGACCACCAAGTGAAGATCAGAGGGTTTCGCATCGAACTGGGGGAGATCGAATCGATGATCGGCCACCACCCGGGCGTGCGCGAAACGGCCGTGCTGGTGCGCGAAGATCGGGCGGACGACAAGCAGATCGTCGCCTATGTGGTCACCCATGTCGGTACCGAACTGCAGCCGAGCGATCTACTCTCTCATTGCAAAGAGCGCTTGCCAGACTACATGGTTCCAGCCGCCTTCGTGCTGCTTGACGCTCTGCCGCTCACACACAACGGCAAGCTGGATCGCAATGCTTTGCCCGCACCGATTGGGCAGCAGAAAGATCGCACAATTCGCTCGCAGCCGGAGAGTGCTACCGAAATCGCGATTTCTGAAATTTGGAAGGAAGTGCTCGGAGTCGAACAGATCGATCGCGAAGACAATTTCTTTGACCTTGGCGGACATTCGCTGCGAGCTACTCAAGCGGTCTCGAGAATCGGTGCAACACTCGGGATCAAACTATCGCTTCGCACCTTGTTCGAAACTCCAACTCTACGGCTTCTGGCCGAAGAGGTTCAACACCAGCAGATGAAGGAGATGCCAGTTTCAACCCAAGCGATCTGTCAGCAGTCCCGGATCGGGGAGATTCCACTCTCCTTTGCACAGGAGCGACTATGGGTTCTCGATCGTCTGATGCCAGGCAACACCGCATACAACATCCCGTTTGCACTCTCGATGATCGGCGAGCTGGATGATGAGGCACTCGAGTGGAGTATCAACGAGATCATTAAGCGGCATGAGATTCTGCGCACCACCTTGCATCAGGTCGAAAGCAGCGCAGTTCAACGCATCGCAAAACCAGATTGGCAACGCTTGACTCGCACCGACCTGCGCAGCCTCTCGTCCGCCGATTGGGAACGGGAAGTGAGTGCGCGTCTTCAAGCGGAGACAGAGCGAGTGTTCGATCTGACCGCAGGACCGTTGCTATACGTCGAGCTCCTGCAACGCGCATCTGACGATCATGCGCTTGTGATCAACATGCACCATATCATCTCAGACGGCTGGTCGATCGGTCTGCTCGTGCAGGAGATAGGCGCGCTGTATACAGCCTATGTAGAAGGTCAGACGTCTCCGCTCGCCGACTTGTCGATTCAGTACGCAGATTATGCGATCTGGCAGCGCGAATGGCTCGCTGGACAGCGGTGGGACGAGCAGTTGTCCTACTGGAAGACACAGCTCGGCGGGTCACTACCAGCTCTGCAATTGCCAACCGATCATCCGCGTCCACCTGTACAATCCTATCGCGGTGCTTCCTTTGCTTTTGCGATCGACAAAGTGGTTGTCGAAGCGCTTGAAGCGATCGGCAAAAGTCACAGTGCGACGCTGTTTATGACCTTGTTCAGCGTTTTCCAAACGCTGTTGTACCGCTATACAGGCCAGGAGGACCTCGTTGTAGGCACTCCGATCGCCGGGCGTCAGCAGCAAGAAACGGAAGGATTGATCGGATTTTTTGTCAACACGCTGGTCATGCGCACCGACCTGTCAGCGCGGCAGACATTTGTCGAACTGCTAGCTCAAGTCCGCCAAACGGCGCTCGACGCTTACACGCATCAGGATATTCCGTTCGAAAAACTGGTAGCCGAGCTCCAGCCGATCCGCGATCGAAGCAGATCCCCGCTGTTTCAAGCGATGTTCGCACTGCAAAGCGCATCGCAGGCATGTTTATCACTTCCAGGGCTTGCCATCCAGCAGATCGAAGGAGCGACGACGACAGCCAAATTCGATCTGTCCGTAACCTTCGAAGAGAGTGAACAAGGGCTGAACGGACATCTCGAATACAGCACCGATCTTTTCGAGGCCAGTACGATTGCTCGCATGGCAGACCATCTGGTGACGCTGATGAACAGCGTGATTGAAAATCCAAACACACCGGTGTCTGAACTGCAGATGGTAACAGAAGCGGAGAAGAGGCTGTTTAGCGAATGGAATGGTGAACTGCCATCACCAGCAGATCAATGTGTGCACCGCCTGTTTGAATCACAGGTGATCCGCACGCCAGATCGCATCGCGGTCGAACATGAAGGGAATGAACTCAGTTACCGTGAGCTCAATGCGCGCGCCAACCAATTGGCTCGACATCTGCAGGCGCTCGGTGTTGGGCCGGAGATGCCCGTCACCTTCTGCCTGGATCGGTCACTCGATCTGGTGATCGCCCAACTTGCCATTCTCAAAGCGGGCGGAGCATACGTGCCGATCGATCCGAACAATCCGCCGGAGCGAACTGCGTTCATCCTGCAGGATACGAATGCGTTGGTGATGGTTGCACACTCCCATCTAATCCGAGAGCTGCCCAACCTGCCGGCTCAACTCGTCTGTCTCGATCAAGATGAGGATGTGCTGTCAGCCTACTCTGGCGAAGATGTGAGCAGCGATGTGCGTCCAGATCATCTTGCTTATCTGATCTACACATCTGGATCGACTGGCCGGCCGAAAGCTGTCGCCGTCGAACATCGAAACGTGCTCTCCACTTTGCTCATCGCCCAAGAGCAATTCGTGTTCCGAGAAAGCGATGTGATCATGTGGACTTCATCCGCTGCGTTTGACATTTCGCAATTCGAACTGTGGAGCACTCTGTTTGTTGGGGGTCGCATCCTCTTGCTCTCTCGGGATCATATCTTAAACATTGACCGCATGATCGTGGATCTGACACGTGCCACCGTGGTAAATTTCGTACCAAACTTGATGAGACGCGTCATCGAAGCTACGAAATCTGCGATTCAAGAGGGGACGCGATTTGACAACTTGCGCTACCTGTTCATCGGCGGAGACGCAGTCCCCCCACAGATGTTAGTAGAGACGAATCAAACCTTTCCGCGCACAGACACGTATGTGCTCTATGGTCCGACGGAGGCTTCAATCTTCGCCACCAGTCATCTGGCCAAGCGCGGGGAAGAGGGGGATCGGATTTTGATCGGCAAGCGTTGCTTGAACGCTCAGCTCTACATCTGTGATCCGTTCGACCAAGAGGTCCCGCTCGGAGTGCCGGGTGAACTTCAGATCGGCGGACTTGGGGTTGCTCGAGAATACTTCGGTCGAGAGGAATTGACAGCAGAAAAATTCGTTACGGTCGATGGACAAAGACGCTACAAGACGGGCGACCTTGTGCGCTACCTACCAGACGGGTCGATCGAGTTTCTCGGACGCATCGACGGACAGGTCAAGATTCGCGGGTTCCGTATCGAGATCGGCGAGATCGAAGCGGCATTGACTCAACAGCCTGACATTGTGGATGCCGTTGTGCAAGTACATGAGACCGCAGCGGGGGAGAAGCGGTTGATCGCCTATGTGGCAAGATCAGAGGAAGGAAAGTTGGATGTGCGCTCCTTGCGTCACGAATTGCAGAAACGACTGCCCGATTATATGATTCCTGCTCGGTTCATCCAACTGGAAGCACTGCCTTTGAACCCGAATGGAAAAGTGGACCGAAAAGCTCTGCAGACACTTGAATGGCCCGCCATGGATAGCGAGGATTTTGCGCAGCCAAGCACTCCGACCGAAACAAAAGTGGCCGCCATCGTCGCCAACTTGCTCAGCCTGCAGCAGATCGGCGTGCATGACAACTTCTTTGAGCTCGGTGGCCACTCGCTGCTCGCCATGCAGGCGATCGCGGAGATTCGCGCCGAGCTGAAGGTAGAAGTGCCGTTGTCTGCGCTGTTTGAAGCACCGAGCATAGCGGAGCTGTCCGCCATGATCGACATTTTGCTCAACGAGACTCCGCAGCAAGAATCGAGCATCAAGCGAGCTTCTCGCTCCGCACATGCGCGGAGACGATAGATCGAACCATGTTTAGAAAGGAGAAGCAGATGACAAACGTACCTGGACAAGAGTATCTCACAGAGAGTGAGGAGCAGACGGACTCAGAAGTGTACGTATTCCCCGCTTCCTTCGCCCAACAGCGCTTGTGGATACTCGAGCAATGGATGCAGGGGAGTACAGTGTATACGATGCCGTTTGTAGTGCGGCTCGAAGGGCGACTACACTTGGACGCTTGGATCGATAGCTTTCGGGAGATCCAAGCCCGTCATGAAACGCTTCGCACCACATTTGAAATGGAGGATGGGCAACTGATGCAGGTGGTTGCCCCCTCTGCTCCTTTCGATTTTCAGATCGAAAATGTGATGGGAATGTCAGAAAACGAACAGGAACAACAGGTGCAAAAGTATGTGGCCGAACAGTTGGAGATGCCTTTTGACTTAGAAAGTGGCCCACTGTGGCGCGCAAGCCTGATTCGCCTCAAGGAAGAGAGCAATCTGTTTGTTTTGACGATGCACCATATCATCTCCGACGGCTGGTCGATCGGGGTGTTACTGAACGAATTAGCTGTACTTTATGAAGCATTCGTACACGATCGACCTTCGCCATTACCAGAACTTGAGATCCAATATGTCGACTACACCCTCTGGCAACAGGAATCATTGACGGATGAAGTTTTGGAGAAACAACTGTCCTATTGGCGAGAACAACTCGGCTCAGAAGCTCCTGCTCTACAATTGCTCACAGATCGCCCGCGTCCAGCCGTTCAGACTCATGCTGGAGCCGCTGTGTCCTTTTTAGTGGAGGAAGAGCTCTTCACAGACCTGCAAGCACTCAGCACGCAAAGCGGGACAACCCTCTACATGACATTGCTCGCCGCATTTCAAGCGCTATTGCATCGCTACTCCGGGCAGGAAGAGGTCCGGGTCGGCACTCCGATCGCCGGACGAGATCGGAAGGAGACAGCCGGGCTAATCGGCTTCTTTGTCAACACGCTCGTCATGAATGCCGATTTCTCAGATGACCCTACTTTTCTCGACTTGCTGGCACGAGTGCGGCAAACGGTCTTGGGAGCATTTGCCCATCAAAACGTTCCGTTTGAGAAATTGGTCGAAGAGCTGCGACCAGACCGCGATGCGAGCCGAACCCCATTGTTTCAGACGATGTTCAGCTTGCAGACGGCACCTGTAGGGGAATTGAAATTGTCAGGACTGACCATCATTCCTCTCGATTTCGATTTCAAAATCGCAAAATTTGACCTGAACGTAACGATGACCGAGTACGACAATACGCTCGGAGGAACGATCGAATACAACACAGATCTGTTCGACGCTGCCACGATCGAGCGAATGATCGATCATCTGAAAACGCTGCTCAAAGCGATCACTCGGGCTCCACAAACAAACATTTCGAAACTGCCCCTGCTGACAAACGAGGAGAGACAACATCTTCTGGCAGTCGGAAATCGAATGGCCGTATACGAGCGCACAACCATTGTCGAGCTGTTCGAAGCGCAGGTCTCTCGCTTAAAAGATCGGATCGCGATCTCGCAAGAAGGCATTGAATTGACGTATGAAGAGCTGAACAGCAGGGCCAACCGACTCGCACGCCGTTTGCAACAGCACCACACAGGTCCAAACGTGATCATTGGAATCTGTGCCGAGCGGACGATCGAGATGATCGTGGGATTGATCGCCATCCTGAAAACGGGGAGCGCCTATCTGCCGCTCGATCCGTCTCATCCGGTCGAGCGCATCACCTCGACGATCGAAGATGCGCAGATCTCAACGTTGGTCACCCATCAGCATCTGCTCGCCACCTTGCCCGAGCAGAATGTGAAGACAATCCTGTTCGAAGCGGCAGATGAGGAGCAAAGCGAACAAAATCTAGGAATCTCGATCTCGCCAGATCACCTGGCCTACGTGATCTACACATCAGGATCGACCGGCAAACCAAAAGGCGCATTGCTCACGCACTACAACGTGGCTCGACTATTCGATCGTCAACAGTTCTGGTTCGACTGTGATGAGCAGGACGTGTGGACACTGTTCCACTCGTTTGCGTTCGATTTTTCGGTCTGGGAGATGTGGGGAGCGCTCCTCTTCGGCGGAAAGCTGGTGATCGTCCCGCACTGGATCAGCCGTTCTCCGCATGCGTTTTTCCAACTGCTCGTGGAGGAAAAAGTGACGATGCTCTCACAAACTCCATCCGCGTTTCGACAATTGATCCAAGCAGAGCAGGAGATGAAAACGGCGGGAGACCTTTCTTTGCGACAGGTTTTTTTCGGAGGAGAGAGGCTCGACTACGAGATCTTGCGACCGTGGTTTGATCGGCACGGCGACCGATCGCCGCAGTTGACCAATCTATACGGCATCACAGAAACAACCGTTCACGCCACTTACCGCCCGCTGCGGAAAGAAGATCTGGAGCAAACAGCGGGGAGCGTGATCGGCCGTCCGCTCTCCGATACGAGAATCTATGTCTTAGACGACCATCTTCAGCCAGTTCCCATCGGCTTACCAGGCGAACTGTACATAGGTGGGGCAGGGGTTGGGCTCGGGTATCTGAACCGGGCGGAACTCACGCAGGAGCGCTTTATTCGCGATCCATTCTGCGCAGATCGGAGTGAGATTTTGTACCGCTCTGGGGACGCGGCTCGCCTGTTGCCAACAGGTGAATTAGAATACCTCGGCCGTTTGGATACGCAGGTCAAGATACGCGGCTTCCGCATCGAGCTCGGCGAGATCACCTCGGTGATCAATCAGCACCCCGATGTGCTTGAATCGACTGTGATCGTGCGCGAAGATCAGCCTGGCGACCTGCGCATCGCCGCCTATGTGGTGATGCAGCCATCCGCACAACTCGATGTGCAGAACTTGCTCTCGTTTGTGAAAATCAGGATTCCTGCCTACATGGTACCGTCAGCTTTCGTCGCGCTCGATCAATTTCCACTCACTCCAAACGGCAAGGTGGATCGTCGAGCGCTTCCAGCACCCGATGCAAACCTTTTGCGAATGCAACGTCAATTTGTCGCACCATCCACCTCGATCGAGCGAGCGTTGACCGACATCTGGTCTGAAGTGCTCAATATCGAAGAGATCGGTGTGAGCGACAACTTCTTTGATCTCGGCGGCCACTCGCTCTTGGCCACACAGGTGAGCGCCCGCTTGGGACAACAGTTGCACCTCCAGCTTCCGTTGCGCGATCTTTTTGAAAAGCCGACGATTGCCGAACTGGCCGCTCACATCGAGCGGCTCCAAGAAGGAGGGAAGCGAGCAGGGGAAAGCCCGGTCGAACAGATCCCCGTGCGAAGCCAAGATGCAGAGCTTCCACTTTCTTTTGCGCAACAAAGACTGTGGTTGTTAGACCAACTTCAGGATGAGACGACCGCCTATTCGATGCCATTTGCACTCAAGCTGAGCGGCAAACTCCACGTGGACAAGCTCTTCCAGAGCCTTTGGGAGATGATCGAACGCCATGAAGTGTTGCGAACGCGATTTGCAGAAGTGAATGATGCGCCCATCCAAGTGATCGATCCACCATCGAGAACCCCATTCACTGTTGTCGATTTGCGCGGCCTTCCTTCACAGCAGCAGCTGATCGAACGAGACCGACTTCTGCAAGCGGAGGCGAACACCCCTTTTGATCTGAAAGCTGGCCCTTTGTTCCGCTGTTCATTGCTCCATGTGGAGGAGGCGGAATGGGTATTGCTTCTCAACATGCACCACGCGATTTCTGATGGCTGGTCGATCTCGATCTTTGTTGAGGAGATGACCACCCTCTACAAATCCTTCACAGCAGGAAAAGGTTCGCCGCTCTCACCCTTGTCGATCCAGTTTGCAGACTATGCGATCTGGCAGCACAACCGGCTTCAACAAGGGGTGCTCGCCGAACAGATGTCCTATTGGAAGGAACGATTGAGCGGCGAATTGCCCGTACTCCAGCTTCCGACAGACTACCCGATCACTACGGGAGAGACGACGGGGGACTATGAGGACTTGCAGTTGACAGTTGAGCTGACCGCCCGATTGCATGAGCTTTCCAAGCGAAGCGGTGCAACGATGTTCATGACGGTCGTAAGCGCGCTCCAACTCCTGCTGTCCCGACATACTGGACAAGATGACCTGATGATCGGGAGTCCGATCGCCGGCAGACACCACCAACAGACGGAAGGTCTGATCGGACTGTTTCTGAACACGTTGGTCCTCCGCTCCGATCTGTCGGGCGATCCAACGTTTGAAGAACTGCTCGGGCGAGTGCGGGAAACGACGCTCAGCGCGTATGCGAATGCTGAAGTTCCGTTCGAAAAACTGGTCGAAGAACTTCAACCAGAACGACATCTCTATCGCAATCCGCTGTTCGATGTGCTCATCAACTACCAAAATACACCGCAAGCGGTGATCGAGCTTGACAGCCTGACCATTCAGACTTTGGAGACGACTGAGCAGGAGACAAAGTTTTGGCTCTCACTGTTTCTCTATGAACAAAACGATTCGCTGCAGATGCGCATGTTGTATCGCAAGAGCTTGTTTTCAAGCGCAAGGGTGGCAGAATGGATGCAGCAGTTGGTCCACTTGCTCGAACAGGTGGCAGATGACCCCGCCGCTCAGCTCAGCAGCTACTCTTTAGTGACCGAAAAGTCACGCCAACTCTTGCCCGATCCACTGCAGCCGCTGGAAAAAATCGCTTTCCAGCCAGTGTCTGACCAGTTTCGCTCGATTGCGGTCTCCCTTCCAGAGCAGATTGCGGTGCGTCAAGGAGGCCGATCGCATCCCTATCAGGAGCTGGCGACACGAGCTGACAGTCTCGCCGATGCTCTGCTTCAAATGGGCATCAAGCGGGGGGATGTCGTCGCAGTGATCGGAGGTCGAAGTTTTGGGCTGATCGCTACCATGCTCGGCGTGATGATCAGTGGTGGAACGCTCTTGCTGATCGACCGAGCGCTGCCTGAGGCGAGAAGGAAATCGATGCTCGACCAGGCGGACGTAAAGTTCGTCTGCAAGTTGGACAAACACATTTGTACGACCTCTGAGTCGCACATGACGCTCGAAGTTGATCCGAAGACAGGGGAACCGCTCCATCCGATTCTGCAGCGCGAGGGAATGATACTCGAAGTTCAGCCGATCGCTCCGTCCGACCCAGCCTATATCTTTTTCACATCGGGAACGACAGGAACACCGAAAGGCGTGCTCGGCAATCATAACGGACTGAGCCATTTTCTCCTCTGGCAAAAAGATTGTTTTGACATCAAGCCATCCGATCGAATGGCACAATTGATCCACCTTTCGTTCGATCCAGTGTTGCGCGATATCTTTTTGCCGTTGATCAGCGGTGCTACGCTCTGCCTGCCAGATCAGGAAGAAGAGCTCGGCACAGATGAACTGCTGCGATGGATCGAAAGGGAGCAGATCACCGTGCTCAACACCGTTCCATCGGTAGCGAGTGTTTGGGTGACAAATCCTCCCCCAGATGTATCGCTTCGAACCCTGCGCTGGTTGTTTACCGCGGGGGAGCCGCTGTCAGTCGCGTTGGTCACACGCTTACGAGAGACCTTCCCGCAGATGGGGAACATCGTCAACCTGTACGGACCGACGGAGACAACGTTGGCAAAATGCTTCTACATCGTGCCCGAAGAACCGACGCAAAGCATCCAGCCAGTCGGTCGAGCACTGCCACAAGCTCAAGCGCTGGTGTTAAACGTTCGTGGTCAGCTCTGTGGCATCGGCGAGCAAGGTGAAGTGGTCATTCGAACACCATATCGCACAAACGGATACCTACTCGACAGCGCCGATCATACCGAGCGGTTTCGCCCCAATCATTGGACGTTCGATGAGAGCGATCTCTTGTACTACACCGGAGACATCGGACGCTATCGCCCTGACGGTGCGCTCGAATTGCTCGGACGGCTTGATGATCAAGTGAAGATCCGTGGCGTCCGCATCCAACTGAGCGAGATCTCCAGCACATTGGCAAGGCATCCTGCCGTGCAAGCCTGCGCCGTGCTGGACTGGAAGGAAGGGGAGCGCGCGCAGCTTGCCGCCTATGCGGTGATCCAGCCTGAAACCAACGTCGGCGAACGAGACCTGCGTGCCTTTTTGGAACAGGAGCTGCCGTTGGCGATGGTGCCGAATGCGTTCAAGCTCCTCGACGAGCTTCCCTTGACAGCAAACGGGAAAGTCGATCGCTCCCGACTTCCGCGCCCGAGGACGAGCGATGGGGCAAGTGAAACTTTCGTGGCACCGCGCACACCGCTTGAACGGGAGATCGCTTCGATCTGGTCGGAGCTGTTAAATGTAGAGCAGGTTGGCATCCATGATCATTTCTTCGCACTTGGCGGACATTCGTTGCTCGCCACGCAAATGATCTCTCGAATGCGTCGCTCACTGAAAGTGGAGATCTCCCTGCGCTCGCTGTTTGAACGACCTACGGTCGCCAGCTTCGCTGCCTTGATCTCAGCTCAAGTCCAGACAGGGCTTGACGAGCGAGATTGGACGATCCCGATCATCGAACGAACAGAAAAGTTGCCGCTCTCATATGCGCAGCGTCGCATGTGGCTCTTGGAGCAGATGACCGGAAGTAGCCCAGTATATACCATCCCGATCCTGCTTGAAGTAGACGGTGCTCTGGACGTACAGGTTGCCGAACGCTGTCTCCAAGTGATCGTTTCACGTCACGAATCCTTGCGAACTCTGTTCAGGTTTGAGTCTGGAGATGGGGTGCAGATCATTCTTCCTCAGCTCTCCATTCCGCTGCACCTGCAAAAGTTTCAAGCTGAGGAACAGGCGATGAGCTGGCTGCAAGCGGAGTCGAGCCAAGCGTTCGACCTCGCAGAAGGCCCGCTGCTTCGCGCTTATGCCGCGGTGCTTTCACCAGAACAACAAATCTTGATGATCACCATGCATCACATCATCTCCGACATTTGGTCGATCCATATTTTCGTCCAAGAGTTTGTCGAGCTCTATCGATCATTTGCGGAGGGCCAAGCCGCCAATTTGCCTGAACTATCTGTCCAATATGCCGATTACGCGATGTGGCAAACCGGACATCTGGAAGGGAGTCAGCTGGTCGAACAGCTCGAATATTGGAAAGGGCAGCTTGCGGGCGAACTACCTGTCTTGCAGTTGCCGACAGATCGTCCTCGCCCCTCGACTCGCACCTACCGCGGTGGCAATGTGTCGTTCAGGGTGACGGGCGAACGAAAAGAGGCGCTGCTCTCGTTGGGTCAGGAGATGGGAACTTCGCTCTACATGACGTTGCTCGCGGTCTACAAGACTTTGCTCTACCGCTACTCAGGTCAGGACGACATTTTGGTCGGCTCTCCAATCGCAGGTCGCGGACGGGAGGAGATCGAGCATCTGATCGGATTTTTTGTCAACACGCTCGTCTTGCGCACCGATCTTTCTGATGATCCGACATTTGCCGAACTGTTGGTGCGCGTCAAAAAGATCGCGCTAGATGCTTTTGCACATCAAGATCTTCCTTTCGATCGGTTGGTGCAAGAGGTGGTGACTGAGCGCAACCCGAGCATCTCACCTTTGTTTCAAACGATGTTCATGTTGCAAAATCATCCGCAAAACGTGTCGGAGCTACAAGGACTTTCTTTCAAAAGAAGAGAGTTGGATGCTGATGGGGCAAAGTTCGACCTCACCTTGACCTTTGTTGAACAACCGGATGGTCTGTACGGGACGTTCGAGTACAATTCGGACATCTTTGACGCTTCGACGATTGAGCGCATGGTGCAACATCTGCACGTATTGCTTGCTGCAGTGAGTCGAGATCCTGATCAACCGATCTCCCAGATCGACATACTGCCAGCAGAAGAGCGCCATCAACTGCTTTCCTTATGGAACCAGACCCAAACTGAATATCCTGCTGACAAGTCGATTCATCAGCTGTTTGATGAGCAAGTGGCCCTCACCCCAGACCGTGTTGCGGTGAGCTTCCGGGATCAGCATCTCACCTATCTCGAATTGAACGAACGGGCAAATCGCTTGGCTGCTTATCTGGTCAGGAAAGGCGTTGATCGACAGGCATTTGTCGGACTTTCTCTGGAGCGCTCACTGGAGATGGTGATCGCATTGCTTGCGATCTTAAAAGCGGGCGGCACGTATGTGCCGATCGATCCCCATGATCCGATCGAGCGAAAAGCGAGCATTCTGCAGGATGCTGGTGTGGAACTTGTGATCACAAACGAAAAGTGGACGCATGATCTTTCCGATCGCTTGACGAACCCACCGCGCTGGATCTGCCTTGATCTCGATTCATCCAAGATCGCAGCCGAAAGCGCAGTTCATCGATCCTGCGATGTGCCGAGCGAAAGCCTTGCCTATTTGGTCTATACGTCCGGTTCGACAGGCATCCCCAAGGGAGTTGCCGTTTCGCACCGCGCCGTCCTGCGGCTTGTCCTCAACACCGAATATGTCCGTTTTTCTTCGGAGGAGGTATTTCTGCAATTTGCCCCAATCGCATTCGATGCTTCGACCTTCGAGCTGTGGGGGAGTTTGCTGCACGGGGCAAGGCTCGTCCTCTTCCCAGAGCGCCGCGCCTCGCTCACCGAGCTAGCCAATGTGATTCGCCGGGAGCGGGTGAGCACGATGTTTTTGACCACCGCGCTTTTTCATCAGATGGTCGAAGAAGAGGCGGAGGCGTTTCGAGAAGTTCGTCAACTGCTGGTAGGGGGAGAGGTACTCTCACCCGCTCATCTGAACAAGCTGCGAAACCGGGCGCCAGGTTGTCAGTTTATCCATGTTTACGGTCCAACCGAGAGCACGACATTTGCCACCAGCTATCCGGTCGATCAAGATTTCATCGGCCGTACCGTTCCGATCGGCCGACCGATTGCGAACACGACCGCCTATGTGCTGGACTCACATCTTCAACCTGTGCCGATCGGTGTGCAGGGCGAGCTCTACATCGGTGGGAACGGGTTAGCGCAGGGCTATCTCAATCGCCCAGATTTGACAGAACGCGCATTCCTGCCACATCCGTTTCTCGGCGATCGAGAGGATCGTCTCTACCGGACGGGAGATATCGTTCGCTACCTGCCGGATGGAAATCTTGAGTTCTGTGGACGAGTTGACCACCAGATCAAAATCAGAGGCTTTCGGATTGAACCGGGCGAGATCGAGACGGTGTTGAGCCAGCACCCCGCTTTGCAGGAGCAGATCGTCATCGCAAGAGAGGCTGCCCCCGGAAACAAAGTGCTCGTCGCCTATGTAGTGCTGCGCGACAAAGAGCTGTGCACCTCCCAAGAGTTGCGCGAGTTTCTACAAGAGCGGCTTCCTGAGCAGATGATTCCACACGCTTTTGTTCTGCTGGATGCACTGCCGTTGACAAGCAATGGGAAGGTTGATCGCAAAGCTTTGCCAGAGCCAGATTGGAGCGTGGTCGGCAATTCTGGTTATATCGCGCCTGCGACGCCGCTCGAAGAGATACTCTGCGGGATCTGGTCAGACGTGTTACAAGCTGACTCGATCGGAACGCAGGATGACTTCTTCGAACGCGGTGGACATTCTCTGTCTGCCACACAGGTCATCGCTCGAATCAAGACCGCCTTCGGGGTTGAGATTCCGCTTCGCGCTCTGTTCGAAGCGCCGACCGTCGCGAAACTGTCCGAACATCTCGGCCATCTGGGGACAGCGGGCGCTCCAACTGCTCCGATTCAAGCGCACTTACGGTCGGATGATCGCAATCTCTTCCCGTTGTCGTTTGCACAGCAGCGGCTGTGGGTGGTCGATCAACTGGTCGCAGATCGGTCTGTCTACAACATTCCGTTCGCTGTTCGACTTGACGGGAAGCTCGATCTTCTCGCCTTGGAAAGCGTTTTGAACCTGATCGTCCTTCGTCATGAAACGCTGCGCACGCGCATCGTGGAACGAGGAGGGCAACCGATGCAAGACGTTGTGCCTCACCGAGTCAGAGCGCTCCCGATCATCGATCTGACCCATCTGTCAGAATCGGAGCGTGAAGACGAGCTGCTGCGACTCGCTCGTCAAGATCGAGAGACCGCATTTGATCTGCGAGGTGAGGAGCTCCTGTTCCGCTTTTCACTGCTCAAAATGGCAAAGGATGATCACGTTCTGCTGCTCAACATGCACCACATCATCTCCGATGGCTGGTCGATCTCGATCTTCACATCGGAGTTGACCGCGCTCTACCAAGCGGAGATCGGCGGTGAAAAACCTGCACTTCAAGAGCTGCCGATTCAGTATGCAGACTTTGCGGTCTGGCAGAGAGAACAGTTGCAGGAAGCTGAGATGGAACGCCAGCTGACCTACTGGAAAAAGCGTTTGAGCGGTCTGAATCCTTTAGAACTGCCAACCGACAGGGCGCGTCCAAGCGTTCAAAAGCAGAGCGGGGCGGTCGTACATTTCAACCTGTCGTCCGACCTTTCCAAGGGACTGCACGCGATCTCTCGGCGCTATGGGGTCACGCTGTACATGACGCTCTTAGCCGGATTCCAGGCACTTCTCGCTCGCTATAGCGGGCAGGATGATATCAGTGTCGGCACGCCGATCGCCGGTCGGACCCATCAACAAACGGAAAGCTTGATCGGATTCTTTTTGAACACGCTGGTCATGCGAACCGAGTTTGACGACAGCCTGACGATTGCAGAATTGCTCGACCGCGTTCGAGAGGTCACATTGGGAGCCTATGCACACCAAGATCTTCCGTTTGAACGGTTGGTTCAAGAGATCCAACCGGATCGTGACCTCAGCCGCACTCCGCTCTTCCAAACGATGTTCCTGTTGCAAAACATGCCGCGAGCGGACATCGAATTGCCAGATCTCACCTTGCGCACCGTTCAGATGGACAGTGAGGTGGCAAAATTTGATCTGACCTTGACGATGGAAGAGCGGGACGACTCGATCTTTGGAGCGATGACGTACAGCACTGAGCTGTTTGATGAATCGACCGTTCTGCGCATGATCTCGCATCTGCAGATCTTGTTGCAGGAGATCGTGAACAACCAGGAACAGCCGATCAGCGAAATCGCATTGGTCAGCGAGGAAGATCGTCAACAGTTGCAAAGCGGATGGCGAGCGGAAGTGATCGACTACGGTCCAGACCGCTGCCTGCACCAGCTGTTCGAGCACCAATCGAAACTCACCCCGGATGCTCCTGCCTTGATGTACCGAGGTGAGAGGATGACCTATCGGGAGCTAAACGCGCGCGCAAACTCGCTTGCTCACACACTTCAGCAGCAGGGAGTCGGGCCGGAGGTGATCGTCGGACTCTGCTTTGAGCGTTCGTTCGAAATGGTGATCGCGACGCTCGCCGTTCTGAAGGCGGGTGGTGCTTATCTGCCACTCGACCCGGCGTACCCACAAAGTCGCTTGGCATATATGCTTTCTGACGCGATACCGCTGTTGCTGCTCACACAGAGATCGCTCAAGGAGACGTTGCCACCATGCGATCAGAATGTATGGTGTTTGGATGACGCGCCGGAGCTCTGGTCCGGTCGAGAAGAAGACCTAGACTGTCAAGCATCGATCGACAATCTTGCGTACATCACCTATACATCCGGTTCTACCGGTCATCCAAAAGGTGTGCTTGCCGAGCATCGCGGCGCGGTCAATTACCTGCGTTACGTGCAAAAAACATACGGAATCAGCATCGAAGATCGCGTGTTACAGGTAGCCTCCTATTCGTTTGATGCGTCTGTGCGCGATCTGCTCGGACCGCTGCTTGCCGGAGCTTGTGTCGTGCTGACACCGAATGAAGATGCGAAGCATATGCCCGCATTGCTTCAACATATGAGCGACCATCAGATCACCTGTGTGTTGAGCGTCGTTCCAACCCTGCTTCAAGCATTGATCCAAGCAAAGCGTGAGTCGGATGCATCGACCGATTCACTGCGCTTGATCTTAGTCAGCGGGGAAGTATTATACGGATCTCTCGTGCGTCAAGCGTATCGATCATTTGGCCCGCAGGTTCAACTGGTCAACCAATACGGGCCCACCGAATGCACGATGACATCGACCTATCAACTGCTCACGACAAAAGAGGCCGAGCGATCAACAATAGTAGCGGGACGACCGATTCCGAACAGCCAGCTCTATGTGTTGGACAAGAGCATGCAACCTGTTCCGATCGGCGTAGTGGGGGAAGTGTACATCGGCGGGGAAGGGCTATCTCGAGGATATCTCAATCTGCCAGAGCAGACAGCAAGCGCGTTTCTTCCCAATCCGTTCGCATCAGCTGAGGGGGAGCGAATCTACAGAACGGGCGATCTCGGACGGCTGTTACCTGATGGAGCGCTTGAGTTTCTCGGCCGCAAGGACCAACAGGTCAAATTGCGAGGTCAGCGGGTCGAACTCGGGGAGATCCAAACGTCCTTGCTCGACCACCCGCAAGTCCGAGATGCTGCCGTCCTGTTGCGGGAGTCACAGCTGGTCGCCTATCTGGTCGTCGATCCGGATCATCCGTTCGAAAGCGGTTCGATCAGACGCTTTTTGCAGCAAAAGCTTCCAGACAGTATCATTCCGTCCGCTTTTCTTCCGCTTGATGCGCTTCCGCTGACCTCAACAGGGAAACTGGATCGCCGAGCGCTGCCCGAATGGAAAGAAGTGCTGGAAGAGCAAACTCGGGAAATGATCGATCCGCGGAGTCCATTCGAAGAGATTGTGGCCGATATTTGGAAAGAAGTGCTTGGGCTGGAGAGGATCAGCATGAGCGATGATTTCTTCGAACTTGGCGGGCATTCACTGCTTGCAACTCGAGTCGTAACACGCATTGAAGAGGCGCTAGACATTCGTCTTCCGCTCAAGCGGCTCTTTGAAAAAACGACAGCTGAAGCTTTGGCAAACGTCATCGAGGACCTTTTGTTCTCCGAGATCGAATCGGCAGACGATGATGACGAATTTTAGTTAGTTTGCCGTGCACTGGAGGAATGTAGATGAAGAAATCTATCTCGTACGAAGATCGACTTGCCAAATTATCACCCGCACAGCGCGCGATGATGGAAAAAAGATTGGCGCGCAGATCCGAATCGGAGCCGATCGAAACCCGCATCCCGAAACGCGCAGAAAAGATGTACGCACCGTTGTCATTTGCCCAGCAACGGCTCTGGTTGCTCGATCGGCTTCTCCCAGACGGTTCTGTGTACAACATGCCGTTCGCAGTTCGTTTGACAGGACGCCTTGATCGGGCAGCGCTCCAACAGGCGCTTGTGCAGATCATCGCTCGACATGAATCGCTGCGCACTTCCTTCATCGAACGAGATGGTGAGCCGATGCAGATGATCAGCGAACAGATCGGACTGGATCTCTCAAGCGTCGATCTATCTGCACTCTCAGCAGCAGAACAGGAGCGCGCAGTTCAAATGCAGGTAAAAGAGTCTGCCAGCAAGAGATTTGATCTGCGCAGTGGCAGACCGATACGCTGTACACTGCTTTCCATCGGAGAGGAGGAGCATATTTTGCTCCTCGCTCTTCATCACATCGTCGGCGATGCTTGGTCGATCAGCATCTTGATCAAAGAGTTTTCTCAACTCTATGAGGCCTTCTCCTCCGATCAAAGCTCACCGCTCGCCGAGTTACCTGTACAGTATGGAGATTATGCTGCGTGGCAACGCGCAAACGCAAACGGGGAAGAATGGCAGGGTCAGCTCGCCTATTGGATCGACCGTCTCGCTGACAGGTTGCCTGTGCTGGATCTTCCTGCTGACAGACCCCGTCCGGCCATTCAGAGCTATCGCGGAGCAAAGGAGCGCTTTCACCTTGCTTCCGAGCTGACGCAACAGCTTCGAGCTTTCAATCAAAAGTCGGGGCTGACGATGTTCATGACGTTACTCGCAAGTTTTTTCACCTTTCTGCACCGCTATAGCGGTGCAGAAGACCTAGCAGTCGGAACGCCGATCGCCGGGCGGCGAGCGCGGGAGACGGAAGACTTGATCGGTTTTTTTGTGAACACGCTCGTCATGCGGCAAAAAGTGTTGCCGCGCATGACGTTTGAACAGCTCGCTCGCGAAGTGTATGCGCTGGCGATCGATGCGTTCGCAAACCAAGACATTCCGTTCGATCTGCTCGTCCAACAGCTGCAACCGGAGCGCGACTTGAGCCGCTCTCCGCTCGTGCAGGTGATGTTTACCTTGCAAAACGCTCCTGTCAGCAACATCGAATTGTCAGGGCTGGTCTTGACTCCTGTCGAACAGGAACTCGAAAGCGCCAAATTCGATCTTACGCTGTCCGTTGTGGAAGGGGAGCAGGATCTGGTCTGCACGTTTGAGTACAATACCGACTTGTGGGATCGCGCGACGATCTTGCGGATGATTTCTCAGTTTCAAAACTTGCTGACAGACATCCTCACAGATCCGTTGCGACCGATTGAGCATCTTGAGGTGCTCACAAAGCAGGAGCGTTACACGCTCCTTCAGGAGTGGAACAACACGGAGTGTGAGTTCCCTCAAGCACCGTTGCCTGTGCAATTTGACGAACTGGCGGCCCTATATCCTGATCGCATCGCAGTCTCGACCGATGAGGAAAGCGTGACCTATCGTGAACTGCAAGCTCGGGCAAACCGGGTCGCGCATCAACTCCTCGCTGACGGAGTCGGACCCGGTCAGATCGTCGGGATCCTGCTCAAGCGAAGCATCGAGGGCATAGTTGCGATTCTTGGCGTGTTAAAAGCGGGCGCTGCCTATCTGCCGCTCGACCCAGACTACCCAAAGGATCGGCTCAATTATATGTTGCAAGACAGCAGCGTGAAGCGATTGATCACAGATCGCCTCCAACCGGGCATTCCTTCTCATCTGTTCGACCATGTGACCTATCTGGACCAGATTCAGTTGCAAACACCTTGCGATTCTCCGGTCGTCTCAGCTTCATTAGATGATCTCGCCTACGTGATCTACACATCAGGTTCGAGCGGACAACCGAAAGGAACGTTGCTTCGACAGGTCGGGGTTTCCAACCTAGCCGCGTGGAAGCGGACAGAATTTAACTATTCGGAGCAGGAGATCATCTTGCAGTTTTCCTCGTTCAGCTTTGACGCTTCGGTCGAGGAGATTTTCTGTACGCTGCTTTGTGGGGCGCATCTGCATCTCCTCTCCGACGAGGCACGAATTTCTGCGGAGGAGTTTGCAAAGTCGGTCGAGCGAACGAAAGCGACCGCCGTCACCGTGCCAACCGCTTTTTTCCGTCTGCTCGCAGAGTCTTTCTCGAACGAATGGCAGTACAAGCTGCACTCGTTGCAAAAAATATTTGTGGCAGGGGAAGCGTTGGCTGGTCACGCGGTAGACAGCTGGCAGCAGCGTATGGGCACGCGCATCGAAATAATCAATGCGTACGGCCCAACAGAAAGCACCGTCTGCGCGACTGCGTACCGCATTCCAGATCGGTGGCAAAAAGGATCTGCGCCCGTTCCGATCGGTAAAGCGCTTCCGAATGTGAAGACGTACATCCTCGGAGCAAACGGTCAACCCTGCCCGATCGGTGTTCCAGGCGAGCTTCATCTCGCGAGCTGCGGGCTTACCGTCGGATATCTCGATCAGCCTGCACTCACGCAGCAGGTCCTTTTGCCAAATCGATACACAGATCTTTATGGAGGAACGCTTTACAAGACGGGAGACCTTGCTCGCTACTTGCCAGATGGAAGGATCGAATATCTCGGACGGGTCGACAAGCAGATCAAAGTGCGCGGATTTCGCATCGAACCGGGGGAGATCGAAGCTGTCCTTGCCTCACATCCCGATGTTCGAGAAGCGGTCGTAGTCCTCAAAGAGGTGTCGGGTGAAAAATGTGTCATCGCCTACTTGGTGACATTCGAGAACAAGGATTGGCGCGAATGGCTCCTCGCGAAAGTGCCCGATTATCTGGTGCCTTCCTTCTTTGTCGAACTTCAGGAATTGCCGCTCACCGCAAACGGGAAAGTGGATGAGAAAGCGCTCCCGATGCCAGAATCGAAAAGCGATCGCCATCGGAGAAGCGAAACGAATCGACCGTTGGAAGAGTTGATCGCCGGGGTATTTGCTCACGTATTGCAGCGAGAACATGTCTCGCCAGATGACAATTTCTTCTCACTCGGAGGCCACTCTTTGCTGGCAACACAAGTTATCACTCGCTTAAATGAGCTGTTTCGCGCCGACTTTCCGCTGCGATTGCTCTTCGAATTCCCGACGGTCTCTCGATTGGCAGAAAAAATTGATCGCTTGCAGCAGACTGGTCTGCAAGCGCAAACCCTTGCGATCACCCCCGTTTCCCGCGAAGAAGCGCTGCCGCTTTCCTTCGCCCAACAGCGGATGTGGATGCTCGACCAACTGCTTTCCGATCGCACTGTCTACTCGATCCCGATCGCGGTTCGACTGCAAGGGGATCTACGAGCGGACGCAGTTGAACAAGCGCTTAACAAATTGATCGCGCGTCATGAAGCGCTCCGCACCACTTTTTCTGAACGGGCGGGGGAGCCGGTACAAAGGATCGAACCCTTTCAACCGCGAGAACTTCCGCTGCTCGATCTGAGTGAATGCTCGCCAGGACAGCGGGAGGAAGAGGTCAGACGCCTGATGCAAGGGGAAGCCTCACAGCCGTTCGATCTGCAGACAGGTCCACTGTTTCGCAGCCGATTGCTGAAGCTCGAAGAGCAGGAGCATGTCCTGCTACTCAACATGCATCACATCATTTCTGACGCTTGGTCGATGAACGTTTTCGTCAAAGAATTCACTTCGTTCTACGCAGACTGTCGCGAGGGGAATGCAGCATCGATTCCAGACCTGCCGATTCAGTACGCAGATTATGCGACACATCAACGCCGCATGCTCCAAGGCGAGATGATGGAGCAACAGTTGAATTACTGGCGGAATCATCTCTGTGGAGAGTTACCCCTCTTGCAACTCCCGACAGATCGGCCGCGCCCGCCTGTACAAACACACGAGGGAGGCGCTGTGCGATTCGAGCTCGACGCAGAGCTGACCGAACGATTGCTCACACTCAGCCGTCATTGCGGTGCAACTTTGTTTATGACATTGCTCGGCGGGTTTCAAAGTTTGCTCGCTCGCTACAGCGGTCAAACGGACATCATCGTGGGGACACCGATCGCCGGAAGACGTCAGCAAGAGACCGAAGGGCTGATCGGCTGTTTCGTGAACACTTTGGTCATGCGAACAGACCTCGCAAACGATCCGTCGTTTGCGGAGACGATCGGTCGCGTGCGGGAAGTCGCCCTCGGCGCCTATGCTCATCAGGATGTGCCGTTCGAAAGGCTGGTTGAAGAGTTCCATCCCGAACGAGATCGCAGCCGTTCTCCGATCTTTCAGGTGATGTTTTCGCTCCAAAACACGCCCGCATCTGATGTCCATCTGTCCGATCTGACGTTGAGTGTCCTGCCGGCGGAGGAGAGAAGTGCCAAGTTCGACCTCACGCTCGCGATGACACAGCTGCCGAGCGGACTTGCTGGGTCGATCGAATACAGCACCGACCTCTTCGACCGCGCTACCATCTCGCGGATGATCGCCCACTTCGAAAACCTGTTGCGCTCGGCTGCTCATGACGCTGGCCAAAGACTGTCGGAGCTGAGCCTGCTGTCTGAACAAGAGCGTCATCAACTGATCTGCGAGTGGAACCAAACTGATGTGGACTATCCACAGGATGTGTGCCTGCATCAGCTGATCGAAGAGCGAGTCCGAAAGACTCCGGCTGCAACCGCGCTCGTCTTTGGCGATCAGACCCTAAACTTTTCTGCATTGAACGATGCTGCAAATCGCCTCGCGATTCGTCTGCGTCAGGAAGGTGTGGGACCGAACCTGTTCGTCGGAATCTGCATGGATCGCTCCGATCAGATGATCATCGCAATGCTTGCCATCCTCAAAGCGGGAGGGGCATATGTGCCGCTCGATCCGACATATCCGCAAGAGCGCCTCGCGTTTATGATCGAGGATTCGAAGCCAGTTCTGATCGTCGCCCAATCACGATTTTCCCACCTGTTCACATCGTGTGCGGCGACCGTTCTTTACATCGACCAGGAGCAGACGCTCTCTTCGCCAGAACCTGCGGAGCGCATCGCGGTCGCCGTTTCATCAGACTTGCCTGCCTATATGATCTATACTTCTGGATCCACCGGAAAGCCGAAAGGTGTGATGATCTCACATCGTTCGATCGTCAACCAGCTGTTATGGCTGATCGATACGTACAACTTTGCGGCAGAAGATCGCATCCTGTTGAAAACACCAACTTCGTTCGACGCGTCCGTCTGGGAGATTTTCGCACCTCTCGCCTCCGGTGCTCAGCTGATCATCGCACCAGATTGGCAGCAGGACGTTCAATTGCTGTCAGCTGCGATCACGCGCCATGCGGTGACCGTTTTGCAAGTCGTGCCCTCTTTGCTTCGGACTTTGCTTGAACAGGAGATGCTTCCTGTCACCGGCATTCGACATGTGTTCTGCGGCGGTGAAACTTTGCCCAAAGAGGTCGCAGAACAGTTTTTCGACCGATGCGAGGCCAAGCTGCACAATCTCTACGGTCCGACGGAGACAACGATCAACGCGATCGCTTGGGAGTGTGAACGACAGAGTGAAAGCACGATCGTACCGATCGGCCGACCTGTAGCCAACACCCGCGTGTATCTGTTCGATCAGCATCAACAACCTGTGCCGATCGGCGTTGCTGGAGAGTTGTATATCGGAGGGCGTGGAGTGGGGATCGGATACTTCAATCGCCCGGAGCAAAATGAGCGATCTTTTCTGCCCGACCCTTTCTCATCTCATGCTCAGGATCTTCTGTACAGGACGGGAGATCTTGCTCGCTATCGACCAGATGGCACCCTCGAATCGCTGGGTCGCCTCGATCATCAGGTGAAAATTCGAGGATTCCGCATCGAGCTCGATGAGATTCGAGAAACGTGCTTGCAGCACCCTTTGCTCAGCGATGCGCTCGTGCTGGCCAAAGATTATGAAGGTGGAGATAAGCGCTTGATCGCTTATTATGTTCCGCAGGAAGGGAGCCTGCTCAAAGCTGAAGATGTGCGCCAACATCTGGCTGACAGCTTGCCCGCGTACATGGTTCCATCCCGCTATATTCGGATGGAGCGAATGCCGCTCCTACCAAACGGAAAGATCGATCGAAACGCTCTGCCTACACCCGATCAGCTTGCGGGGGAGCGAGACAGCTTCGTACCGCCAAGAACGCCGACCGAAGAGCTGATCGCCGGAATCTGGCAAGAGTTGTTAGCCTTAGAGCAGGTGAGCGTGCACGACGATTTCTTCTTGCTCGGCGGTCACTCGCTGCTCGCGACACAGGCGCTTCTCAGAATGAATGATGCATTTGGCGTCAATCTCAAATTGCGGGTTCTCTTCGATCATCCGACGATCTTTGCGCTGTCCAAACGGGTCGAAGAGATGCGACATAGAGAACAGGGGAGCGGTGAGCAAAGCATCGTCCCGTCGTCGCACGACCAGCCGATTCCGCTTTCGTTCGCACAGCAGAGGCTTTGGGTGTTGGAACAGTTTCTGCCAGACACCGCCCTGTATAACACGCCCTATGCGCTGCGTCTGCGTGGCAATCTGAACACATCCGCCATGGAGTGGAGTTTCGACAAGATCATCGAACGTCATCAAGTGTTGCGAACCACATTTGTTGAAACGGAAGGAAGCGTGTACCAGTCGGTTGCCAGCAGGATTGAATTGCCGTTTTCAAAAGTGGATCTGCGCGACGTCGACCATCCGAACCGGGAAGCGAAGATGAACGAGCGGGTTCGAGCTGCGATCGAACAGCCATTCGACCTGCAGCGAGGCCCGTTGATCCGGGTGCTCCTGCTCCAGTTGGAGCAAGACGAACATCTGCTGGTGGTGAACATGCATCATATCGTGTCTGACGGTTGGTCGATGAAAATATTGCTGGAAGAGTTTGTCGCTTTTTATCGGGCATTCATTGAGAACGAGCAACCTTCGCTCGCCGAATTGCCGATTCAGTATGCCGACTATGCACAGTGGCAGCGAGATCGAATGCAGGGGGAGCATCTGGAAGCGCAATTGTCCTATTGGCGAGAACAGCTCCGTGGTGAGCTACCCGTTTTGCAGCTGCCGACCGACCGCCCACGACCACCTCAGCAGACATTTAGTGGGGCATCGAAGAGCTTTGCCGTCCCTCGTGCAACGCTTGAGGCACTGCGCAAACTGTCGCATCAGCGCAGCGCCACTCTATTCATGACTCTGCTCGCCACGTACAAGACGCTCTTGTATCGTTACTCCGGGCAAGAAGACATCTGCGTCGGAACTCCGGTGGCCGGCCGCTCGCGACAGGAAGCAGAACACCTGATCGGTATTTTTATCAACACGCTGGTGTTGCGCACCCACGTGTCAGGCGATTTGACCTTTGAGGAATTGTTGCACCGCGTGCGAGAGACGGCACTGTCCGCCTACATGCACCAAGATGTGTCGTTCGAACGGCTTGTCGAGGAGTTGCAACCAGAGCGCGACATGAGCCGATCTCCGTTGTTCCAGACGATGTTCGTTTTCCAAAACACGCCCGACGCGGAAGTTGAACTGCCGGGAATCATCGCTCAGCCGCATCCGTTTGATCACGCCGTGGCCAAGTTTGACCTAACGTTCGCCATCGGTGAGCATGAACAAGGGCTGTCCGGAATGATCGAATACAACACCGACCTATTTGATGAAGCCACGATCGACCGGATGATCGGCCATTTTCAGACCCTGCTCCATCAAATTGCCGAACAACCGGCTCAACGTCTCCCTCAACTGCCGATGCTTCTCGAAGCGGAGCGGAACCAACTGCTCATCGAATGGAACGACACGCAGATCGAATTTCCTCGCGATCGAACGATTCATGAGCTGTTTGATGAACGGGTCGCCTTGCATCCGAATCGGATTGCCGTCTCTGATCGAGAGGGACGTCTCACCTACCAGGAGCTTCAACAGCAGTCCGACCGCTTGGCACACTGGCTGAGCGACCACGGTGCAAAAGCGAATCAAATCGTGGGCATGATGATGAACCGAAGCAGACATGCACTGGTCGCCATCCTCGGCATCTTAAAGTCGGGTGCTGCCTACTTGCCGATCGACCCGGAGTATCCGCAAGAGCGGATCGCCTACCTGCTTGAAGACAGCGGGGCTCGTCTGATCGTCACGGAACAGGCCCTGCTCGACAAGATCGGGGATACAAATAAAACGCTGTTGTGCGTCGAGGACACTCCTGCTCAGCCGCTCACTCGATTGGAGCCAGGTTGTACCGCCGAAGATCTAGCCTATGTCATCTACACATCCGGCTCGACAGGGCGACCGAAAGGCACGCTGATCCGCCATATCGGCGTTGTCAACCTCGCACAATTTAAAGGAAGAGAGTTTGCTTACTCGGATGAAACGGTGTTGCAGTTCTGCTCTTTCAGTTTCGATTCTTCCGTCTGGGACACACTTTGCGATTTGCTTAACGGGGTTCACGTTCGCATCTTAGCTGGAGAGGAGCGCCATTCCATTCAAGAGTTTGCGAACGTCGTAGCGGAGACAAAGGCGACGATGACGGCGCTTCCCGCCTCATTTTTCCACCAGTTGGGCAATTTCTTGAGCGCAGAAGACGCTGCGAAGTTTGCCACGCTCAAGCGCGTCTTCGTGACCGGTGAAGCGTTGACCGGTGAAGCTGCGAGAGCTTGGCAACGTCACTTTGGCGATCAGATTGAGATCATCAACGGCTATGGGCCGACCGAAGCGACGATCGGTGCCACGACGCACCGCGTGCGCGCGCTGATTCCTGCGGATCAGATCTCCATCCCGATCGGGCGACCGATGCCCAACATCGAAGTTTTCATTCTCACAGCTGCTCAGGAGCTCTGTCCGATCAATATCATAGGGGAAATCTATATCAGCAGCGTTGGGCTCGCTACCGGATATCACAACTTGCCAGAGAAGACGGCAGAAGTCTTCCTGCCGCACCCCTTCTCGGCAGATCCGGGTGCACGGGTCTACAAGACGGGGGATCTCGGGCGTTATCTGCCCGATGGACGAATCGAGTATATGGGACGTGTAGACGATCAAGTGAAAATACGCGGTTTTCGTGTGGAACTAGGGGAGATTGAAGCGGTTCTTGCCGCTCATCAGGAGGTTAGCAGCACGGCGGTGCTCGCGCTCGATGACGAAGCAGGTTCGAAGCGATTGGTCGCGTACGTCGTGCCAACAGAAGATTCTGCGATGAAAAGCACCGAATTGAGAACGTTTCTGCTCTCGCGCTTGCCAAGCTATCTAGTGCCACCCGTCTTCCTCATGCTCGATCAGATGCCGCTCACACCAAATGGCAAGATCGACCGCAAATCGTTGCCGCTACCTGATGCGTCACAGCTGGCCGGAACTTCCAACTACGAACCGCCCCGGACTTCGCTCGAACGAGAGATCACGAGCATCTGGGCCGAAGTGCTCGGCATTCCGCTCCTCGGCGTTCATGATAACTTTTTTGATCTCGGCGGCCACTCTCTGCTTGCGACTCAGATTCTGTCCCGCATCCAGAGCGCGTTTCAGTTTCAGATTCCATTGCGCAGCCTGTTTGAAAGCCCGACGGTCGCCCAATTTGCAACGCATCTGATAGAGGTAGGGAATCGAGCGGACTTATCGTCATCCCATCTGCGCGTGCAGATCCCAAAAGCGTCTCGTGAACACCACCTGCCGCTTTCCTTTGCTCAACAGCGGATGTGGGTGCTCGATCGCTTCTTGACCGACCGATCTGCTTACAACGTTCCGTTGATCGTGCAACTGGACGGACCTTTGAACATTCAGGCGCTCGAGGCGAGCCTCAACGCGCTGATCGTTCGCCATGAGACGCTGCGGACGACGTTCGCAGAGGTGGAAGGGCAGCTTGTACAGATCATCGCTGCTGGTCTTGAGCTCCCCTTAGCGCTGGTCGACCTTTCAGAGTTCCCGCTGGGGGTGCGCAGTCAAGAAGCGACAAGGTTGATCGAGCAGGAGGTTTCGTGTCCGTTCGATCTAAACGAAGGACCGTTGATTCGCTTTCACCTCCTGAGACTCGAAGACCAAGCGCATATCCTCGTTTTGAATTTGCATCACATCGTCACCGACGGTTGGTCGCTGAACATTTTTGTGCAAGAGGTGGCCAGCTTCTACGATGCATTCACAAATGGGGAAGAAGTGAAGCTTCCAGAACTTCCGATTCAATACGGTGATTATTCTGCATGGCAACGACACCCTGAGCAAGCGGAGATGCTCAAGCAACAGCTTGCCTATTGGCAGCATGCGCTTCGTGGCGATCTGCCCGTTTTGCACCTGCCGACCGACCGCCCGCGTCCAGCACAGCAAACGCACCTCGGAGGACTCGAGCGCTTCTCTGTTCCTCAAGAGATCGCGACCGCTCTGCGCAGTTTAGGACAAGAACGAGCGGCCACCCTGTTCATGACATTGCTTGCCGCCTTTGCAACGTTGTTGCATCGCTACACCGCACAATCGGACATCTGCATCGGCACGCCAGTTGCGGGGCGTCAGCATCCGGAGACGGAAGGATTGATCGGCTGTTTCCTCAACACTCTCGTCCTGCGCACCGACCTCTCGGATGATCCGAGCTTCGCCGGATTGGTCGATCGGGTGCGCGAAACGGCTCTCGGCGCATTTGCGAATCAAGATGTGCCATTCGAATCGTTGGTCGAAGCGCTCCAGCCGGAACCAGATCTCAGTCGAACGCCCTTGTTCCAAGCGATGTTCACTCTGCAAAACGCTCCGCAGTCGCAGATTGACTTGCCAGAGTTGACAATCCGTCTGCTGGATGCTGAGCATCATGTTGCAAAATACGATCTGCATCTGACTGTCACCGAGCAAACGGAGCACCTTAGCGGTTCGTTCGTGTATAATGCTGATCTCTTTGACCGAGAGACCATACTGCGGATGAAACAGCACTTCCTCAACCTGCTCAGCGAGGCGATCACAGATTCGCAGAAACGAATCTCACAGCTCGCCATGTTGTCGACAGCAGAACGATCCGAACTGATCGCCACACCTGCTGTAACTGAGCGGGAAGTGTCGCATTGGACACTGCATCAACAGTTTGAAGCGATTGTGGATCGAGCGCCCGACCGGGTTGCGATCGTCTGTGAGTCGAACTCCCTGACCTATCGGGAGCTGAATGAGCGCGCCAACCGGGTCGCCGCACATCTGCTGTCGCTCGGGGTACAGCCCAACACGCTCGTCGGCCTCTGCACCGAGCGCTCGCTGGATCTGGTCATCGGTCTGCTCGCCATCCTCAAGGCGGGCGGTGCGTACGTCCCACTCGATCCTGCCTATCCGGCCGATCGACTCGCGTTCCTGCTTCAAGATGCCAGCCTTTCGATCTTGCTGACACAACAGCATCTGCTCGACGCGCTTCCGGCTCACCGTGCACAGGTCGTCTGTCTGGATGATCACGCTCTGTTCGCTACCGCAAGCGCTGACAATCCGCACAGCGGCGCGACGGCGGAAAGCATCGCCTATGTGATCTACACCTCCGGATCGACCGGACAACCCAAAGGCGTGCCGATTCCGCATGCGAACGTCATCCGCCTGTTCACGTCGACCGCACATTGGTTCCCTTTTGCAGAAGATGATGTCTGGACGCTCTTCCACTCCTTCTCGTTCGACTTCTCCGTCTGGGAGCTGTGGGGCGCGCTCTTGCACGGAGGGAAGGCGGTGATCGTTCCTTACTGGATCAGCCGCTCGCCCGATGCGTTCTTGCATCTGCTCGCCTCCGAGCGGGTGACGGTGCTCAACCAAACGCCTTCCGCCTTCCGTCAACTCATGCAAGCGGAGGCGGCAGAATCGGATCTGCAAGCGCTGTCCCTGCGCTGGGTGATCTTCGGCGGCGAAGCGCTCGATCTGCCCGCGCTGCGCCCCTGGTTCGACCGTCATGGCGACCAGAGCCCGCAGTTGATCAACATGTATGGCATCACCGAGACGACCGTCCACGTCACCTATCGTCCCTTGAAGAGCGAGGATACGATGCGGGCCAACAGCGTGATCGGACATCCGATCCCCGACCTTGAGGTGTACGTGCTCGACCCGCATTTGGAGCCGGTGCCGATCGGCGTAGCGGGAGAGCTCTATGTGGGTGGGGCAGGGGTGGCACCAGGCTATCTCCATCGGCCAGAGTTGACCGTCGAGCGGTTTCTGCGCCATCCGTTCCACGCCGACCCGCAAGCTCGCCTCTACAAGACGGGCGATCTGGCGCGCCGCCTGCCGAGCGGAGAGTTGGAATACCTCGGACGGATCGACCACCAAGTGAAAATCAGAGGATTCCGCATCGAGCTCGGCGAGATCGAATCGCGGATCGGAGAACATCCAAGCGTGCGCGAGACGGCCGTGCTGGTGCAAGAAGATCGGCTGGAAGACAAGCGGATCGTCACCTATGTGGTTCCCCATGTCGGTTCCGAACTGCAGCCGAACGACCTGCTCGCCTACACCAAAGCGCATCTGCCAAAATACATGGTTCCATCCGCCTTCGTGCTGCTTGACGCTCTGCCGCTCACGCACAACGGCAAGCTGGATCGGAACGCATTGCCAGAACCTGAAGTTCACCACGCGCATCGTTTGTACGTGTCGCCAAGAGACGCGATCGAACTAAAATTGAGCTTTATGCTTGGGGAATTGCTCAACCTGCAGCAGGTCGGAATCAGAGACAATTTCTTTGAGCTCGGTGGGCATTCGATCTTAGCAGTTCGCTTGTTGGCTGAGATCAAACAAGAATTCGGACAAAGCATTCCGCTCGTCGATCTTTATCAAAACAGCACGATCGAACATATCGCCGGGTTGCTTCGACAAGCGAGCTCGCTTCCCCAGATGTCATCTCTCGTTCCATTAAAAACAAAGGAAGAGGGCACCCCACTGTTCCTCGTGCATCCCGGAAGTGGAATCGTGCAGAACTACTTGCCATTAGCATCTGAGCTGAACTTCCCAGCGGTTTATGCACTCCAATCGAGGGGACTACACGATGACGAGGAACTACTGCTCACAATTGAAGACATGGCGGATCACTATCTCTCGGAGATTCGAGAAGTTCAGCCGCATGGACCATATCTGCTCGGAGGTTGGTCGCTTGGAGGAGTGATCGCGTTTGAAATGGCGAAGCGGTTGCAGAAAACAGGGGAGGAGGTCGCATTGCTTGCACTGTTTGATACACCTTCTCCACGTCGTGTTCTAGAAGAGATCGATGAAATGGACGACTTGGAGCTCCTGCTTTCGATGGCAGAGGAGATCGCGGGCCAACTCGGGATCGAGATGTCCGATTTTCGCAAGCAGGTTGAAAAAAGGGGAGCAGAGGAAGGGCTTGTCCAGCTTCACAGCATGGCTGTCGAAAAGCACTTGCTTCCACCAAATTTCAGCCTGACACAACTGATTCGTTACTTCGATGTGTATCGGGCAAACGTGAAAGCGCAAGGGAAGTACGCCTCCCCAGAAGAGAGTTGCGTACCTGCAATCGCTCTGTTTAAAGCGAAGGAGGAGGAGTCGACGATCTACAGCGATTCTGCTTATGGGTGGCACGTTTTTGCCAAGGAGGTCAAAGTCTACGAAATACCCGGTGGGCATCACTCGATGATGCAAGAGCCGAACATCAAGACGTTAGCAGAGCGTTTGCAACGAACGCTTGATGAAGCGTGTGCCGTTTCCTACCAAAAATAACCGCAAATGATGCCAAAGGGTGAGCAGGAGATCGACTTACTGTGCTTGCCCTGCGGCTCCCTTCGAGGAGGATAAGGATGCAAAACCGCGAGACCGATTATGAAAAGTACATCCGTACCACAGAGCTCTTGCAACTCCAAAAGGTGGAGGGAGAATTGTGCTGTGATGATGAGCTCACGTTTCAGACTGTTCATCAAATCTCAGAACTGCATTTTAAGCTAATTCTCCAACATCTTCGCCTTGCCAAGAGCGCATTGATTGTGGGAGAGAAGCGAACTGCCAGCCGTCAACTCCATCGAGCGAACATTCACCTGCTTCATTTGCCAACCGTCTTCAAAATCTTAGAGCAGATGGAGCCGACCCATTATCATACCATCCGTCTGGCGCTCGGGAGCGGGAGCGGGCAGGACTCACCCGGTTTTAATCAAATCTTGCAAGAAGGTCCGCAGCTGTGGGAGCCGTTTGATCAACTGCTGACGACTCATTTCATTTCGCTTTTGGAGATCCACCAACAACCGGATAAACATCGAGACTTCTTTGATCTCATTCAAGAGTTGATTAACTTTGATCAAAACTTCCAGAACTTCCGCTATCAACATTTCATGCTGGTCCGTCGCATGATCGGAATCCAGACCACGAGCTTGAAAGGAGTCCCTGCCAACCAATTGCAGCGCGGTGTTCGCCAAGAGTTTTTCCCGGAACTCTGGCAAGCGATCTGTGATCAAACCGCAGCAGCAGGGAGTAGTTACAGTGCCTCTACGAGTTGAACTCGCTGAAGCGAGCAATACGCAGAACCAAGCATCTGAAGAGAGTTGAAGGTATGGTTCCTCGTGCCGCTGCGCGTGATTGACGAAGCGGTGCGCCGTATTCGAGATGGCTCGATTACCAATGTGGCCTATGATCCCAAGACGGCCAGTTTGGTCGGCCTGGCTCTGTAGAGATGAGATGCGGGAATGACGACATTATGCGTATTTTGGCCTAATCGGTGTTGTCCAAGCTAAAAAAGACTTCGCACAACAAATGGTTATTACAAGTGGTATGGAATATCAAAGCATCACAGCGACAGTTGCAAAAGAACGGCGCTATCGTATCTTGATATAACAAACACAGGCCCTCGCTGCGTTACACGAGGGCCTGTACATTCTTAAGGACAGAAGAGGACGGAAAATGCGGATCGAGTCTCAAAGATTTTACGTCCGATAATATATATTATGTTAACTAATTTGGCTAATTTCGGATTTTGTTGTCGGTTGACACAAAACCAAACTACCGACACTATTTTTTCTTCGCTCTCAAAATGAAAAAAACCGCTCAAAGTACGAGCGGTCGTCACAAATATTTTGTCACAGTTACTTTAGCCATAGTAGCACCCATGCATTTTCCAAATGCCTTGTTGAGTTGCTTACCCCAGTCGGGTGTTTCTCGCATACAGCCCCCACCGTGGTAACGAAATACAAGGTGGGAGCTGTGTGTTGCTTGCTTACACCGGGGGTTCCCATAATTCAATACGGTTCCCCTCGGGATCTAACACCCAAGCGAATTTGCCGTATTCTGGGTCCTCGATTGTATCGAGAACCTCCACGCCTTCTTCACGCAACACTTTTACCAGTTCGAGCAAATTCTCCACCCGATAATTCACCATAAACGGAGCGGTCGAAGGGGAAAAGTACTTGGTATCTTTCGGAAACACAGACCAAACGGTCTGCCCGGCAGACTCAAACACAGAACCTGGCATGTTTGTGGCCAGTTGAATACCAAGATGTTTTTCATACCAAGCCAGCAACGCCTCAGGATGCTCCGCTTTAAAAAAGATACCGCCAATTCCAGTGACACGTTTCATTGTTCTCGCCTCCAATAATTATTTTATCGGATAAGGCGAGTCAGATCAATTGCTGTGGAACGACTCGACGCAGGCATTACCGTAGCAGTTACCTTTCCTGCTCATGCTGCCTTGCACCCCATACAGTGATCATTTCATGCGATCAGTCACTTTTTCGCGATTCCCCACCGTTGAGATCGCGTTTGAAGAGAGCATCCAGCGAGAAGCCAACGCTTCCGGAGATGGCGAAGAACGCTGTGATCGCCAACAGGACAAGGTCGATCTCATAGCCTGGCAGACTTTCGGTGCCGAAGAAACCATTGCTCGATTTGGCGAAGATGATCGCACCGAGCATCAAAGCGGAGAAGGCCATCGAAATATAACGAGTCAAAAGGCCGACAATCAGCAACAGACCACCGAATAATTCCAAATTCCCGACGACGTAGGCTAGCCAGGACGGCAAACCAAGGCTGTTGAAGTAACCGCCCACGTTGCCAAGCCCCATCTGCATCTTCTGCCAGCCATGCAGCATGAACGTAAGTCCTAGTACCACGCGCAAAATCGTTGACGCGATCCTATTTTTTGTCATTGAAAAATCCTCCTCAGTTTCATCATGGTGAACTTAGTTTTGTAATACGCACAGAAATCGTATCATCCCCATCGTCTTTCTGTCAATTATTTTTTCGCTATAGACATACTAAGTTCACCATTATGAACTAGCGAAGAACTCTCCTTCTCTGCTATAGTTGGGATACAGCTAGTGGAAAGGAACGTGATCAAGTTGAATATTGGCTGCACCATTCGAGCGATCCGCAAACGGAAAGGCATCACCATCCCGCAACTTTGCGAAGGGACTGGTCTGTCGCGGGGATTCATCTCGAACGTTGAAACGAATAAAACTTCACCCTCGATCGCCTCTTTAGAACTGATCGCCAATTTTTTGAATGTCCCGATCACCTACTTTTTCCTCACCGATAAGGAACGTATGACGGTGGTACGGAAGAACGAGCGGAAAATCAAATCATTTGGCATTTTTAACATCGAATACTTGACGACTGTCGGCCCGCTTCGTGTGATGCTGGTTGCATCACAGCCTGGTGATGTGACTGGCGAAACGCACTTCCATGAAGGTCACGAATGTCACGTCGTGCTCAAAGGGCGCTATCGAGCGGAACACGGTTCCGATTCTGTCGTTCTTGAAGAAGGCGATGCTTTTTCGTGGAACGCCAGCATTCCGCACAATGTGATCAACATCGGTGATACGGAAGGTTTATTGCTGATTGCAAGCTACAAAGAATAGGCCACGAGTAAGCCACCTGTTGGCCAATCGACCGCACCCGCTTCACATTTGACGGGTCCCACCTGCACTCCCTATCACCTAGTGAAGCCCTCACCCGCTCATGAACCACAACTGTGCAACCCCAGTGTGTGCCCCTCGCACAATCATAATATAAAGTAGTTTATAATATACTCGAAAATAAAAACCTCCCCGATCTTGAAAACTTCTGTCCTGCGAGCAGCCATCATGCGCTCGCTCGCTTCCTTCCCCACTTTTCTCACATTCAATAACGGCTGTCAGGTACTGCTACCTGTGCTTCACCAAAAGCGGCTTACCCATCTCTGGACATCCGTTTTACAGGCCCTTCCCCATTCAGGATTCGTCCCACAGCACGCTTTTACACTCAGGGTATAGAAAAAAACACTCGATCCCAGTTGAGATCGAGTGTCTTGCCTTGTTTTATAGTCGAAAAGATTCTTCAATTCGCTGCCGTAAATATTCAGCCATCACTTGTACTTCCTCGTGGCTCAATTCGGCCAAGCATTCGTGAAACTGCTTGACCAGACAGCTCATCTTCGGGTCGAGTGCCTTACCGACCGAGCGCAGGACCACCCCGGAGACGGTGCCGACGAACATCGCAAGCAGCACTTCCGGTTGCTTGATCTCGAATGTGACTTCGATCACAGCCTCTTGCAACTGCTCTTCCATCTTCCCCATGTAGTGAATCAATCCACCGAGCATCCAAGCGCAAAACTCCAACTTGTGTTCGACCGGTGGAGACGCTTGTAAGATCCGACGCTGCGCCTCCCGCACGGAACGCGTTTCTAGCGCTTCAGCAATGTGGGACACCTGTTCCCGCACCGTGCTCCAATCGGCCAGCGCAGACAAACTGTTCCGAACGGGTCGGAACATCTCGCAGGCAGCCTGCGTCGGTGAATATAGCACGACGGAGCGTCCCGTTTCATTTTCGTTGACCGAATAAGAGCGGGCGAGCAGTCCGGCCTTCTCCAATTCTTTCAACACATCGTACGCTGTCCACTTACTGACACCGACAGACTCGGCGACGGACGCATAATGTACCGCCTCCCCTTCTTCTCGAAAGAGGCGGGTCAGATGTTCAAGAAACTCTAACCTTCGTTTGGTTAATTTCATCGCGATTAACCCAAACGTCTCGAGATGCGCTCCAGACGATCGCAATATTTTAAGATATCCAGACGCGCCTTCTCCGCTTCCACCGTGGTCGGGCGCAGATCTTTGATGTTCCAGTATTCGACCAATTTCATCACAACTTGGCTATAGTAATGGGACGGGCCGTACCCGACTTCTTTTGCGATCACTTTCATCCGCTCGTCGTAGTTGGGAATGTTGTTGCCAGGCATGAAGAAGCCAAGGAGCACAGGCGCCACGTACATCAAATAGTTGGGCTCCAATTCCAAGTGAGCCATGACAACATCGCGGTAGAACGCATAGTGTAACGATTCATCCTTCGCCAGACGGCGCAACAGCGCAGCGAGCGTCTCATCGTACGGGGCCGCAACTTTTGATACGTTCGTGTAGAACACCAAGGTTGCCAACTCTTGGAAGGATGCGTAGGTGATCGCTTCCAACGGTGTGGTAAAGCTCGATTCAAAACCGCTTTCGACAACCGTTTTGCGCAACTTGTGCAATTGATCGGGGTTGGCATTGCGAGTCAGCAACAGGTAGGTTTCGAGCAAGTTGCTGTGCTGATCCTCTTCAGCTACCCATGTATGAATGAATTCTTTCATTACGTCAAGAGAACCGGTAAACGTCGAACTGAGGTATGTGGTAAACCAAGGCAGGTTCACTTCGGTAAGCAACGCCGTTTCAATCGCCATGCTCACGGCCGGCGGTAGCGTCACCTGTTCAATACTCCAAGGAATTTCTTTGTAACTGCGCCCTAACTCCCACGGAACGAATTCATGATAGCTCCAGTCAATGTTAGCCGCACGTTTTTTATGCGCTTCGTACAAATCGATGATTTTCCGTTCCAGTCGCACGTCGAGGTTGGGGAGCAAGATCATTGTAAATAGATTCCTCTTTTCTTCTGTATGTTTCGATATTTTTACTAGAAGGCGTACGTATAGAAAACATACCCAAAAAAGCAAAAAGACCAAAAAGACCAAAAAACCTGTTCTTATTTTCACTTGCATCCCTCTCTGTGTCAAGGGACTAAAGACTAGCGAGCCCGAATGTTCACGGTCTTGTCAAATTCGTTCGATTGGCGATTGCTGCGCAGGTAAGGGCTGACGACCTCAAAGCAGCAAATTGATCGTGCTTTGCGTACTTGGCACGGGAGCGAAGGACTCATCTTGTTTGCGAAATGTGGCCGAATGTTTATGCGCAACTGAAACTGAAAGCGGCGTGATCTACCAGTGAGTTGCTCTGGAGATCACGCCGCTTGATCGGGTGATAGTAGGTTGTTCGCTAAGCGTTGCCTGTGCTGTCCAGCCATCGTTATGCACAGCACAACGGTGTCACACATAGTCCCAGCGGTTTTGATACTGCTTCAGCTTAGACGTCGGTAGCAGACCTTCTTTTTGATCAATGATCAACCGAATCTTTTTGATGCACTCCTCAAAAGAGGCAAAGGTGGAGATGAGGTTCGCATAACGGTCTGTCAGATACAGAAAGTACGGCGCACGGTAGCTTTCTTCAAAATAACGAACGATCAATTCGATCGGGGTATACTTTTTGCGCTTCTCCTCCCACCTGTCCACGACGAGCGGCAATGTGGAGCGCGTGTCGTTCGCCAAAGCGACCAAGTTCTTTAATCGCGTATGAAACGCTGAAACACCCGTTTCCCCCATCGTGCGCAGCGTCTTCTCATTGTGAGGGAACAGCACGATCTTCGTAAACTTTCGCGTCTCTGCCACCTCTATGATCCTCGACAACTCCTGTTCTGAAAATCCTTCAAAAGAATCGAGCACAAACAGCGTGCCTTTTTCAACCATGTCGCCGTCACTGTGCCCGTACTCGACCAATTTCGAACGTTTCGCCATCTTCGGTCACTCCTTTCGATCCATGATACAATAGAAGAACTCAAAATGAAAAAAAGGAGCGTACACAGATGCAGGTATTGCTGTGGATACTCGGGATTTTGGTGTTTTTGGTGATCGCAATGGTAACATTGGCTTTGATACAGTATGCGCGTGTACGCAAACTGCACCCGAAGCCCGATTATAAGCATCCCCTTCACAAGCCAACTCCGAATGAATGGTCGGATGATCAGGTGACTTTCAGTTGGATCGGCCACTCCACCCTCTATTTCAATCTGATGGGGAAAACGATCATCACCGACCCCGTTTTTTCGGAAAAAGTGGGTGTGTCGCTCGGCGGGCCGCTGGTGATCGGTCCCAAACGGCATACGGCCGCCGCTTTGTCGGTCGAAGAAGTGGGCATGCCCGATCTGATCCTGTTGTCACACGCACACCTCGACCATTTGGACATACCGTCGCTGAAACGCCTGCAAAATCGCGAGACAGAAGTCATCACCGCGCACAATACATCCCCCCTGCTCAAGCGGATGTCATTTCGGCGTGTGCTCGAATTGGGCGGACGGGAAGAAGTTGTGCTTGCCGATGGCTTAAAAATTATTGCGGTGCCTGTGCGACATTGGGGGCGGAGATTTCCGTGGAACGGAACATACGGGTGGACCGGGTACCTGATCGAGTACAAAGGCGTCCGTCTGTTCTTCGCCGGAGATACGGCTTATACCCCGACTTTTACCGAACTGCGTAAATATGGCCCGATCGACATCGCATTTCTTCCGATTGGCGCCTACTCGCCCGATTCCTACCAAGGCGCGCACTGCACACCCGAACAGGCATGGCAAATGTTTTTGGATAGCGGTGCTGAAAAGCTGGTACCCGTCCACTGGGATACGTTTGTATTATCGCATGAGCCGGTCACCGAGCCGATCGAACGCCTGCTACAAGTGGCAGGCGATCAAGCGGATCGCATCTTGATCCGCTGGCATGGCGAGACGGTTCAGATACCTTTAGCTCGCTTTCACGAAACAACCCCTTGCTGACCGCAAGGGGTTGTTTCGTGATACTCACGTTGCTTTTGTAAATGACCACCAGTCGTTCTTTAATGCAGGACATCTAGCGTGTCCTTGTATTAAGCGTACAACAATAAAGAATAGTCGGTCAAGCCGGAATTTTAAAATCGAATAATATGGGCTCCAATGTGTACAAGCCTAGCGACAGTAAGGTTGCACGCATCTGGCGAGCTTTCCAGCCAAAGTCAGAGAGGCAAGCTCACTCATTTCTTTAATAAACGATAAGTCAGATCATATATTAAATGAATCATGAGGTTTATTAAGATATCGCCCGTTCAGCAGTACCGATCTGACAACAGGTGGGTGAGGATTGGATCGCGATCACGTTATCGTGCGGAAATGGACGATTGCTCATATTCACGATCGACACGCCCTCCTCCGGCGCGATGTAAAAGTTCGCCGTATACGACGCCCTCCAATCCTATCCAGTCCCACTTTTCAGATAACACTTAATATATACCCCTGTTACAAGCAGTGCAATTTACCTATATTTTTCTATTGTTTAGAAAGGTGTTGAGTAATTTGTGTAGAATGCTTTAGCTATTAATAACTGCCGTTGAAAGGAGTCTTTAGCCGTGACATTTTCACGTCTGGCCGTACTAAGCACCGTGTTCGGCCTTGCTCTATTTGTCACCGGGCTTTTCCAATTCGAGCAGCCAGCGCTCTCTATGTCCGATGCACCCATACTGATCACATTGTTCGCGCTCTTTGCCATGACCGAATTGTTCAGGCTTAAACGCAATCAATTTTTCATCTCGTTGTCACTGAGCGTTGAACTTTTGCTCTTTTTAAAATTTGGTCTAGTGCCAGTCGTGATCTTGAGCCAGTTTATCACGTTCATCGCGCGCTGGTATCAGGAAGGCAAACTGGAGTGGTGGAAAGCGCTCGCTAACAGCGGCATGCTCCTGACCGCTCTTTGCATCTCCGCCATTGCTTTTTACGGAGCAGGCGGTTCGCATAGGATGTTGCAGGACAACTTTGTCCCGCTGATCGCTTTTGTCTGTGCGTACTACCTGGCCAACCATATCATCGTTTACCTGTTCTTCCGCTACTTGCATGGCATTAAGCTCCGAGCGTATCAGACACAGATGAAATTTGACCTGTTCTCGACGGTGTTTGCTACGTCACTGGGGTTTATCGTAATTCTGCTGTTCGAAAAAAACGGTCTGAGCGGGCTTGTGGCCTTTGGGCTCCCATTGGTGTTGTGCGTCTACGTGTTTAAGCTGTTTAACGATCTGTACCGCTCCTCTTCACTGTTTCGAAATTTGACCCGACTGACCGGATATTTTTCGGGTGAATTAGCGGCCGATGTCATGTTTGGACGCGTCACCACCGAACTGCCGAAGTGGTTCGACCATGTGCAGTGCATCATCCTCGTGCGCGAGAAGGATCGACTGGTCGTGCGCTCAAAATCGGCAGGCTTATCTTCGGCTGCGGTGCAAGCGCTGGAAAACTATTTAAAACAGTATGTGCCCAACCCTGAAGAACCTACCCTGCGCAAAGGGCTGCTCAATGTTGAGCTGTTCAAACACGGCTTTAACACGCTCTTGATCTCACCGTTCAAAGGTGCAGAGCGCCATGTTGGCTTTTGCTGTTTAATCGGCACGAAAAAAAGCGAATTTGACGCGATCACCCTCGATGCGATCTCCATTCTTGCCAATCAGCTGACCGTCTCCTACCGCAACGCGATGCGCTACGCCACGATGGAGAAACAAAGCTTGTACGATGAACTGACACAACTGCCCAATCATCGGTTTCTGGAGCGCCAACTGTCCAAGGAGCTCGAGCAGGTCACCGATGCGCCGTTATCGCTGATGCTGATCGACCTCGATCACTTTAAGCAAGTCAATGACCGCTTCGGACATCTGGCCGGGAACGCAGTCTTGGAACAGACCGCCCGCCTGTTCGAACTTGCCGTGCGCAAGAGCGATTTTGTGGCCCGCTATGGCGGTGAAGAATTTCTCGTACTGCTCCCAGGCGCTGGCACTGAAAGCGCCTGTCAGATCGCCGAGAGCATTCGGGAGATCATTTCGAAACAGAACTTTTCGGTACCGACGATGGAAGGTGAAACCAAGCAGATCGGAATGACCGTCTCGATTGGTGTCGCCACCTTCCCAGAAGATGCAGAAGATGCACAGCAACTGTTGCGCTATGCCGACCGTGCCATGTATTATGGCGCGAAACGAGCAGGTCGCAACCGCGTCGCCGTCTACAACAAGAACGAATCGCAATAAAACCGCCTCCCGCAATGGGAGCGGTTTTATTTGTTCTTTGTCTTAAGCACCACTTCGAACGTTGCCAAGACCAGAAAAAAGGCGAATACAAATTGCAGCCCGACAGCGACCGTCCAAATCACCGGGTCGTTCAGGGACATGTGCGCAAACCTCCTTCCCTGCTGCCCTTACTTTGAAGGTATGCACCGCTGGTTGAAAAAAGAAATGATACTCTTTTTTCGAACTCTCCAGTACAATAAAGTTGAACTGATGCGTCTAAAAGAGGTGAACGTTCGATGACATATATGGTGCAAATCAACCCGGCGACTGGAGAAAAGGTCGCGGAGATCAAAGAGAAGTCCCAAACGGAAGTGTTGGCCGCGATGACTCGCGCTCGCGCCGCTTTTCCAGCTTGGTCGCAGACGCCACTTGATCGGCGGCTGGCATTTTTGCGCCGACTGCGTGAACTGTTGGTCGATCAGATCGATGAAGTGGCCGCAACCATTGCCCAAGCAACTGGCAAAGTGCAAGTGGAAGCGGTGATGACTGAGATTTTTCCGACCGCCGACATCATCCATTATTATGAAAAGCGAGCGTCCGACTTCTTGGCGCCCAAGCGTGTGAAAACCCCTTTCGTCTTTTGGGGCAACCACTCCTATGTGGAATACAAGCCGATGGGCGTGGTTGCGGTGATCTCGCCGTGGAACTACCCACTCTACCTGTCGATCGTTCCGATCCTCTCCGCGCTGGTAGCAGGTAACTGCGTGTTGTTTAAACCGTCAGAAGTGACACCTTTGGTCGGTGTGCTGATTGAAAAGCTCTTCGCAGACGCAGGTTTTCCAGCTGATGTCGTCCAGGTCCTGCACGGCGGACGTGAGACAGGTCAAGCGGTCGTCAGCGCCAAACCGGACAAAATTTTCTTCACTGGGTCGGTCGCCACTGGCAAAAAAATCATGGCTGCAGCTGCCGAACATTTGATTCCCGTGGAGTTGGAGCTGGGTGGAAAAGACCCGATGATCGTGTTCGCCGATGCGGATCTCGACCGTGCAGTGCGCGGGGCATTGTGGGGTGCGTTCACCAACGCAGGGCAAGTGTGTATGTCGGTGGAACGCGTCTATGTGGAAGCGCCAGTCTATGACGAATTCGTGCGCAAAGTGGTTGCCGCAACACAGGAACTGCGCCAAGGCGTGGAGTTTGGCTCGATGACGTATCCCCTCCAGATGCAGCTGGTGCAAGCCCACATTCAAGATGCGGTCGAAAAAGGGGCTCGTGTTGAATGCGGAGGTCATGCCTTGCAAGAAGGCACTTTGTATTTTGCCCCAACGGTGTTGACTGGGGTCAATTCTTCCATGCGGTTGATGCAGGAGGAGACTTTTGGCCCTTTGCTTCCGATCCTGCCCTTTGCGACCGAAGAACAAGCTGTGAAACAGGCGAACGACTCGGAGTACGGGTTAAACGCATCGGTGTGGTCGCAAGATCTGGTGAAAGCAAAGCGCGTCGCCACACAATTGATCTCTGGCAATGTCTGCATCAATGACGTGATCACCAACGTCGCCAATCCGCATCTACCCTTTGGCGGTGTCAAACACAGCGGCATCGGTCGCTATCACGGGCCAGAGGGCCTGCACACCTTCTGCCATCAGACCTCGATAATGGTCAACAAAGGCACGAAGCCGCGCGAAATCAACTGGTATCCTTACACGCCGGAACTGCAAGACGCGTTTCATACGCTGACCCGCCTGCTCTTTGGCAAAAAGCGCTCCGTTCCTTTCCCCGCGCTGAAGAATCTGTTCAAGCAAATGCTCCGGACGTATCGAAAACAAAACGGGCAACCTTGGCAGGGTGAGCAGAAGAACCTGCCGATGTAAACTGGTGCCTCAGCAGGTACGAATATGCTGACAAGGCTCGCTACCTCCCCCCTTGTTCGTGACAGCAAAAAGGACTGTGCCGACAGCACAGTCCTTTTTGCTTTGCCTTATTGCTTTGCCTTATTGCTTTGCCTTATTGCTTTGCCTTATTGCTTTGCCTTATTGCTTTGCCTTATTGCTTTGCCTTATTGCTTTGCCTTATTGCTTTGCCTTATTGCTTTGCCTTATTGCTTTGCCTTATTGCTTTGCCTTATTGCTTTGCCTTTTTGCTTTGCTTTTAAAACAGTTCGTCAAGCTCGAATTCCGCTTCTGCTGCGATTTGCATCTGCGAAAGGCGCAGACTCGGGTCTTCCACGAGTTGGGCTAGCACACGGGTATACTGCTCTAAAAAACGTTCGATCGTCTCGCCACTAAAGCGCAACGGATGGAAGCGGGTCAGGACTTGGATGTCATGCTCGCCTTCATAAACATCGACATGCAAATCGAGTTGAACAGAAGGGTCACCATCAAAGCGATTGTGCACAAAGTCTTGCACCTCAAGGTTCCAAGGTGCAAACAACTCGGGCAAGGAGCGATTGGTCAGCGTTACGCCAGCTTCCAGCACGATCTCGTCGATGTGAGCGTTCTGTCCGACAAACACCACGGTATACAGCGGTGCCACCGCCAGCCCTTTCGCGCGCAGATCTTGCAACACGAGGTCGAACGGATAGTCCTGATGCGCATACGCTCCGATCGCAGAGCGCTTCACCTGCTCAATCGCCTGATAGCCGCTGAGGTTGCCAGAAAGGTCGGTTCGCATCGCCACCGGGTTGACCAGCACACCGAGCACCCCTTCCAAATCTGGGTGGCTACGTCCCGAAAGCGGCGCGCAGAGGGTGACCTGATCCTGTCCACTCAAGAGCGACAGCCAAATTTTAAACCCAGCCAAGAGCAGTACGTACATCGTTGTCCCCTGCGCGGCGGAAAGCTCCCGCAGTTTCGCCGTCAGTGCTGCATCGATCTGCCAACTGCGCAACAGATCGCTGGCCGACCATGCAGCAGGTGGCAAATCGTCGCGGGGCAGTTCCGTCGCGCTCACTTCATGTTGCAACTGCTCCGCCCAGTACGTTCGCTGCGCCTCCAATTGCCCCGTCGCTAACAGATTGTTCTGCCATGCTGCATAGTCCGAATATTGAACGGCGTTCGGCAATGCGGCATCGTGCGGTTCCGCTTGGTAGAGCTGGCTCAAATCCTGCATGAACACCGCTTCAGACCAACTGTCATAGGCGATGGGATGCAAGGTGAGCAACAGCAGATAGTCTTGCTCTTCCAATTTGTACAGCCCAGCGCGAAAAGCAGGCTCCTCCCGAAAATCGAACGGTGTTTTCTGCTCCCGCTTTACTGCTGCGGCCAATTGCTCCCAGCGCTGGGCAACGGGGCGATCGGTCAAATCGGTATATGTGATCGGCCGTTCCAGCTTCTCATGCACGATCTGTACGGGCATCCCGTCGCGTTCCGCAAACGTTGCCCGCATGATGCTGTGACGGTCACAGAGCGCTTCGTAGGCGTGAAGGAAACGATGGTGGTCGAGCGGCCCTTGAATCCGCTTGGCACTGACACCACCACACGCGTTAAGCGGGTCGATCAAGTATTGAAACCAGAAGCGCTTTTGCGCGTGAGACAGCTCATAGTCGGCTTGCACGGCCAAGCGTTCGATCGCAGACAGCGTCACTTTAGTCCCGCGCAGTTCCTCCACCTGTTCGGACAACCCCGCGATGGTCGGAGCCTCAAACAGCACCTTCAGCGGCAGATGCACCTCCAGCCTGCGGTTGATCCGCGATAAAATGCGCGTCGCCGTAAGCGAATGCCCACCTAAGTCGAAGAAATTGTCGTAAATCCCAACTTGTTTTACATTCAGAAGCTCCTGCCAAATCTCAGCGATCACCTGCTGGGCTTCCGTCTTCGGTGCAGTAAAACTGACATGCAGATCGGGACGCTCCTCGCCAGGATCGGGCAACGCCTTGCGGTCGATTTTGCCCGAAATGGTCGTCGGCAAAGCGGTATCCAATTTGACAAACCGCCACGGCACCAAATAGTTGGGCAAGCGCTCGCTCATATAAGCCCGCAACGCTTCCGGCGTCACACGCTCTGCGCCATCTTCGCGCGGCACGCAGTAGGCGACGAGACGATAACCGTCGCCGCCCTGAAACGCTTTGACAGCCGATTGTTCGAGATCAGGGTGAGTCGCCAGCACCGCTTCGATCTCACCGATCTCCACACGCTGCCCCCGCACTTTGATCTGGTCGTCCCTTCTCCCAAGGAACATGATCTGCCCGTCCCGGCGGAAATACCCGCGATCGCCCGTCTTGTACATCCGCTCGCCGCTCACAAACGGATCTGGGATAAATGCGGCCGCCGTCTTCTCCGGGTCATTCAAATAACCTCTGGCCAGACCGACTCCCGCCAAATAAAGGTCGCCCGGCACCCCGACAGGAACGGGTTGCAAGTTGGCGTCCAGCACATAGCAACGGTTGTTATCGAGCGGGCGTCCGACCGAAACGATCTCCGACTCTTGCGTATCGGCCTCCGTGCAGGTATGGACTGTGGAATCGATCGAGACTTCTGTCGCGCCCCACGTGTTGTGCAGCTCACAGCCGACACGCTCCTGAAAAGCGCGCACCAGATCGGAGCGCAGCGCCTCTCCGGATGAACCGACATGACGCAGCGATTGCAGCTTAGCCCGGTCTTCTGCTGTCACCGCATCGACGAACAGCGCGAGCATACTCGGGACGAACGTGATGAACGCCGCTTGATAGGAGATCGCCGCCTCCACGATCGCCCGCGGGTCTTTGTGCAATCCTGGTTCCATCAGCGCGATTCGCCCGCCGACCATCAGCGGCCAGAAAAACTCACAGGCTGCATCGTCGAACGTCAAGGTCGTTTTTTGCAAAACGGTCTCCCCTGCCTGCAAGCGATAGTGGCGCTGCATCCACAACATGCGATTGACCCAGCCTTTGTGCGTGGAAGAGACACCTTTAGGTTGGCCTGTCGAGCCAGACGTATAGTAGATGGACACCAGATGCTCGGAATTAACCGCAGTGTGCGGTGCAGTGGCCAAATCTCCGTGTAGGGTCTCCGCGCTGTCCAACTCCACATACTCGACAGCCATCCCCTGTGGCATCTTGTCGCGAAAGGCGCTGTGTATCAAGCAGACAGGAGCGTTCGCATCGGACAAAATTTGCCCAATTCTGGCGGTCGGCGCATCCGTATCGAGCGGCACATATGCCCCGCCCGCTTTCAAGATCCCAATCAACGCCACAACCAGCTCCAGCGAGCGCTCGACACAAACGCCAACCGCTACATCGGGGCCGACACCGAGCGCAATCAGCTTGTGCGCCAGGCGATTCCCCTGCTCGTCCAAGTCTCGATAAGTGATGGTTTGAGCACCATACACCGCCGCGATGTCATCAGGTGTCCGCTTGGCCTGCTCTTCGAACAGCTGATGCAACAAAAGCTGTTCAGGGAACGCAACCTGAGTATCGTTCCAGCCATACAGCACCTGTTCGCGTTCTTCCGCAGTCAACAGTGGCAGTGTGCTGATCGCCAGATCCGGTTGCTGCACAATGCCCTGTAGCATTTCACAGAAGTGGGCCATCATGCGGTCGATCGTCGCTTCCTCGAACAGGTCGGTGCTGTATTCCACCTGCGTGAACAGTCCGTCCGCCTCTTCGGTCATCATGACGGTGAGGTCGAATTTGGCAGTGCCACTGTCAAGGTCGGTCACCGTTGCGGTTAGACCGGGCAGGTTCAATTGCGTCATCGGCACGTTCTGCAGCGCGAACATCACTTGGCAAAGCGGAGAGATTCCAGCGCTTCGCTCCGGTTGCAACTCCTCGACAAGTCGTTCAAACGGCACATCGCCATGAGCCATCGCTTCCAGCACCGTCACGCGCACCCGCTTCAAAAGTTCAGTGAAGCTAGGATTGCTTTGCAGATCGGTGCGCAAGACTAGCGTATTGACAAAAAAGCCGATCAATTTTTCCACCGCAGGATGACTGCGTCCAGCTACAGGAGAACCGACGATGATGTCCGTCTCGCCCGAGTAGCGGTACAGCAACGTTTGAAACGCCGCCAACAGGGTCATGTACAAAGTAGCACCTTCGCGGCGGGACAACTCCTGCAATCCGCTGAGCAATTGAAAATCCAGCCGATACGTCTTCAGTTTCCCGCGCTGGGACGGCTGAGACGGGCGTGGGCGGTCACTCGGCAACTGCGCGACAGGCAGTGTGCCGCCAAGCTTTTCTTTCCAATACGACAACTGCCCATCCAATCGCTCACCGGACAGCCAGGCCCGTTGCCAGGCGGAAAAATCAGCATATTGCACAGCCATGGCGGGTGGACGCGCCGCCGTTTTTTGTGTGAAAAAGGTGTACCAAGCGGCCAGTTCTTCATACAAGATCCCCTGTGACCAGCCATCCGCAATGATGTGATGCATCGTCAACACCAGCAGATGTTCTTCGGCGGCCAGTTGGAACAACCGCGCTCTGAACAAAGGCCCGCGGGACAAATCAAACGGAGTGCTCGCTTCCGCATTCACGGCACCTGTTGCCTCTTCGCGGGTCAGCTTTTCCGCGCGCAGTCTGATCGGCTGCGCATCGCAGATCACTTGCAACGGTTCGCCATCCACCTCTGCGAAGACGGTGCGAAGCGATTCATGACGCCGCACGATCTCCGTCAAACTTTCATTCAGCGCCGTAACATCTACACACCCTTGCATCTCGATGGCGACCGGGATGTTATATACGGCCGTACCCGGTTGCAAACGGTCGAGAAACCACAGCCTTTGCTGAGCAAAAGAAACGCTGGCTGTGCCGCATTCTCCTTTTGGTATCGGAAGCAAAGGCACGGCCAACTCTGTCCCCGATCGCTCGCCGACTAGACGAGCTACCTCGCCCACCGTCTCGGTCATGAACAGGTCGCGCACCGTCAACTCCACCGACAGCCGCTCGCGAAGGCGTGCTGCCGCCTGTGTCACCTGTAGCGAGTGTACGCCAAGTTCGGCTAGGCGGTCATCCATCCCGATCGGCACGATGCCGAGCACCTCTTCCCACACCGCTGCGACATCCCTTTCTTGCGGTGTGGACGGTCCTACATAGGCCACGGAGAGTTCGGGACGCCCTTGTTCCGGCTGTGGGAGCGCTTTGCGATCGATCTTGCCGTTCGGTGTAACTGGCATCTCGGTCATCAGCACATAGCGCGTCGGCACCATAAATTCGGGCAGACGAGCCGCCAAGAACGCCCGCAGAGCGGACGGCACGTAAACTGCTTCCTGTTCCGCCATGACATAGGCGACCAATCGCTGCTCGCCTGGCACATCTTCCCGCAGCACCACAGCAGACTGGCGTACCGCTGGTGCTTCTTCCAAAACGCGCTCAATCTCGCCGAGTTCCACGCGGTAGCCGCGGATCTTGATCTGATGATCGACACGTCCGATAAACGCCAACGCGCCATCTGGCATCCACTTCACCAAATCCCCCGTGCGATACATCCGCTCCTCCGACTCACCCGAGCTCACATCGGGCAGAAAACGCTCCGCTGTTAGATCGGGCGCACCGTGATACCCGCGTGTCACCTGCAATCCGCCAATGAACAGTTCCCCCGGTTCACCGATTGCGACCGGCTGCAAATTGTGATCCAGCACATACGCTGTAACGCCTCGGATCGGATGCCCGATCAATTGTGCATCCTCTGGAGTCATCACTCGCTGAAAGGTTGACCACACCGTACATTCTGTCGGGCCGTACGCGTTCCAAATTTGCGAACCTGTCTGCAACAATCGCTCAGCCAACGGCACCGACAACGCCTCGCCGCCAGTGATCGCACGCAGTTTCGGATTACCCTGCCAGCCTGCATCGAGCAGTAGATGCCACGTGATCGGCGTCGCTTGGAGCAGCGACACGCCCTGTGTCTCCAACACGGCGCGCAGGGCAGCCCCATCGCCTGCCAAGCTCCGTTCCCCGATGATCAAAGTGCCGCCAAGCATCAACGGCTGGTAAAAATCGAGTACCGACATATCGAAAGCAAACGAAGCGAGGCAGAGATGGACATCATCCTCCCCGATCTCCAACTGCTCGGTCAAAGCTTGCAACAGATGATAGACAGAACGGTGTTCGACAGCCACTCCTTTCGGCTTTCCTGTCGAGCCCGATGTAAAAATCACATAAGCCAAGGAGTTTGGCGATGCATCGTTCACCACATTCTGATCGTAATTTGCAGAGTTCGCTCCCTTTATCTCATCGAGCCACAAGGTCTTCGCCCCATGCGGCGGCAACGCGTCCTCCAAGGTCCGCTGCGTCACGACCAACTGCACATCTGCCAATCCCATGATGTGTGCCAGTCGCTCGGCCGGATAGGTCGGATCAAGCGGCACGTACGCTCCGCCCGCTTTCCAAATACCGAGCAGACCGATCATCAACTGCACGGAGCGGTCTGAGCAAATTCCGACCAGCGTCTCTTGTTGTACGCCGTTCGCACGTAACTCTTCGGCCAGACGGTTTGCCGATCGATTCAATTCGCGATAGGTCAAGCGTTCAGTTCCGCTCACCACCGCCACACGATCGGGCGTTCGCGCAGCTTGCTCTTCAATCATCCGATAGATGCATCGTTCGCTCATCAAACCAGCGCCCCCCTCTATAACAATAACTTCTATTTATAATAACAATAAATAACTAAAATAAAAAGCCATCAGAAATCTGATGGCTTTTGTAAATAGAGATGTTCCCCTTACGGCTGCTCGGCAGGCTTCGGGGGTTCTGTGGTAGCGTTCGCCGCACCCAAGTTCAGCTTGAACAACGGCAGAGCGAGCAGCATCCCGATAAAGAAGAGACCAGCCGCCAACTCGAACGCAGTGGTCAGCGAGAACATTTTTTTCAGCGGGCCGGCAAGACTCATCGTCACTACCATCATGCCCATGAACAGCGGGTTCAAAATACCGTTGGCCCGACCGATAAATTCCTCTTCGGTCGTCTTCAACATGATCGTGTTCACCCCGATATGAATGCACGGTAAGAACAGACCTGCTAAAAACTGCGAGCAAAGCGTCAACACAAAGTTGGTTGACCAGCCGGTGACCGCAGTTGAGATCGTCACGGCGATCATACCGATGACAAGTAAGGCATGGGGTGGAATCTTCTTGGTCAGGCCGATCACCACACCACCGCCGATCAGCATCGCCGCACCGTTCGTCATCATCAACCACTGCACGCTTTCTTTGGGCAGACCAAGATTTTCCGTGACGAGAAAGATCGTCAGCGGTTGGATGATCCCCAAGGCCAGACCTGCAGCGGCAAAGTTGCCACCAAGAATCTTCAGCACCGGTTTGGACATCACGTAGCGGAAGCCATCCTTCATCTCCGTAAAGATCGATGTATCTTTCGCCACGTTGTGCTCTTTCTTATCGGCAGGAATCATCGTCAACACAGCTGCAGACGCCAAGAAGGCGATCCCCATGACCCCGATCGACACTTTGATGCCGAAGTTTTGAAAAACCAGGGTTCCGAGGAACGGACCGATGATCATAAAGATCGACATCATCGTTTGAAACAGCGCCATGCCCATCTGCATCTGATGTTCCGGAACGTGCTGTTTAAACAGCTTCAACATCGAAGGCTGCGAGAATTGAGACAGGATCGCAGACACCAACGTCGCAAAGAAGATCGCTTGCCAATAGCCGGTCATCAACGTCCCGAGCACTGCAAAGATGGACAGTGCACTGAGCACATCGGACCAGATCATCGTCCGCTTCGGACGCCAGCGGTCCGCATAGGCACCACCAATAAAAGAAAACAAGAAAATCGGGGCAAACTCGGCAACCGAAATCATCGAGACGGCAACTTCATCACCATTGGTCTGCTCCATGACGTACAGCAGCACCGCGAAGTTGCGCACCCAAATGCCGATTTGCAATAACAATCCAGACAATACGATTACTTGGACGAATCGATTGCGGAAGAAACTCGCCGTATTTGACATGTTCTTCCCACTCCCCTCACTACAACTAACTTCCATTTCCTAGAATAGCCTTTGTTAACCGTTCTGTCTAGCGAACATCACGTTGAGATACACCCGCGAGGAAGGTCAACATAAATTGCACGGCCAGCCTTGACGTGACATTGCGCACATCAACGGTCGGGTCGATGCAGACAAAATCAAGCCCTTGCACCTGTGGTAGCGTGCCGAGGTGGTACAGCGCATCCATCGCATCCCACGGGTTCATCCCGCCCGTGCCGATCGCCGGACAACCGGGTGCAAACGCTTGGTCGATCACGTCCACGTCAAAGCTTACGTAGAGCACGTCAGTTCCGTCCCCTGCGATTTCAAGCGCTTGGGTCAAAATCGTCTCCATCCCTTGGCGATAGACGTCGCGAGCGGTATAGACGGTGACACCATGTCCGGTCACATAGTCGTGGTACGGCTTTGAGTTCATGAAGCCGCGAATGCCGATCTGCACGATATTCTTCCCGTCCACGATGCCCGATTCGAGGATGCCCCGAAACGGTGTACCGTTCGAGACGCCGCCATCCTCGAAGTTGCGCACATCATGGTGAGCATCAAAATGAATGATGCCGACCTTTTGGCCAGGATGGCGATCGACGAACGCTTTCATCGATGGGCATGTGATCGAATGGTCACCGCCAAAGATGATCGGGATCAGGTCAGGATGCTTTTGATAAAGTGCACGCAGGCTCGCTTCGATGCGGCGGTGTGACTCGGCGTTATCGGTGACGTGCATCTCGATGTCACCGAGGTCGCGTACCGCCAGACTTTGCAGATCCACCCCGTATTCGAGCGAGTAGGTGGTGAACGATTTAAAAGCGGTGCGAATGGCGGCCGGAGTGGTCGAGGCACCGGAGACGGAGATCGACGGCTTGGAAAGTGGAATTCCGATCACGCCAGCCGTCAGTTGCTCCTCCCCGTCCCATGCCGAGATCCAACGAGCTACCTTCGTTTCCATCTGATCGCGGAATGCCGCTTGGTCCGGCGTTTTCAAGTGCGGGATCTCATGGCTCATCTTGCTTCCTCCTGCACAATCTGGCGCTCCCAGACTACGACTTGACCGTTTTTGATCACACCAAACGTGTGGTTGATGCCAAAATGGTACGGCAGGTACTTGATGTTCGGCGCGTCAAAAATCGCAAGGTCGGCACGCTTGCCCACTTTGATCGACCCGATGTCGGTCGAGCGGCCGAGCGCGTTGGCCGCATTGATCGTACAAGCGGTCAAAATCTCCTCCGGCGTCATCTTCAAGTTGAGCGACGCCAGTGCGATGATCAACTGAATCGACTCGGTTGGGCAGGAACCTGGATTGTAGTCGGTTGATAATGCGACCGGCAGGTTGTACTTGTCGATCATATCCCGGGCACGCGCATGGTTTTGCAAACCGAGATTGAACGAAGTGCCTGGCAGAAGCACGGGCGTCACGCCATTGTCGGCCATCTCTTGCAACCCTTCATCGGTGGCCGCCAGCAGATGCTCTGCGGAGATCGCGCCGATTTCACCTGCCAGTTGCGCACCGCCGAGCGGTTCGATCTCATCGGCATGAATTTTCGGCATCAGGCCATTGCGCTTGCCTTCCATCAGGATGCGTCGGGACTGCTCGACGGTAAACACTCCGTGCTCACAAAACACATCGCAAAATTCGGCGAGGAACTCATCGGCGATCTTCGGCAACATTTCGTTGACGATCAGATCGACATACTCTTCGGTGCGTCCCTTGTACTCCGGCGGTACCGCATGTGCACCCATGAAGGTGGACACGATATCGACCGGATGCGTGTCATGCAATTGTTTGGCGACGCGCAACTGCTTCAGCTCATCGGTGGTGGTCAAGCCATAGCCGCTTTTCGCTTCAACTGTGGTTACGCCATTCAGGAGCATTTCGTTCAGGCTCTTGCGCGCTTTTTTGTACAGCTCCTCTTCGGAAGCGGCGCGAGTCGCTGTGACGGTCGAGAGAATCCCGCCGCCTTGCGCGAGAATCTCCAGATATGGCACGCCGGAGCGTTTCAGTGCCAGTTCGTGCTCCCGCGAGCCACCGTGCACGAGGTGCGTATGGGGATCGACAAGACCCGGTGTGACCAGACGGCCGCCGACATCGATCGTTTCAGCGATGGTGACGCCACGCAAGTTCTCCATCACTTCCGCTTCGGTTCCAACATGAACGATGCGCCCTTCGTGAATGGCCACCGCCGCCGTTTCGATCTCGATCACCTCGTTCATCTCCGCGCCAAATCGCGGAGCATCGCCGGGCGGCGTGACCAGCCGCCCGATGCCGGTTACCAGCAAATCAAGTTGTTCCATGCTCATCCTCCTCGCTCGTTCTATCGCTAGCTACTACTCTTGTTCGCGCATCGGGATGCGGATGCCGTGCGTTTCAGCCGTTTCGATCGCTTCGTCATAACCTGCATCGACGTGACGAATGACGCCCATGCCCGGGTCGGAAGTGAGCACAGCTTGCAGACGCTCCGCCGCTTCAGCGGTGCCATCTGCAACGACGACCATTCCCGCATGCAACGAGTAGCCCATACCGACCCCGCCGCCATGATGTACCGAAACCCAGGATGCGCCTGCGGAGGTGTTGATCAGTGCGTTCAAGATCGCCCAGTCGCCCACTGCGTCAGAACCGTCTTTCATCGCTTCTGTCTCGCGGTTCGGTGAAGCGACAGAACCGCAGTCGAGGTGGTCGCGCCCGATGACGATCGGAGCCTTCAGTTCCCCATTTTTGACCATTTCGTTGATCGCCAGACCAAACTTGGCACGCTCGCCGTAACCGAGCCAACAGATGCGGGCCGGGAGACCTTGGAAGGCGATCTTTTCGCCTGCCATCTCGATCCAGCGGCGCAGGTGATCATTTTCTGGGAACAGCTTGAGGATCAGTTCGTCCGTCTTCTTGATGTCTTCTGGATCGCCAGACAAAGCCGCCCAACGGAACGGGCCTTTGCCTTCGCAGAACAGCGGACGGATGTAGGCCGGAACGAAACCTGGGAAGTTGAACGCGTCTTGGACCCCTTCATCAAGCGCCACTTGGCGGATGTTGTTGCCGTAGTCGAACACGGTGGAGCCGAGCTTTTGCAGGTCGAGCATCGCTTGGACATGAACGGCCATGCTTTGCTTGGCCAGGGCGATCAATTTGTCCGGGTCGCTTTGGCGCAGCGCTGCCGCTTCTTCCAATGAATAGCCTACCGGAATGTAGCCGTTCAGCGGGTCATGGGCCGATGTTTGGTCGGTGACAAAATCAGGCTTGATCCCGCGGCGTACAAATTCCGGATAGATTTCTGCAGCGTTGCCGAGCAGACCGATCGAAAGCGGACGTCCTTCCGCTTTGGCCTGATTTGCCAGTTCCAGCGCTTCGTCGAGCGTTGTCGCCATCACATCACAGTAGCGGTGTTGGATGCGGCGTTCGATGCGGGTCGGGTCAATCTCGACGGCGATGACTACGCCTTCGTTCATCGTGACAGCCAGCGGTTGCGCACCACCCATGCCACCGAGCCCTGCGGTGAGGGTCAAGGTGCCTTTGAGCGTACCACCCGTCTGTTGGCGGCCTGCTTCAGCAAACGTTTCGTACGTGCCTTGCAGAATGCCTTGGGTACCGATGTAAATCCAAGAACCGGCCGTCATTTGGCCGTACATCATCAGACCCTTTTGCTCCAGTTCGCGGAAGTGCTCCCAATTCGCCCACGCCGGAACGAGCACGGAGTTGGACAGCAGTACGCGCGGTGCGCGCTCATGCGTTTTAAAGACGCCGACCGGCTTGCCCGATTGCACGAGCAGAGTCTCATCGCTTTCTAGACGCTTCAGTTCACGGACGATCGCGTCAAAAGAAGGCCAGTTGCGCGCAGCTTTGCCGATGCCGCCGTAGACGACAAGGTCTTCCGGACGCTCTGCCACTTCCGGGTCGAGGTTGTTCATCAACATGCGCAAAGCGGCTTCCTGAACCCAGCCTTTTGCGTTCAATTCGGTACCGCGCGGAGCGCGGATTTCACGTTTTTGTTGGTTGGACATACGTAATTTCCTCCTTAGGATCGATCATTTCAACTCTTACATCAGTTCGCCGGAGATGTTTTCCACGGCTGTGATCCACTCGCCTTCTAACAGAGCCGCAGCCACCTTTTCAATATCATCGCTGGTCGAGCGATCGGTCAACACCGGCGCCACGATGCCGCGCAACAGGTCGTACAGCTTGCGCGTTGCCGGAGCCAGCCCGTCTGCGCCAACAAATTCGGCCGCTTCACCAGCACAGATCAGTTCGATGGCCAGAACTTTAGACACGTTGTCAATCACTTGAGCCGCATGGCGAGCTGCCGTCGTCCCCATCGAGACGTGGTCTTCCTGATTGGCAGAAGACGGGATCGAATCGACAGAAGCCGGATGGGCCAGAACTTTATTTTCCGAGACGAGCGAAGCGGCCACATATTGCGGAATCATCATGCCCGACTCCATGCCCGGATTGTGGCTCAAAAACGCCGGAAGCTCGGAGAGGGCAGGGTTGACCAGTCGCTCCGTGCGGCGCTCCGAAATATTCGCCAACTCGCTCATGCCGATTTTCAAGAAATCCATTGCAAACGCGATCGGCTGTCCATGAAAATTGCCGCCGGAGATGACTTTGCCTTCTTCCAAAAAGAGCAGCGGGTTGTCGGTCGCCGAGTTGATCTCGATGGAGATTTTGTCCGCGACATAGGACAACACTTGACGCGATGCCCCGTGCACTTGGGGCAGGCAGCGCAGCGAGTAAGCATCTTGGACGCGGATCTCGCCTTGGCCTGTCGTCAGCTTGCTGCCTGCGAGCAATTTGCGCAGGTTGCTGGCCACACCAATCTGCTCCGGATACGGGCGGACACGATGCACCTCTTCCGAAAAAGCTTCCGGGATGCCGCGCAGACACTCGACGGTAAGGGCGGCGATCATGTCGGCCGCCTTGGCGAGACGCTCCGCTTTCACGAAGGTCAAAGTGCCGATCGAAGTCATGATTTGGGTGCCGTTGATCAGGGCCAGACCTTCTTTGGCCTGCAACTGGATCGGGGTCAGACCGGCCTTCTGCAGAGCCGCTCCGCCAGAAAGGCGTTCCCCTTGGTAATACGCTTCCCCTTCGCCCATCAATACGAGCGCCAGATGCGACAGCGGTGCGAGGTCACCCGATGCGCCAAGCGAGCCTTGCTCCGGCACGACCGGGTGCACGCCATGATTGAGGCAATCGATCAGCAGTTGCAGCGTCTCGGTACGAATGCCCGAATATCCTTTTGACAGAGCGTTCGCGCGGAGCATCATCAGCGCGCGCACAGCTGGGATCTCCATCGGCTTGCCAACAGCACAGGCGTGCGAGCGGATCAGGTTGACCTGCAGTTGTGCAGCGTCTTCCGGCGAAATCTGTACATCGCTAAATTTGCCGAACCCGGTAGTGACCCCGTAGACCACCTTCCCAGTCCGTACCAACTCCTCGACCATCTCTCGACAGTCCTTGACGCGCTGCCATGCCTCATCGGCCAGCGCGACCGGAGCATTTTTAAAGGCGACCTGCGCCACATCTTGCGCCGTCACCTGCACCCCGTCCAACATCACGGTTGTCATCTCTTCCATTTCACGTTCCCCTTTCAGCGCTTTAGCAAAAGAAAGGGACCGGGCAGAAGTTACTCACTTCCCCCGGTCCCTTTTTTACAAAAGAGGCAAATATGCGATTGTCTGTGTACTACCTGATATGAGTACCTCATCCCAATCACGCGCCTTTGCAATTTCTTTTTAATGTTTCTTATCTTACATTCTCACATTCTAAGCAACCAGTTGTCAAGTGCGTGCCTTTACACGACGGTCAAGGAGACGATGCATTTTTGCCGCATCGAGCTCCCATGCCGTTGTGCTTTGAGTATCGACTTTACAGATCGACCATCTCGCCGTACGTCTCCGGACGACGATCGCGATAGAATTGCCATTTTTGGCGGACTTCGTAGATCATCTGCTTGTCCATCTCTGCTACCAGCACTTCATCCTGATCGCGAGCTGCGACCGCAACCATCTCGCCGCGCGGGTCGGCGAGGTACGATTGACCATAGAACTCGCCCATGTTCCACGGCGCTTCCACGCCAACACGGTTGATCGCCGCGATGTAGTACCCGTTTGCCACCGCATGGGCAGGCTGTTCTAGCTTCCAAAGGTACTCGGAAGTGCCTGCTACGGTCGCTGACGGGTTAAAGACGATCTCCGCGCCTTTGAGCCCCAGCACGCGAGCACCTTCTGGGAAGTGGCGGTCATAACAGATGTAGACGCCGACTTTGGCATATCGGGTGTCAAATACGTTGTACCCGAGATTGCCCGGTTTGAAATAGTATTTTTCCCAGAACCCGTGCGGCGGCTCGCCAGCCTCGACGTGCGGGATGTGATGCTTGCGGTATTTACCGAGGTAACTGCCATCTGCATCGATCACCGCAGCGGTGTTGTACAGCGTACCGATGCCTTCTTTTTCATAGATCGGCAGGATGATGACCACTTCCAGTTCCTTTGCCAGCTTCATAAACAGTTGCGTGGTCGGACCCTGTGGAATTTCTTCGGCCGCTTCGTACCATTTCGGAGTTTGTTCTGCGCAGAAGTAAGGGCCGTAGAAGATCTCCTGCAGGCAGATGATCTTAGCGCCTTGCGAGGCGGCGTCGCGCACCATTTTGATGTGCTTGGCGATGGCCACCTCCTTGTGCACCGCAACCGGTTCGTCACCGTGAATTTCATGTTTGGCTTGGATAAGGCCGATTTTGACTTTGTGCATGGTCGTACAATACCTCCTAGGGGCGCTTAAATTTGTTGCGGCGAATGAAGCGTCCATTGCCTGCCGTACCGACAAATTGTTTGTCGCGAATGACATAGGTGCCGCGCGACAGCACAGAGACCACTTCACCGTGAACTTCCATGCCTTCAAACGGATTGTAGTCAACGTTCATGTGATGCGTGGTGGCCGAGATCGTGCGGGTGACTTCCGGATTGAAGATGACGATGTCAGCATCAGAACCGACGGCGATCGTGCCTTTTTTCGGGAACATGCCAAACAATTTGGCCGACTTGGTCGAAGTGATGTCAACAAATTGGTTCAACGAGATGCGCCCTTTGTGCGCCCCTTCCGAGTACAGGATGCCAAAGCGGTCTTCGATCAGCGGGCCACCGTTCGGAATCTTGGTGAAGTCACCTTTGCCAAGATCTTTTTGCCCTGCGAAGTTAAACGAACACTGGTCAGAGCCGACCGTTTGCAGAATTCCGTTTTTCAAGGCGCTCCACAGCACCTCCTGGTTCCACTTTTCACGCAACGGCGGCGACCAGACGTATTTGGCACCTTCAAAGTCCGGTTTTTCCAGACTGGTGATGTCAAGCGTCAGGTACTGCGGGCACGTCTCGCCGTAGACATTCAAGCCGCGCTCGCGAGCTTCCGCGATGCGCTGTACCGCTTCGGAACAAGAAACATGCACCACATAGAGCTGAGAGTCGGCCAGCGCCGTCAGCGCGATCGCGCGGCCTGTCGCCTCCCCTTCTGCCACTGGAGGACGGGTATGGGCGTGATAGATCGGGTCTGTGTTGCCTTTTTCCAGCGCTTCCTTGATCAGATAATCGATGACATCACCATTTTCAGCATGCACTTGTACCAGCGCGCCCAGTTCTTTCGCGCGGATCAGCGTTTTGAACAGCGTTTCATCGTCCGCTTGGAACACATTTTTGTAGGCCATAAACACTTTCAGGGACGTGATGCCCTCTTCGTTCACCACCTGCTCCAACTGTTGCAGGACGCTGTCGTTCGCTTCAGCGATCATCAGGTGGAACCCGTAGTCGATCACCGCTTTGTGATCCGCTTTGGCATGCCAAATTTTGATCGCATCATTCAAGGTCTGGCCTTTGCTGGTCAAGCAAAAGTCGATGATCGTCGTCGTGCCACCAAACGCGGCAGCCCGAGTGCCCGTTTCAAAATCATCGGCTGTCGTCGTGCCGCCAAACGGCATGTCGAGGTGGGTGTGCGGGTCGATGCCGCCCGGGAAGAGATAGCATCCGGAAGCATCGATCACTTCCGCATCGGTCACGTCCAACTTCTGTCCGATCGCGACGACGCTCTCGCCATCGATCAGCACGTCCGCTTGGTAGGTGTCGGCAGCGGTGACGACGGTGCCGCCTTGGATCAGCTTTTTCATCTGGCAGTTCCCCTCTCTTGTACCAATTCGCCCCACGTCATGTGCGGTTTGCCAGTGTCCACCGGAATCATGTCGATGGCACCGTCCACCGGGCAGACCAGCGAACACAGATTGCAGCCGACACAGTCATCTTCGCGCACTTGCAGGATCTGCTTGCCGGTCGCTTTGTCTTCCACACGGTCGATGCACTGGTGGGACGCGTCCTCGCAGGAGATGTAGCACTTGTTGCAGTTGATACACGTCTCCGTGTTGATGCGGGCTGTCACTTTGTAGTTCAGGTTCAACGAGCCCCAGTCGGACATGGTGTGCACCGATTTGCCGACGATCTCGCTGACCGAATCGATTCCTTTTTCATCCAAATAGTTGTTGAGGCCATCGATCATATCTTCGACGATGCGGAAGCCGTGATGCATGACGGCGGTGCAGACCTGTACGTTCGTCGAGCCCATCAGCATAAATTCGACCGCATCGCGCCAACTCGAAATGCCGCCGATGCCAGAGATCGGCAGTGCGACCTGCGAGTCATGGGCGCATTCTGCGACCATGTTCAGCGCGATCGGTTTGACCGCCGGGCCGCAATAGCCGCCGTGTGCGCCTTTGCCGTCCACGTTCGGTTGCGGCAGCCACGAGTCGAGATCGACACCGATCAGCGAGTTGATCGTGTTGATCAAGGAGATCGCATCGGCCCCGCCTTCGCGTGCAGCGCGGGCCGTGTAGCGGATGTCGGTGATGTTCGGCGTCAGTTTGACGATCACAGGCGTCGTCGCCACCTCTTTGATCCACTCCGTCTGTTGACGCACCAGCTCGGGATGCTGCCCGACGGCCGCCCCCATGCCGCGCTCCGCCATGCCGTGTGGACAACCGAAATTGATTTCGAGGCCGTCCACCCCGACCGCTTCCACCCGCTTGACGATCTCATGCCAGACTTCGCGAACCGGGTCAACCATCAGCGAAGCAACCAAGGCCCGGTCAGGAAAACGCTTTTTCACTTCGGCCATCTCTTTTAAGTTCACTTCTAGCGATCGGTCGGTGATCAACTCTATGTTGTTCAGCCCCATCAGCCGCTGTGTGCCAACGCGATAGCCGCCAAAGCGGGAGGAGACGTTGACGATCGGGTCGCCGAGCGTTTTCCAGACCGCGCCGCCCCAACCTGCTTCAAAGGCGCGCAGGACTTGGTAGCCGGTGTTGGTCGGAGGTGCTGAGGCCAGCCAAAACGGGTTGGGCGACTTGATGCCGCCCAGTTCAATGCGTAAATCGGCCATGTGTGTGCCTCCTCTTTATACGGACAATGCGGCGGTGCTATGCAGCGCTTCATGGATCGAGCGTGCCGCCTGTTTGCCTTGTTGAGCGGCCGACACGACCATCGCGTCGGTGCCGCCTTGACCGCCGAAAATAAAGTCGCCAGCTGCGTAGACGCGCGCGCGGGACGTTTCCAACGTCGCTTTGTTGAGCGTCGGAATGCCATGCTCATGCTGAAGTCCAAACGCTTCGATCAAAGGTAGCAAGCGGGTTTGACCGATCGCTTTGATCACAAAATCAACTTCGATCGTCTTTTCGCTCCCTGCTACTGGCGTAGGTCTGCGGCGGCCCTTCTCATCCGCTTCCCCAAGTTCCATCCCGATCATCTCCACTGCGCTCACATGTCCGCCTGCACCCAAAATGCGGGTCGGCGCGCTCAACCAGCGGAACTCAACCCCATCTTGTTTGGCAAATTCGTACTCGAAGTCATAAGCGGTCATCTCATGTTCGGTGCGGCGGTAGTAAATCTGCACCACTTCGGCCCCGAGCCGCTTGGAGCAGGTTGCGGCGTCGATCGCCGTATTTCCCGCCCCGATCACCGCCACTTTTTTGCCGACCATTGCGTCGGTCAGCTCCTTGGTTTTCGTATCTTCTACAAAGGCGATCGCGTCGAGCACACCGTCCAACTCTTCGCCTTCGATGTGCAGTTGCGGCACGGCCCCCATGCCCGGTGCGAGCAAGACCGCATCAAAGCTGGCCAGCAGTTCATCGGCGGAGATATCAGTGCCGACGCGCACCCCATAGCGGAACGCAACGCCGAGCGCTTCCACCTGCTCCACCTCCCACTGCGGAATCTCCTGCGGGAGACGGAACGAGACGATGCCGTAGGTGTTGAGGCCACCTGCACGCTCTTTTGCCTCGAAGACGGTGACCGCGTACCCAAACCGTGCCAATTCGCGGGCGGCAGAAAGTCCGGCTGGACCCGCTCCGACCACCGCCACACGCAGACCGTTCGATTCCCCAGCTTGAAAGAGCGGCGTTTGCGCCTGCATCGCCCAATCGGTGACATGGCGCTGGAGCAGGCCGATGAGGATCGCTTTGTCCGATTCACCATTCAGGACGCACGCGCCTTCACAGAGTTCGGACGTAGGGCAGACCCGGGCGCAAGACGCGCCGATCGGATTGGCTTCCATGATCGTGCGCGCAGAGCCAAGGAGATTGCCCGTGGCGATTTTTTTGATAAACGACGGGATGTCGATGCCCGTCGGACACGCATGCATGCAAGGAGCATCATAGCAGTACAGGCAACGGTTCGCTTCGTCCAACACCTCTTTTGGACGCAGCGGCGGCATGACTTCGTAAAAGTTAACGTTCAGCTTCGTGAGCGGATTCGCCATCATCGTCCCCCCATCGGTCGGCTGCGATCGATCCGCTTGATCATCCCAGCACCGCCATCACTTACGGCCGTGCCTTTTCTAGATTCGATCTTCGCCGCGATTCCTTCGACAGTCGCCACTTCAAACAGGTCGCCTAAACTGTATTCAATCTTGTGCGCCTCTTTCACACGAGAGACGAACATCGTCGCTAACAAGGAGTGACCCCCGCGTTCAAAGAAGTTGTCGGCCGCCCCCACTTGCTCGATTCCGAGCAGTTCGCCAAACATCGCAGCCACTTGCTCCTCCAATTCGGTGCGCGGCTTGATATACGGGCGGTTGGCCGAAGTCAACACGCCACCTGGTGCCGGAAGTGCTTTGCGATCGATCTTGCCGTTGGCGTTGAGCGGAAACTCCTGAAGTGTGACGAAAACGGCTGGCACCATATATTCGGGCAGCGTTTGCTTCAAGAAGTCGCGCAGTAATGCCTCATCGGGCGTCTGACCAGGCTCGGCGACCAGATAGGCGGCGAGGTTTTTCTCCCCTTGGTGTTCAAAGACGGTCAGCACCGCCTCTTTGACCTGTTCATGGCGGACGAGCACCGTTTCGATCTCGCCAATCTCAACGCGGAACCCGCGGATTTTCACTTGACCGTCCATCCGCCCGAAGAATTCGATGTTGCCATCGGGGAGGAAGCGCACCAAGTCGCCCGATTTGTAGCGCCGCTCGCCGTTTACGGTGATAAATTTCTCCGCGGTCAGCTCTTCACGGCCATAATACCCGCGCGTAACACCAAGACCCGCGATGTGCAGTTCGCCCGGTACGCCGAGCGGAACCTCTTTGCCAAAGCGGTCACACACATAGAGCTGTGCGTTCGCGCAGCGCGTGCCGATCGTATATTTTTCACCTTCTTGACCGCGCTTTGCCAAGTATTCGGTCGCGAAGATCGACGTTTCGGTCGGACCGTACAACACGTACGACTCTGCATTGTGGAAGACTTCGTTCATGTCTTTGAGCAGCTGTGGCGACACCACATCGCCCGCCGAATAGAGCTGACGGAGCTTGTCAAAATTGGCGCCGTTCTCTTTCGCCTTCCGTCCAGCATCGACGATTTGGCGCATCAGACTCGGCACTGCATGCATGGTGGTGACTTCTTGCAACTCTTCGGTCAAGAGTTCTAGGTTGGTGATGTGCGCGCGGGTCAACACCTTCACACGAGCGCCGATCAGCAAGGGGTTCATCACTTCGAACAGCGAAACGTCAAAGGCAACCGAGACGACCCACGTCATCACATCGTCTGCAGTAAAGCCGCACGTCTTCTGCATCGCGAACAAAGTGGAAAGCAGTTGGTGATGCTCGACCGCCACCGCTTTCGGAGTTCCGGTCGAGCCTGATGTATAGATCAGATAGGCCAGATTTTGCGATGTGACATCAGTGACCAAATTATCGGTCGCATAGCCGGAGAGCGTTTCCCCGTCCGTGTCGAGGCAGATCAGGCGGGCGTCGTGAGCGGGGAGCTCTTGCGCCAGATGAGACTGCGTGACCATGACCGACGCTTTCGTATCCTGCAAAATGAATGCAGTGCGCTCCGCCGGGTTGCTCGGATCGATCGGCACATAGGCGGCCCCTGCTTTGAGAATCCCCAGCTCCGCCACGATCAGATCGATGGAGCGCTCGACGCATAGCGTGACGAGCGACTCGGTGCCGATGCCAAGCGTTTGCAGATGGCGAGCCAACTGGTTCGCGCGAGCATTCAGCTCGCGGTACGTCAAGGTCTGTCTTTCGCATTCTACTGCGATGTTGTCCGGTGTGCGTGCCGCCTGCTCTTCGATCAAGCGGTGGACACAGCTGTCGGCCGGGGCAGGCAGTTCACCGTTCCATGTTTTGAAAAGTTGCTGTTCCGCATCTGTCAGCATCTGCAGATCATAGACCGGAGTGTCCGGGTTGTCTAAGAGGCTGGAGACCAGGTGGGTAAAATGTTCGGCCATGCGAGCGATCGTGCTCTCTTCAAACAGGTCGGTACAATATTCGAAGCCACAGAGCAGTCCATCCGGCAGTTCCGAGCAGAAGAGCGACAGGTCAAATTTTGCAGTGCCGCTTTCGTGTGGGACTGTCGATAAGGTCACATCTTGCAAGTGCACTTCTTCGCGCGGCGTGTTTTGCATCGCAAAAAACACTTGGAACAGCGGCGAGTACGTGCGGTTGCGCTCCGGCTGCAATTCTTCGACCAGCTTTTCAAACGGGAAGTCCTGGTGTTCAAATGCATCGAGCGCATCTTTTTGGACGCGTTGCAACAGATCGCGGAAGCTTACGTTTTCCGACAGGTCGGCACGCATGACCAGCGTGTTGACAAACAGCCCGATCAACTTTTCGATGCCGTTGACGTTGCGCCCTGCGATCGGTGTGCCGACCCAGATGTCCTCCTGTCCGGTCCAACGGGCCAGCAGAACGTTGAAGGCAGCAAGCATTGTCATAAACATCGTCACGCGTTCCTGCTGATTAAAGTCTTGGAGCTTTTTCAACAGATCGCCTGAAAGCATGTGCTTGTAAACTGTCCCGCGATAGCTTTGCACGACCGGGCGTTGCTTGTCGGTTGGCAGTTGTAGGATTGGCATCGAGCCGCCCAGTGTGTTTTTCCAATAGGAAAGCTGTTTCTCCAGCACGTCCCCGGTCAAGTAGTTAAACTGCCATTCTGAGAAATCTGCGTATTGGATCGTCAAGTCTGGCAGCGGAGAAGGTTGTCCTTTCGCGAACGCTTCGTAGATCGCCGCAAGTTCGGTGAAGAACACCCCCATCGACCAGCCGTCGGAGATGATGTGGTGCATCGTGATCAGCAGCATGTGATCATCTGCAGCCAGTCGCAACAGGCGGGTTCGGACCAGCGGTGCCTGTTTGATCAGAAACGGCCGCGCAAATTCTTCTTTCGCCAGCTCCTGCGCTTTTGGAAAGCGCTCCTCGAGCGGAAGATACTGAAGATCGGTGATCGGAATCTCGACCACAAGCTCCGCGTTGACCAGCTGTTTCAAACCATCCTCCAACATTTCGAACGACGTGCGCAGCGTTTCGTGGCGGTAGATCATTTCATTGATCGTGTCGGTCAACGCGTCCAGATCGAGCTTCCCTTGCAGCCGCACAGCATTTGGCATGTTGTAAAACGGGTTGCCCGGCGAAAATTGATCGAGCACCCACATGCGCTGTTGGGCAAAGGAGGCGCGAAGTTCATAAACTTCATCCTCATGAATCGTGTGTGTATTTGAAGTTGTCAAGCTAGGTCATCCTTTCGTCTCGTGAATAATCTCCCTACTTGCGAGTTCGCTTCGTGCTGGCCATGCGGTCTCTGACCGCGATTTTCGGCTGGGCGAACTCCTGCTCGTCAGCGGTTCGAATCTGTTCAATCAAGGCGGCCACCTCTTCGATTGTCACCGCTTCAAACAGTTGTTTGAGCGGCAGGACAACGCCGAAGCTTTGCTGAATGGCCGTATGCACATGGGTCGCCAATAGTGAATGCCCACCGATTTCAAAAAAGTTATCGTGAACGCCAATCCCCTCTGTGCGCAGCAGCTGCTGCCAGATTTCGGTCAACCGTTGCTCCGTCTCACTCCGCGGTGCGACGTACGCCCGCTCTGATGCGGTCGTGCGCTCGGGCACAGGGAGTGCATTGCGGTCGATCTTCTGGTTTGGCGTCAATGGAAACGCGCGCAAGAAAACAAAGTTGCTTGGCACCATATAATCGGGCAGTTTGTCTTTGAGCAGGGCGCGCAGCTCGCTGACAGTGGGTGCCTCCTCTGCCGCGATCAGATAGGCGACGAGTCGCTGATCTCCAGGTGCATCTTCACGGAGCAAAACGAGCGCATCGCTGATCTCCGTATGGCTTTGCAAGACCGCCTCGATTTCCCCCGTCTCGATCCGGAAGCCACGCAGTTTGACCTGATGGTCGATCCGGCCGTGGAAATCGATCTCACCGTTTGGCAACCAGCGGGTGAGATCGCCCGTTTTGTAGAGCCTTCCATACGGGCTCTCGATAAAAGTTTTGGCCGTCAGTTCTTCGCGGTTCAGGTAGCCGCGAGCAAGTCCTACCCCTCCGATGTACAGTTCCCCTGGCACGCCGACCGGAACTGGACGCAGCGCCCGATCGAGGATGTACAGTCGGTTGTTGGCAAGCGGTCGTCCGATCGGAATCACCTGTGGGTCCGCGGTAAGTTCGACCCGCCAATAGGAAGCGAAGATACATGCTTCGGTGGGACCGTACATGTTGTAGATCTGTGCGGAGGGCAGTGACTCGGTAATGCGGGCACAAAGCTCATAGGACAACGGTTCTCCTCCGCACAATAGGTTGCGTAACGACGACCAGTTCCTGAATCCCGCCTGATCGACCAGCAACTTGACCTGCGACGGCACGGTGATGAAAAAGCTGATCTGCCGCTCTTGCGAAACTTCGAGCAGATACGCTGCATCCGTATGACGTCCCGGTTCTGCGATGACCAGTTCCCCGCCGATCAAGAGCGGCGCGAACAGCTCAACGACCGAAACGTCAAACGAAAACGGCGTTTTCAGCAAAAAGCGATCCTGCTCGGTCAAGGAGTTCGTATCGATGAGCCAACGTGTGTTATTGACCACGGAGCGGTGTGAGAGCATCGCCCCTTTTGGACGACCCGTTGAGCCAGAGGTGTAGATCACATAGGCAAGGTTGTCCGGAGTGACTTGCACCGCCGGAGCGACAGCGCTCTCCGCTGCGACCAGATCCCACTCGCTATCCAAAGCGATCACGTTCGCCGCTCCTGCATGCGCGGCCAGACGCTCGCGCAGATGGGACTGGGTCAGCAACACCGCCGCCTGCGCGTCTTCGATCATGAAGGCGAGACGGTCGTTTGGATAGTCTGGGTCGAGCGGGACGTAGGCACCGCCCGCCTTCAACACCCCATAGACGGCAACGATCATCTCCAGCGACCGCTCCGTGCAGATTCCGACGCGCACATCGGGGCCGACACCGAGCTTCTGCAGATGGTGTGCCAGTTGGTTGGAACGCGCTTGCAGTTCGCCATAGGTCGTGCACTGCTCTTGGTAGCGCAGCGCGATCGCATCAGGCGTTGCATCCGCTTGGCGGTCAAACCATTCGTGAAGGGTCAATTCCGCCTCCGGTACTTCTCGCTCCGTTTGGTTCCATTCGACGATGATTTTCTCCTCTGCTGTTGCTGAGATCAGGTTGTAGTCACAGATTTGTCGGTCGATGTTCTCGGTGATGCTTTGCAACAAGCTACAGAAGTGAGCGAGCATCGATTCGATCGTCGCCCGATCAAACAGATCGGCATTGTATTCGAACACCCCGCGCAGACCGTTTTCGTTATCGACCATGTTGACAACAAAATCGTAGTCGATCGATTCCTTTTCCACGCCGAGGCGCGTCAGCATCATGCCTGGCAACTGCACCTTCAGCCCTTCCACCTGTAGCGCGGAGCCCGGCGTATTCAACAGGGCGAACACCGCCTGCACCAGCGTGGCATGGGAGGTGCTGCGCTCTGGCCGCACCTCTTCGACCAGTCGTTCAAACGGCACGTCCTGATTCGCATAGGCGTCGAGCGTGGTACGTTTGACGCGGGCGAGCAGGTCGCGAAACGTCGGATTGCCAGACAGATCGGTGCGCAGCACGATCGTGTTGACGAAAAATCCGATCAGCCCTTCCACCTCTTCACGGGTGCGGTTGGCCACAGGCGAGCCGAGCAAGATGTCATCTTGGCCGGAATAGCGCGACAACAGCGTGTTGAACGCCGCGAGCAACAGCATGTACAAAGTGACCCCTTCTTGCTGGCAGAGCTTGTGCAGATCGTCTGACAGCGTTCTCGGCACTTCAAACGCCAACGATTGGCCTCGAAAGGTCTGAGCGGCTGGCCGCGGCCGATCGGTCGGCAGTTGCAGGACGGGCAGCGAGCCAGCTAGCTGCTCGCGCCAATAGGTGAGCTGTTCTTGGAGCAGTTCACCTTGTAGCCACTCGCGCTGCCACACGGCAAAGTCAGCATATTGAACGGGCAATTCGGCAAGCTGTGACGGCTTGCCATGCGCATGGTGATCGTACAGGTCCAGCGTCTCCTGATAGATGCGGCTCATCGACCAGCCATCGGTGATGATGTGATGCATGATCAGCACCAAGATGTGGTCTGCTTCTGACAAGCGCAGAAGCGTCAGCGAAAAGGGAGGCACTACATCTAGCTGGAACGGTCGTTTGTACAGTTCAGCGATGCGTTGCTGCGCATGCGGGAATCGCTCCGATTCGGGCAGGTCTTGCAGGTCGATCAAATCGAGTGTCCGCGGCTGGTACGGCAGTATTTTCTGCACCAGTTTGCCTTCTGTCATCAGGAAGGTGGTACGCAGATTTTCATGGCGGGAGATCAGATCATTGAACGCCGCCTGCAGAGCAGCCAAGTCGATCGCGCCTTCGATGCGTACGACTTCCGGGATGTGATAGGTCGGCGTGCCTGGAGAAAGTTGTTCGAAGAACCAGAGACGCTCCTGCGACGATGACATCGGCAATTGCTCGGTGCGGGGCTGTGGTAGCACTGGCCGTGTCTGCACACCGCGCGTGTCCCGCTTCGCCACTTCGATCTGTACTGCCAACGCGTGAAGCGTCGGCGTTTCAAAAAAGAGTTTTAACGGCAACTGCACATCGAACGCTCGGCGCACGCGCGATAAGATTTGCGTCGCCAACAGCGAGTGACCGCCAAGCTCAAAGAAATTTGCCGTGGCGCTCACCCGTTCCAAGCGCAGCACTTCCTGCCAAATCCCAGCCAATTCCGCTTCGACGCCAGTGCGTGGCGCCACAAACGTCTGCTCTGCCAGTCCTTGACCTCGATCGGGCGCCGGAAGCGCCTGTCGATTGACCTTCCCGCTTGGTGTGAGCGGCAAAGCATCGAGCATGACGAACGCAGACGGCGCCATATATTCGGGAAGTTTGTTGAGCAAAAAGAGTCTCAGGTCACCTGCGCTCAGCTCTCGTCCCACATGTGCGACCGTGTAAGCGACGAGGCGCTTCTCGCCTGGGATGTCTTCGCGGGCGGTCACGACTGTCGAGTGCACTCCGTCATGTTGAACCAGTGCCGCTTCAATCTCACCCAGCTCGATGCGGAAGCCGCGTATCTTGACCTGATTGTCGATTCGTCCCAAATACTCGATGTTGCCGTCTGGCAACCAGCGCACGATGTCCCCCGTCTTGAACAGACGTCCTGTCCCAAACGGATTGGGCACAAACCGTTCCGCCGTCAAATCGGGCCGCTGATAATACCCTCGTGCCAACACAGCACCGCCAGCGTGCAATTCGCCTGGCACGCCGATCGCAGTCTGCTGCATGTTGCGGTCGAGGATGTAAAGTTCTGCGTTGGCAATCGGACGTCCGATCGGGATGTTGACCGCATCATGCGACACCGCTTCCGTCTCGTACCAGGTGACATCGGCCGCGACTTCGGTCGAGCCATATAGATTGAGCAAAAGCGCTGTCGGCACCGCTTTTTGGAAGCGCTGCGTCAGTTCGACCGTCAGCGCTTCCCCACTGCAAACCCAAAAGTTCAGGTCGGGCAACTCTTTTTGCAGATCGTCATAGCTGTCAAGCAACGCGCGCAATAAGGACGGCACGAGCACGATCCGTGTCACGCGTTGCGTTCGCAGGGCCGGAACAAAGTGCTCAATGTCTTTGACTGCCAAATCAGAGAAGATCACGAGCGGCACGCCTTGCAGGAGCGGCCCCCAGATCTCCCAGATCGAATCACCGAAATTGAGCGACGTTTTCTGCGCGCACACCTCGCCCGAAGCAAACGGGTAACGCTCCCACATCCAGTGGAAGCGGTTGACCATCGCGCGGTGCGTGCCTTCGACCCCTTTCGGTTGGCCTGTCGAGCCCGACGTGTAGAGGACGTACATCACGCTGCCGGCGTCCGATTTGACGTCCAGCCCCGCCGTGCTCTCCTTGGCGATTTCAGCCCAGTCGGCATCGAGGCAAATCGTTTGGGCATCGTGAACGGGCAGTCGCTCGAGCACGCTGGCTTCGGTGAGCAACAGGCGGACAGCAGAGTCCTGCAACATGTACGCTTTGCGTTCCTCCGGATAGCCGGGATCGATGGGAACATACGCTGCCCCCGCCTTGAGAATGCCGAGCAGCCCGATGATCATGGCAGGCGTTCGCTCCATCGAAATCCCGACCAGCGTTTCCCTCTCCACGCCCTGCTTCTGCAGGAATCGCGCCACTTGGTTCGCCCGCTCCTCCACTTCGCGAAAGGACAAGCTCTCATTTTCAAACAGGAGCGCAGGGGCATCTGGCGTTCTTGCGGCTTGCGCGGCAAACAGTTCAGGCACCGTCGCATCCTTTGGAAAATCGGCGGTCGGCCCGTTCCATGCTCCGGCACACAAATCGATCTCCCGCTCAGTGAGCAAAGACAGCGTGGCGATCGGTTGGTCGGCATCGCTCAAGATGCTGTGCAACAAGTTTTGGAAGTGTGCACCCATGCGTTCGATCGTCGCTCGGTCGAACAGGTCGGTGTTGTATTCGAATTTCACGAGCAGTCCCGCCTCTTTTTGCATCACATAAAGCGAGATGTCAAACTTGGACGTACCGCTGTCCAATTCGCGGGCTTGCAACTGCAAACCTGGCAGTTTCAGCTCGGGCACTGGGGCATTTTGCAATGCGAACAACACTTGGAACAACGGGGAAAAGCTCATGTTGCGCTCAGGTTGCAGGTGCTCGACCAATTTTTCAAATGGCAGGTCCTGGTTGGCAAACGCGCCGACCGCCGTCTGTTTCACGCGGGAGAGCAGACTGCGAAACGACAGGTCACCGCTGACACCTGTGCGCAGGACGATCGTGTTGACAAAAAAGCCGATCATCCCTTCGATCTCCGCTTTGTTGCGGTTGGCGATCGGGGAGCCTACTGAGATGTCCTCCTGCATGGTATAGCGATAGAGCAATACTTTAAAGGCGGATAGCAGTGTCATGTAAAGCGTGACATCTTCTCGTTTGCTGAACGCTTCTAAGCGCTGCTCCAATGCTTTGGGCACCCAAAAATCGTACGTTGCACCTGCAAAAGTCTGCATCGCCGGGCGCGGGCGGTCGGTAGGCAGATGAAGGGTCGTCAAGCCTTGGCCCAGCTGCTCCTGCCAATATCCAAGCTGCTTTTGCAACACCTCGCCTTGCATCCATTCCCGCTGCCAGTGTGCAAAATCGCCGTACTGCACGGGAAGTTCGGGGAGCGGAGAGGGCGACCCCGCCAAAAATGCTTCATAGAGTGCGACCATCTCCCCGATCAGCACGCCGAACGACCAGCCGTCACCGATGATGTGGTGCATGACGAGCACCAGCGTATAATGGTCTGCCCCATGCTGTAGCACGGTCGCGCGCAGGAGCGGGCCGGACGTCAAATCGAACGGCCGCTTCGATTCGGATGCGATCTGCGCTTCCAACTCCGCTGCTGCCAGGTCGGTCACATCCAGCAATGGAATGGTCAACCTCAGATCTGACAACACCGTCTGCATCGCTTCCTCTTCCCCTGCTGAAAACACGGTGCGCAACACTTCGTGGCGGGAGATGACCTCCCAGAGCGCGCGCTCGAGCACGTCGAGGTGCAGGTCGCCTTTCATCTGCACCGCATATGGGATGTTGTAGGTCGCCGTGCCCGGTTCCAATTGATCGAGCAGCCAGACACGCTGTTGCGAGAAGCTGAGCGGTGTGCGGCCAGACGGGCGGCGCGGGATTCCGTTCGGTTTGCCCGCTGCTTTTGCCGCTTCGCCGCGCATCCGCCGCTTGAGCAGTTCACGCTGGGCGGGGGTGAGGGTGGAACGCTTTTGTAAAATGTCAGTTTTGTTGTCCATCTTCTCGCATACACCTCCGGAGCCTAGTAGCTCAAAGCCTCTTCGTCACTCAGTTTGGAGATTTCTTCGATGATCAGTTCTTCGATGATGATGGCAAGTTCGGCGACAGTCGATGCTTCAAACAGGATGCGCAGCGGCAAATCGACTTGGAAGGAACTGCGCAGACGAGTGATCAGCTGTGTGCCGAGCAGCGAGTTGCCGCCCAATTGGAAAAAGGAATCGTGCACGCCGACCGCTTCAATGCCAAGCAGATCTTGGAAAATCTCGGCGATCAGCTCTTCCCCTTCATCTCGCGGGCCGACATAGGCGGTGTGCAGATTGGGACGGGCGTGCGCCTGACCGACAATTTTGTCGTGCATGCGGTCGCCATCACCCATTTGTCGTTCAAATCGAATCCATTTGTTCAGCGCGGAGGTCAGGTCTTTAGGCGAAACGATCAGTGTAGACGCTTGCTCCTGCGCCAAGACGCGGCCGATCGCATCGAGCATTTGGGCGCTTTCGCCTGGCTCCCAGTTGACCAGCAACCACGGGAATGATCCTTCGCGCTGTTGGTTGTTGGCGAACGTGTCGAGGAACAGGTGTGCGGCTGTCGGCGCCACCAGTCCGATGCCGCCAAGGATGGACGAAAGCGACGAATTGATCAGGAAGAAATCGAGCGGTTTGTCGGCAAACAGTTTTTGCAAAGCGTACGCTCCAAAGATGCGCGGCTTGAAATGCGGTTCACATTCGGCAAATGTCGTCTCGGCGATCGTCGTCATCGTGTCGCGATCGACGAGGCCCGCGGCGTGGATGACACCATGAATCGTGCCCCATTCTTGCTCGGTGGCTTTAATGACAGCGGCCATCTGAGATTCATCCGAAACATCGGCTGTGACGACACGCACTTCCGCACCGAGCGCCTCTAGACGGCGCACGTTGTAGATGCGTGTGCCGATGTGGTCTTCGAAGTGCTCCCCTGCCAGCGGGTCGGCCCACTGTTCGCGGGATGGAAGCGGTGTGCGGGTGACGAGGACGAGCTTGGCTTGCACCGTTTTGGCCAGGTACTCGGCGTACCAAGTGCCAAATGCGCCGAGGCCGCCCGTGATCAGATACACACCCTTCTCCCGTAGACGACGTGGACGCTCCGCCACCTGTGGCAACCGGTGTGGCTCGAACGCTTGCACGAAGCGATGCTGTCCGCGGTAACCGACCAGACGGTCTGCGCTGCCCGCAGCCAACTCGTGGAGCAACTGCGTTTGCAAGCGCTCGCCTTGCGCGGAGGACAGCTTCGGCAGACGCACATCGATCATGCGGCACGTGATGTTGGTGTATTCCTGCGGGATGACTTTGCAGGCGGCGAGCAAGGTCGCTTTTTCGGCAAACGGTAGATCGATGCTCTCGATCTCACCGATCCGGTCGGCGATCACCCAGAGATCGAGCGGATCGGCGATGTGCAGACGAGAGATCGTCTTGGCGAGATGGAGCAGTGAGTACAGACCGAGCGTCTGCGCCAGTTCGAACTGCCCTGCCAGATCACGGTCGCCAGTCACGCCAAAAAGGTGTAGGATCGCTTCGGGCGTTTTGTCCTGCTGGAGCAGGTCTTGCAGCACCCGTTCGTAATCGGTTGCTGAAGCAGGATCGATCACATAGCGCCCAGCATCAGTCTTTTCATAGCGCTCTCCAGCATGGACCTGAAACACTTCATCTTCTTGTGCGGTCAGACGGTTGGCCAGCGCTTCACCCAGCCCCTCCCGATCGACAAAGACCAGCCAGCGCGACCGCTTTTTGGGGGAACTCTGCGGCATGGCGAGGTTCCGCTTCCAAGTCGGGAGGGAGAACCAGTCGGCCACGTCCGCCTTGACCTCTTGCTCGGGGATTGCCATGCTGGTGCTACCTACGGTCGCGTGGTGCGGCTCGATCCAGTAACGGCGACGTTCGAACGGATAGGTTGGCAGTGGCACGCGCAGGCGTTGCTCTTCGGCGCTAAACGCTTTCCAGTCGATCTCCACCCCTTCTAGCCACAGCTGTCCGAGCGTGCTAAGCAGGACCTCCACATCGGAGCGCTGGTCAAACGAAGCGCGCATGGTCGGGAGTACGGTGCGACCGGGCAGATTTTGCACGACAAAGCTGGACAAGGTCTGCCCTGGCCCGACTTCGAGCAACAGCAGATCAGGGTCCTCGCAAAGGGTGTGGACGCCTTCTGCAAAACGTACCGTCTGGCAGAGGTGGCGCGACCAGTACGCCGGGTCGGTCACTTCATCTGCAACCGCCCACGTTCCCGTCACATTGGACAAATACGGTAGCTTCGGAGCCTGCGGATTGGCACGCTTAACCAGTTCGGTCAGTTGCGCTGTGATCGGCTCCATCAACGGCGAGTGGAACGGATGGGTTGATTGCACGCGAGAGCAGGCGACTCCTTTGGCCAGCAGTTCCGCTTCCAACGCGGCGATCTGCTCATGCGTACCAGAGAGCACGCAGTGCTTCGGTGCATTGAACGTTGCGAGGTACACACCAGGGGACAACAGCCCCTCTACCTCTTCCGCACTCATCGGCACGGCCAGCATCGCGCCACCCGGCAGTTCTTGGATCAGCTGAGCGCGTTTGGCGATCAGCATCAAGGCCGCTTCCAAGCTGAACACTCCGGCGTGGCAAGCTGCCACATATTCACCGAGCGAATGGCCGATCATCGCCTGTGGACGCACACCCCATTCGATGAGCAGACGGCTTAGCGCATATTCGATCACAAACATCGCTGGCTGAGCATAGCGCGTTTCGTTCAGCGTTTGGGAAGCGAGATCGGCCTCCCCGTCACGGCGCAACATTTTGCGCAGATCGAACGCTTGTCCAGACTGCTCGTCGCTCCTCGCCGCTTTTGCCGGATCGAACAGCAGATCACGCAGGTCTGCATCCAGATGTTTATTCAAAATCTCACAACATTCATCGACCGTTTCCTTAAATAGCGCTTCGGTCTGGTACAGTTCATAACCCATGTTGATGTACTGATCGCCAACGCCAGTGAACAGAAATGCCACTGGGCGCTCACGCATCGGCGCGGTGCGGCTCATCAAGCGCAACGGATCGCGCAAGCTCAGCGCCTCTGCCCCCTGCTCGCGGTTCTGTACGACCAGCGCACGACGGGCTGCAAAGCTTTTTCTGCCCACTTGCAACGTGTAGGCGACATCTGCCAATTTTTGCTGTGGATGTGCGGTCAGATGCGCAGACAGGTTGTCGGTCGCGTCCTCCAATGCGGTTTCCGTTTTGGCTGACAGCAGCAACAACTGCCACGGTCTCGCCGCTTCCCCGCTCCCATGCTCAGGCGCTTCTTCCAACACGGCATGCACGTTCGTGCCGCCCAGTCCGAACGAGGACACGCCAGCACGGCGCGGCGAGCCGTCCGTTTCCCATCGGCTCAGTTTGGTGTTGACGACAAACGGGGAATTTTCGAAATCGATCTTCGAGTTGGGCTGTTCAAAATTCAAGGTCGGCGGTATCTCACCATGTTGCAGGCTTAACACCGTTTTGATCAGTCCGGTCACCCCGGCTGCGGCATCGAGGTGGCCGACATTCGTTTTCACAGATCCGATTTTGCAAAATCCGGTGCGGTCAGTGCTGAGCTGAAACGCCTGTGTCAGCGCCGCAAGTTCGATCGGATCGCCAAGCTCGGTGCCTGTCCCGTGCGCTTCGATGTACGTGATCGTGTCCGGCTCCACGTCGGCCATGGCCAGCGCTTCTGCGATCGCCTGGGACTGGCCCTCGACGCCCGGTGCAGTAAAGCCCACTTTTTGCGCACCATCGTTGGTGATCGCACTCCCTTTGATCACCGCATAGATCGTATCGCCATCCAGCACAGCGTCTTCCAGCCGCTTGAGCACGACCACACCTAGACCGCTGCCCGGCACCGTCCCTTTCGCGTTTTCATCAAAGGCGCGGCAGTGTCCGTCCGGCGACAAGATCGAGCCGCTGACATAGGTGTAGCCTGCTGCCTGCGGAACGGCGATCGACACGCCGCCTGCCAAGGCCAGATCGGTATCACCGATCAACAGACTTTGGCAAGCCAGATGCACGGCTGTCATCGAAGTCGAGCAAGCGGTGGAGACCGACACGCTCGCCCCTTTTAAATCAAGCTTGTGCGAAGTGCGGGTGGCGACATAGTCTTTGTCGTTGGTGATCATCAGTTGAACATGTCCGACCCCGTCCACCAGTTCACGGTTGGGAAGCAAGTTGAACAACAGGTAGCGGGAGATTCCCGTTCCCGCAAATACGGAGATCGTTCCGTCATATTGGTCCGGATCATAGCCCGCATGTTCGAGTGCCGACCAAGCGGTTTCTAAAAACAAGCGGTGCTGCGGGTCCATGATTTCCGCTTCCCGTGGGTTAAAACCGAAAAAGGCGGCGTCAAACTCCTCCACCCCGTCTAGCGCCGCATTCGCTTTCACAAAATTTGGGTCTTGCAATTTGGTATGACTCACTCCTGCTGCGAGCAGTTCTTCATCGGTGTAAAAGCGCACCGACTCCACTCCATCGCGCAAGTTGTTCCAAAACTCCTCAATATTTTTCGCTCCTGGGAAGCGGCCAGACAATCCGACAACTGCGATCCCATCCAACGTTCGATCCTCTTGGCTCATCTTCAAAATGCCTCCTGACGGTGCCTGAGTTCTTCAGTTAATCTTGATAAAAATTAAGAAACCGTTATTTTCCTTGCTCCTCTTCATATTCTTTGTTCTAAAATCGGAAACCTCCTTAAAGCGCTTAATTTATTACCGAATTGTCGAAATAAATCCGATCAAAAAGGAACAGCCAATCGGCTGTTCCTTTCAGATTGCAGACAAATGCCCTTCTTGACTGGGGACAAATCCTCCCGCAGCTCGCCATCCATTTCCCTGACCGTATTGACCTTCATCTTCGGTAATTATGGCTTTCTGTACTTTTCACAAAATTATTGACAGACCCAACTAAAAGGACCTGAGGTCGGTGGAATACCGAACTCAGGTCCTTGCCAACTGCGCGGCTGGTTACCAGAGATTTAGTAAAACGCCCTTTGGTTACCAGCACGATATTCGGACACAGTACCATCAGCTGTGACTGTTGATGTATACGCGCTTACTACAGCCGTACTTGTCAGCAACATCCCCACAGCGAGAAAACCACTCACCCATCTCTTCACTATTATCACCTCCTTTTTGATATTTATTGATTGATATACCACTTACACATTTAAAAATCCTGCACATTGATCTAAGCAAGCAAGGCGCGTGCTCTCTCCGCTTCCTGCTGCTGTTCGTACCAATCTGCATTCATCTCCGCATCCATCATCCGGCAAGCAGCGATCTCGGCAGACACCTGCTCCCGCGGCTGTACGCGCCTTCTAGCGGGACTTTCGCGAGAATAAACGTGAGTATCGCTTCTTGGCTGTCCGGGCCGAAACTGTTCTCGTCGCAGAAAATCGTCACGCAGAAAGGAACAGCCAACCGGCTGTTCCTTTTATTTAAATCAAATGTCCTGCGCGTCCCACTGTCTGCAACAGGTTGTTCAGTTTTTCGGCTACCTCCTGCACGTTTGGCTGGAGGAACAAACTGTGATGATCGCCAGGCACCGGAACCACATGCACATCGCCTTTTGTGAACGCTTGCCACAGCTTAGGCTCCACCAACGGATGAGCCAACTCTTGCTGTTGTGGCACTTCCGAGCAGCGGAACAGCGTCAAGTCTGCGCGCACATTCGTTGGCGGCACATAGGAGAACCCGGCGATGCCGTTGTTCATCATGACGCGCATCTTCTTGCGCATCGCTTGCGGGGTCGTGCCTTCTGGCAAACGATTCAACTCATGCGCGCGGCGCAAGACAAGGTCAAGTCCTTCCTCGAACGACAGATCTTGTAGCAAAGACAGATCGAGTTCAACCTGGGCGGCCTGATGAATCAACGCCACCTCCTCCGACTGCTGTCCGGCATTGATCTCCCCGTTTTCCGGGTCGATCGGCATGACGTCAAACAGGCCGATGAACTCCACAACTTGCCCTTGCGCTTCCAGCTGCAGCGCGAGGTCAAATGCCGCAACTCCGCCGAACGACCAGCCTGCGAGGCGATACGGACCTTCCGGCTGAACCGCTTGAATCTCAGCCAAGAAGCGCTCCGAAATTTCTTCCATCGTCGAAAGCGGGGCTTCATCCGACTCGTAACCGACCGATTGCAGTCCGTATACGGTCTCTGCTTCGGCCAAGCCTTTCACCAATTGCAAGTAGCTCATCACCCCGCCCCCTTGCGGCGGAAGCAGGAAGAGCGGTGGACGGGTTCCATCCCCTTTTTTCAAGAGGACGAGCACGGAGCTTTGTTCCAGTTCACGCTCCCCGCGCAGGTGACTGCACAGGCCAGCCACAGACGGCGATTGGAACAGCGAGGTCAACGGCAAGATGACGTCAAAGCGTCTGCGGACCGCTTCGAGCAGCGCAACCGCCTTTAACGAATGACCGCCGATCTCAAAGAAATTGTCGTTCATGCCGACCGGATGCATTCCGAGCACCTCTTCCCAGAGCTGCGCCATCGCCAACTCGATCGCGTCGCGCGGTGCTGCGTACATGTACTCCCCCGCTGTCTGCTCGGGCAGCGGCAGTTTTTTGCGGTCGATCTTGCCAGTCGGAGTCATCGGCATCGCCTCGAGCAAGATGAAGAAGGACGGTACCATCTGTTCGGGCAGGCGGGCTCGTAAGGAACTGCGCAACTCGCCTGCCGACAAGCCCCCTGTTTCCTTCGGCACGACATAAGCGACCAACTGCTTGTCAAAAGCTTTGATCTCACGCGCCAGGACGACCACTTCTGCGACCGCCTGAAGCTTGCCCAACGCCGCTTCGATCTCACCAAGCTCAATGCGGAAGCCGCGAATCTTCACCTGGTTATCGATGCGCCCAAGGAAGTCGATCGACCCGTCCGCCATGTAGCGTGCCAGATCACCCGATTTATACCAGCGCTCCCCGTCGATTTCAACAAACTGTGCTGCCGTCAGCTCCGGTCTGCCAAAGTACCCGCGGGACAGGCCACTGCCACCGATGTAGAGCTCGCCTGGCACGCCGATTGGCACGAGGTTGCCGTGCACATCGTACATGCGGATTTTAGCATGATGCATCGAGGAACCGATCATGTAGCGCTCCATCGACGCATCGCGCGGAACCGGGTACTGCGCACAGATGATCGCCGCTTCAGTCGGACCGTACAGGACGCGAACTTCGGCGTGGCGGAACGTGCGGTGCATGTCATTGAGCAGTTCTGGTGGCACCGCATCGCCGCCGATAAAGATCATGCGCAAGTGGTCGAAGCAGGACGTATCGATCGCTTGGCTTGCGATCAGGTCTACGATTTGACGCATCAGGCTCGGAACGGTATGGATCAGCGTATAGGTTTGCAGATCGCGAACAAGAGCTGGCAGGTCGAGCAAGTGCTCTTTGTTCAAAATGACCGATGTCCCGCCTGTGATCAAAGGATTGAACAGTTCGAAGTACGCGATGTCAAATGCGAACGAGGCGACCCACGGGAACACATCGTCTTTAGAGAAAACGAAATGTTGCTGGCTTGCCAACAGAGTCGCGATCAGTTGACGATGTTCGACCATGACCGCTTTCGGACGCCCGGTCGAGCCAGACGTGTAGATCAAATAGGCAAGATTGTCCGCGCGTACAGGTGAGGTCACGTTACTGTCCGCATCCTCCACTGCCTGAGGAAGCTCCTCATCGATGAGCACCGTCAGCGCTTGGTGAGGCGGTAAGCTCGGCGCAAGTCCCGTGCTGGTGATCAACAGCGGCATGTTCGTATCTTCCAAGATCAACGCGAGGCGCTCCTCAGGATAAGCAGGATCGAGCGGCACAAAAGTGCTGCCCGCCTTTAGCACGGCAAGCAGTGCGGTGACCAGATCCAAATTGCGGTCGAGGAACAGGCCGACCAGTTGCTCCGGGCCTGCACCTAGACGTTGCAGGTGACTTGCCAAGCGGTTCGCACGGGCGTTCAGTTTGCGGTACGTCAGCGACTCCGTTTGCCAAACCACGGCGGTCGCGTCTGGCGTGCGCTCCACCTGTGCTTCGAAGAGGTGATGAACGCAGAGCGTTGGCTCAGGTGCGACAGTAACTTCGTTCCACGCCCCGAGCAGCGGCTGAAGATCGTCCGCCGTGAGCAGTTGCAGTTCGGTCAGCTTTTGCTCAGGATGCTCGACGATCGCATGAAGCAACGTTGCAAAATGTCCGATCCAGCGCTCCATCGTCGCCCGCTCGAACAAATCGGTGCGATAGTCGAAGTGCAGTTCTAGACCTGCGTCGTGCTCGACGAACGTGACCGCCAAATCGAAGGCGGTGCTCGATGCTTGCATCGGTAGCGGCATCAAGGCAAGCCCACTCTGCTTGGCTTCGTCCGGTTTGCGTATCACTTGGAACATCACGGAGAAGAGCGGAGAGCGGCTCAGATCGCGCTCTTGTTTGGCCAATTCTACCAATCGGTCAAACGGATACTCATGGTGGGCGTACGCATCCAAAGCCACTCGTTTCGCACGCTCGAGCATATCATCAAACGACAGGTTGCCCGACAGATCGAGGCGCAGTGGCAAAGTGTTGATGAAAAAGCCGATCAACTCTTCCAGTTCCATCACATTGCGTCCGGCTTCCGGTGTGCCGATCACAATATCCTGTTGCCCGCTCATCCGAGATAGGAATGTGCCTAGCGCGCCGAGTAGCACCATGAACAAGGTCGCATCATGTTGCGTGCCCAAGGCGTTTACTTTGTCAAAAAGGTCTCGGTCGAGCAGGCGATGGATGCTGTTCCCTTCAAACTGCTGTAGCGCCGGGCGCGGATGGTCGGTCGGCAGATCAAGCACGGGAAGATCACCTGACAACTGTTGTGTCCAATACGCTTCCGACTTGGCCAGAAGCCCATTCGCCAAGCGGTCATTCTGCCAGTTCGCAAAGTCGCGATACTGAAGCTGAAGCGGTGCGAACGGGCTAGCCTCCCCTTTTGCGTACGCTTCATACAGCTTGTGGAACTCATCGTGAAGCAAGCCCCACGACCAGAAGTCGGTCACGATGTGGTGCTTGGTGATCAACAGCGCATGGCGCTCCTCACCAAGCTTCAGCAAGCGGATGCGGATCACCGGACCATGTTCGAGGTCGAACGGCAACGTCTGCTCTGTACGGATGAGCCGTTGCAATTCGGCTTCTCGCTCCGCTTCTGGCCACGACGAGAGGTCTTCGAGCGGTACGTCCAGATGATAAGATGGTGCGACTCGCTGAACTGGCTCCCCATCTTGCATCGTGAAAGTGGTTCGCAACACCGCATGGCGGTCGATGATCGTTTGAAAAGCACCAACCATCGCGTCTTTGTGCAACGCGCCTTCGATCACATACGCTTCTGGCATGTTGTATGCCGTGTTCTCAGGTGTCAAACGCTGGATGAAATACAGACGACGCTGAGCGTGTGACATGGGGTAGCTGTCCGCTTCAGGCAGGACAGGTATCGTCTGAGAAACGCCGTCAACCTCTTGTTGAGCGCTGACATGCGGCACCAAGTCACGCAGTGTCAAATTTTCGAAGAGGATTCGCAGCGGCACGTCGAGGCCGAGCTTTTGCTTGATCCGCGAGCGGATCTGAATCATTTTCAAGGAGTGTCCGCCAAGGTGGAAAAAGCTGTCGTCGATCCCGATGTTTTGGCGCTCCAGAATTTCACTCCAGATCTCGGCCAACGCCAGCTCCAATTCAGATCGCGGGGCGGTAAAGGAACTGCTTTCTTGCTTGACCGCCTCCGGTTCTGGTAGCGCTTTGCGGTCCACTTTCCCGTTCCGATTGAGCGGAAAGGCGTCGAGGACGATGATGTGCTCAGGAATCATGTACTCCGGCAGGCGATCATGCAGATAGTCACGCCATGCGTCCCCTTCCACCGCTGCGGAGAGAATCACATAGGCGAGAATGCGGTTTTGCCCAGCTCCGTCGGGGCGCACGATGGCGATCGTCTGCTCGACCGCTGCATGGGTCAAGATCGCAGCTTCCACCTCGCCAAGCTCGATGCGGTGCCCACGGACTTTGACTTGAAAATCGACGCGGGAGACAAACTCCAGACGTCCGTCCGGCAGGTAGCGCCCGAGATCGCCAGTCTTGTACATGCGATCGCCACGGCCATCTGCAAAAGGATTTTGCACAAACGCCTGTGCGGTGCGCTCCGGGTCATTCAGATAACCGCGACCAACACCGATGCCTGTCATGCAAATTTCACCTGTGCACCCGATCGGAACGGGGCGATTCCACGGGTCGAGAACATAGACGCTAAAATTGGGAATCGGAGTGCCCAGCGTAACAAAATCGCGGTCGAGATCGCAGTCGGCATGGTTTGTTGCGGTGATCACTTTGTGCGACGTATCGTCCGAGCATTCGGTCGCACCGTACGTATTGACCACCTTCACCTGCGGATACGCGCGAAGCCAGCGCTCGCAAAGACCGCTGCGCAAGCCTTCCCCGGTGGACAGCATATAGCGCAAGGCTGGCAGTGCGGCCTCCTCGCCCTGTTCTGCTACCGCCTGCAAGAACATTTCGATCACAGCGGGCACCATTTCGAGGATCGTGACATGATCGCGCTGTACAGCGGCAAGCAGTGCCAGCGGGTCCATGGCGAGATCATTTTCATAGATGACAACCGTACCGCCGACCATCAACGGCGCTAAAAACTGCCAGACCGAGATGTCAAAGCAGTGCGACGCATTTTGGACGACGATGGAGCGGTCGGTCAGCTCGAGCAGTTCGATCTTCGCATACAGATGGTTGAGCATGCCGACATGCTCAACCATCGCCCCTTTCGGCAAACCGGTGGAACCGGAGGTAAAAAAGACGTTGGCGAGATCGTGCGGTTCGTTGCAATTGGGTGGGTTGGTATCCGAATAGCTGGACAGTTCGTCCAACTGATCCAGCGAAAAGATGAGCGCCTGTGGGGACAGCTCATTGCTGCGCTCATTCAGCCCATCTTGTGTCAAGATCACAGAGGCGCCCGATGTTTCAATGATCGAAGCGAGGCGTGTATCGGGGTGAGCCGAATCGAGCGGCACGTATGCTCCGCCCGCCTTCATCACGGCGACGATCGCCGTCAGCATGTCGATACCGCGCTCCGCGAACAAAGCAGCCAGATCATCCCGGCCAAAACCTTTTTCGCGCAAGAAATGCGCCAAACGGTTGGCACGCGCGTTCAGTTCAGCGTAAGTCACTTGTCGATCGCCGCAGATCGCTGCGACTCGATCGGGCGCCTTGGCCGCCTGGTCTGCAATCACTTGGTGTGCAAAACGATCGAGCGGATAGGAGGTAAGCTTCGAAGCGGAGAACGTGCCCAACACCCCTTCCCGCTCTACTGCGGGCAACACGTTCAATTCACCAATGCGCGCCTGAGGGTTTGTGACGATGCTTGTGAGCACCGTTTCGAGGTGCAGCAACATCGCGTCTGCCGTTTCTGTCTGCAGACGGTCGCCCGCATACGTGGCACGAGCCAGCCACGTCTCGCCCACTTCCAGATCGAGGGCGAGCGCGAGGTCCCCCCCTTCCCGCTTCGATTCCAGGGTGGCGCGCAGTCCGCCCGCCTGTGTGACTGGCGATTCGTAGACGGTAACCGAACTGCTGTACAGTTCCTGACCCTCGCCAAGACTTGCGTAGTTTCGCACTTCAGCGAGCGGAAGTACGGCAAAGCTGGCCATCGTTTCGATCAGCCGGTGCAGATTGCTCAAGAACGAACCCACCGCTTCGTCTCCATCGATGCGCACATGCACTGGAAGCGTATTGCTGAAACGGCCAACCATCCCTTCCGCTCCAGCAAGCGTGGCTGGGCGCCCCGAAAAGCCCGCGCCAAATGTCACGCGATCCTCCCGCGAATACAGGTTGAGCAAAAATGCCCACGCTGCCTGCACCAGCGTCCCCGCGCTGATGCCTTGCTCAACTGCCAATTGCTCCAAGGAGCGGGATAGCCCCGCCGAGAACGTGCGGCTGGTGACACCTGGCGCTCCCGCTTTTCCTTCGCGCAGGCTTAACAGCGGTGTTGCCGCTTCAAACTCGGCAAGGTGCTGGGCCCAGAACTCACGAGCAAATGAGCGATCCTGTGCGTTTAACCAGTTTAGATACTCTTTGAATGACGCTCGATGTACCACAGGAAGTGCCGTTCCTTGAACGAGTACCTCAAAAGCGGTCAACAGGTCAGCTTGCACGATGCGGCGGCTCGTCTCGTCGAGAATCATATTGTGATACGTCCAGATCACGACCGCATTGGCCGCATCGAGCACGGCCACCGTCACACGGAGCAGTGGACCTTCCCCCAGGTGAAACGGTTCGCGTCCCGTCTGTGCCGCTTTTTCGATTTCTGCCGTCGCTTCCTCCCCACTTTTTCCGGTCAGGTCGAGGATTTCCACCGGGATCGGGCGCGTCTTCAACAGCACCTGTACCACACGCCCGCGCACAGGACGGAACACGGTGCGCAGCAACGCGTGTTGAGAGATGACGTGAGCAATGGCCGCCTCCCAGTGCGCAGGATCGAAAGAACCGCTCAGATGCAACCGCACCTGCGAAACGTGTGTCTTTGCATTTTCTGGGTCCTCCTGCTGGTAAATGCGCGTCTGCAAGAGAGACAGATCGAGAACTTCTTGGACGTTTTCTTTTGACAAATAGTTCACAGGGCAACCCCCTTCTTAATTGAACAGCTCATCAAGGTCTTCCTCATAACGCAGAACATCTTCGGGGCACGCATGCCCTGACTCGTACAAGTGTCGAGCAAGATCAACAACAAGGCGTTCGAGTCGCACTTGTCCCGATATCCCATTGCGGCGGTGAGCAGCTTGACAAAATGATCGACAATACGAACTTCTGTCGTGCCGCTCAACCGCACGACGTGATGGATCTGCGTCCTTTTCCAACTGCGATAGAAAAAGCGATCCGCTTCGTCTGCAACGCATCGACAGGTGTGCGGGTCGCAGAAATTGCTTCTCCTTTTAAAAAGTGATCCGCGTAAATCACTACATTCATCCATTATAATAATTCTTCTAAATTTACAAAAAACCTCCCAAATAAGTTAGTTAGAATCTAACTTAATATTAATCCTTCGACTTTTACTTAACTTCATACAGAAGGAGCAGCCGACAAGCTGCTCCTTCTGCGGATGACCGACTCAAATGAAAAGTTCATCCAATTCTTCTTCTGTCAACGCCTGATCCTCTTCATTGTTGAGCGGCAGTTCGCCAATTGAGCGATCTGGATCTTCGGAGATGCTTTCCAACAAAGTCTGCCATTGCTGGAGCAGTCGTTCCATCGTCACTCGATTGAACAGATCGGTGTTGTACTCCACCATCGCTTTCATTCCATCGGCGCGCTCTTCCACATACAAGGTGAGATCGAACTTTGCGATTCCTAGGTCGGACTCGACCATTTCCCAGCTCAAACCTGGCAGTTGCAACGAGTCGAACCCGACGTCCTGCAGGACGAACATCGTCTGAAACAGCGGGGAATATCGGCGGTCAGACTGCGGTTGCAGCTCCATCAACCGCTCGAGTGGCGCCGCTTGATGAGCCAGCGCATCCAACGTCACATCGCGGACGCGCTGCAAGACGGTGAGAAACGACGGGCTGCCCGACAAATCGCTGCGCAAGACCAGCGTGTTGACGAAAAAGCCAAACACGTTCTCCACTTCGGCCCGCTCCCGCCCTGCGCTTGGCGATCCGACCACCAAATCGCTCTGCCCGGTCCATCGGTACAAGAGCACGTTGAACGCCGCCAGCAACAGCATATACATCGACACCCCTTCACGGCGGGCGATCTGTGCCAAGTTGTCCAGTCGTTCCGATGGCAGTTCGCGCGTAAGTGTTGTGCCCACATAGGTCTGCGTTGCCTGTCGCGGATGGTCAGTAGGCAAATCAAGCACTGGCAAGGTCCCAGAGAGTTGCCGCTTCCAATAGCTCATCGTTTGTTCCATCCGTTCGCCGTGCAACACTTCCTGTTCCCATTTGGCATAGTCGGCAAACTGAAGCGTCATTTCCGGCAATTGTGGCTCTCGCTCCTGCGTGATCCCCGCGTACACCTCGCCCAGTTCTTTCATAAAAACTTCGACCGACCAGCCGTCTGCAATTATATGGTGCAGATTGAGCAGCAACAGATGATCGTGCGGTTTCAGCTCGAACAGATCGGCACGGATCAACGGACCTCGAGCTAGATCGAACGGCTTTTTGGCTTCTGCGAGAATCGTTTGCCACACTGTCGCTTCTTCCTGTCCGCTGTGAACCTGCACCATCAGTGTCAGATCAGCGATCACCCGTTGCATCGGTGCGCCGTCCACTTCAATAAACACGGTGCGAAGCGCTTCATGTCGCGCGACCAATTTTTGCATACTCTCCGTCAACGCCGCTCGGTTCAACTCCCCGCGCATGCGGATCGTCAGCGGAATGTGATACAGCCCGTCGCCAGCCTGCACCTGTTCGATGAACCAAAGTCGGCGCTGGTTGTTCGATACGGGAAACAGTCCGTTCCGCTCGGCCATGTGAATTGGCGGCAGTTCCACACCGCGCCCAAGATGCATGATCTCTTCCGTCAGGCTGGCCACGGTCGGCGCTTGGAACAGCGCTTTGACCGACAGATCGACACCAAACAGCTTGCGCAACCGGGCTACCGCTTGTGTCGCCAAAAGTGAATGGCCGCCGAGAGTAAAGAAATGATCCTCACGCCCCACAGCGGGCAGTTCCAACACTTGCGCAAAGACACCGCCGACCAATTCTTCCTCCTGTGACCGCGCCCCACCACCGGACGCGCGATCCAGCACGTCCTCCTCCGGCTTTGGTAGACGGTTGCGGTCGATTTTGCCATTCGGGTTGAGCGGAAACTTCTCCAGAAATACGAATGCGGACGGCACCATATACTCTGGCAGCGATGCGGACAGATGATCGCGCAGCACACTTGCGGTCACCTCGTCTTGCTTGACCACATAAGCGGCCAGACGCTTGTCGCCCGGCACATCTTCGCGGACGGTGACCACCGCTTCCCGCACCGCCGCGTGACGTCCCAGAACCGCTTCGATCTCCCCGACCTCAATCCGAAAGCCGCGAATCTTCACTTGGCTGTCCATGCGGCCCAGAAACTCCAACAGTCCATTTTCCAACAGTCGAACCGAGTCACCCGTGCGATAGAAGCGGCCCGCTTCTCCGCTGCCAAATTTCTCTGCGGTCAGCTCTTCCTGCCCTCGATAGCCGCGTGCTACCCCGGCCCCCTCTACGATCAGTTCGCCCGGCACGCCAAACGGTACGAGATTGCCGTGGCGGTCACATACCCGCAGATTGGCATTTTTCAGATTCGTACCGAGCAGACAGCGCTCCGACAAATTCCCGCGCCGTGCGAGATAGTGGGTGCACAAAATGGTCCCTTCGGTCGGACCGTACAGCACATAGACATCGGCCTGTGGAAACATCTCGTGCTGCATCTCCAACAGGTCGGCATACACCGCATCCCCGCCGCAGAATAGCAGTCGCATGTTGGCATAGTCGGCCGGAGCGCGCCCTTCCTCCCGCATCGACTGCACTAGTTGACGCATCAGGCTCGGGACGGCAAACATCGCGGTGTAACTTTGCACTTCCTCGGCCCAGCGCGGAAAATCGAGCAACAGGTCTTCTGGCAAAATCACAGTCGTTCCGCCTGTCATCAGCGGGCAGAACAGCTCAAACTGCGCGATGTCAAACGCCACAGAAGCGGTCCACGGCATCACATCGCCCGCTCGAAACCCAAACTCCTCCACACTCGCCCACAGCGACGAGATCAAGTTCTGCTGCTCCACCATCACCGCTTTTGGACGTCCGGTCGAGCCGGAGGTGTACAAAAGGTAGGCCAGTTGGTTCAGCGAGAACTCCAAATCGAGGTTATGGACAGGTTGATTGGCGATCTCAGTCCACTGTTCATCGATCTGCACGACCTGTGCACCCGTTTCGGTTAACAGACCTGCTAAGCGCGCTTGCGTGATCACGATCGGTGCCTTAGTATCGTCCAACATGTATTCGATCCGCTCTTGTGGATGTTTCGGATCGAGCGGTACATACGCGGCACCTGCCTTATGTACGGCGAGCAAGGCGACCGCGACTTCCATCGACCGCTCCATCAGCACACCGACCAGCGTATCAGCACCCGCGCCCAACTCGCGCAGGTGGCGGGCTAAGGAGTTGGCTTGAGCGTTCAATTCTCGATAGGTCATCTGCGCTTCCGCCATGCGCAGCGCCACCGCTTCCGGCGTCCGCGCCGCTTGTTCCTCCACGATCTGATAGACCGCTCGCGTCGGCTCTTGCATCGTCCCATGCAAGACGGGCTGCTCCATCCCAGTGAGCAATGGCAGTTGCGAGATCGGGCTGTTAGATGCAGTCGCGATTCCTTCGAGCAGAGTTTGGAAATGTCCGGCCATCCGCATGATCGTCGTCGCTTCAAACAGGTCAGAAGCATATTCAAACCGTGCAAGCAAGCCGCCCGCACGTTCTTCGACGACGACCGCCAGATCAAATTTCGCTGTGCTGCTTGTCAGATCGAGCGGCGTGGCCGCCAGCCCCGATACCGAAAAGTCGGGCATCGGCATGTTCTGCAAAGCAAAAAACGTCTGAATAAGCGGCGAGTAGCTCAGGTTGCGTTCTGGCTGCAACGCTTCGACCAGATTGTCGAACGGCAAATCCTGATGCGCATACGCTTCCAGCGTCGTCGTGCGCACCTGCGCCAACAGATCGTCAAAAGCTGGGTCGCCCGACAGGTCAGTTCTCATCACCAGCGTGTTGACAAAAAATCCGATCAACTCCTCCACACCACCATAGTGACGCCCTGCGATCGGTGAACCGACCAGTTGATCAGTTTGATCCGTATAGCGATGCAACAGCACCTTGAAGGCTGCCAGCAACAGCATGTACAACGTGACATTCTCCTGCCGCGCCACCTTGTCCAACTTCGCTTTCAACTCGTTTGACAAGGTCAAAAACTCTACCGCACCGCGATAGGTCTGCACCGCCTTACGGGGATGATCGAGCGGCAGTTCGAGTAGGGCCGGTGCGCCTTGCAACTTGTCTGACCAATAGGCGAGCTGTTCTTCCAACACCTCCCCTTGCAACCAATCGCGTTGCCACGCCGCATAGTCGGCATACTGCACGCGCAGTTCTGGCAAGGAGTTACCTTGATACAGTTCCGCCAGTTCGCGGAGCAAGACCCCCATCGACCAGCCGTCAGAAGCGATATGATGCAAGTTGAGCAACAGCAGATGCTCATGCTCCAATACGGGCACGACCTCGACGCGCAACACGGGGCCGTTTTCCAGATCGAACGGACGATCTGCCTCCCGCTGCAACCATTGCAGAGCTATCTCTTCATCCATCTGCGGGTGAAACGTCACCGCCGCTCCACCGTGGCTAAATGGCGCGATCACCTGATGCGGTTGACCGCTCTCATCGACATAGGTCGTGCGCAGCGCTTCGTGACGCCCGAGGATGGTTTCGATGCTCCGCGTGAAAGCGGCTCGATCGAGCGGCCCCGTCAAGCGCAGGGCATAAGGCACGTTGTACAGCGCGCTGCTCCCTTCCAATTGATCGAAAAACCACATCCGTTGCTGGGCAAACGACAGCGGTTCACGACCCATCCGCGGGACGGGGGAAATCGCGGTGCCCCGTGCTGCCTCCCCGCTAGCCAATATCCGTTCCAACTCACGGGCCAGTTCTTCTGCGCTCTGCGCCTCCAAGAGGCTTTGCATTGGAAGTTCCACGTTGAGCGCTCGGCGGACGCGTGAGATGACCTGTGTCGCCAGCAGCGAGTTGCCGCCTCGTTCGAAAAAGGAGTCGCGAATGCCGACCTGCCGCACGCCAAGCACATCTGCGAACGCGCCGCACACTAGCTCTTCAACCTGTGTGCGCGGTGCTGCATAGCCTTCTTCTGAAGTCCATTCCGGCTCAGGCAAGCGTTTGCGGTCGATCTTGCCATTCGGGTTGAGCGGAAACTCGGACAGGTAGACGAAAGCAGACGGTACCATGTAGTCGGGCAACGCTACTTGTAAGTGTTCGCGCAGTTCGGACACCGTCGGAGCGCTCACTTCCGACTCAAGCACCAGATAAGCGACCAGACGCTTCTCCCCGTCCCCATCCGCACGGGCCGTCACTACCGTTTCATTAATTGCCACATGAGTTGCAAGCCGTGTTTCGATCTCCCCGATTTCGATGCGAAACCCGCGAATTTTCACCTGATTGTCGATTCGGCCCAAGAAATCAAATGTCCCGTCGGCCAAGCGCCGCACCAGATCTCCTGTGCGGTACCAACGCGTTCCGTCGAGCTCCACATATTTTTCTGCGGTTAGATCCTCGCGCCCGCGATAACCGCGGGTGACCCCGTGTCCCCCAAGATACAGTTCGCCAGGCACCCCAAGCGGCATCAGATTCCCATGCCCGTCGTAAACCCTCATCCACGCATTTCCAAGCCTTTTCCCGATCGGGTAGCCCTCAATTTTCTCTTGGCGTTTGGCATGGTGGGTGGAGCAGATGATCGCCCCTTCCGTCGGGCCGTACATCACGTGAACCTCCGCATTTGGAAACGCGCTGTGCATCTCTGCTAACAGGTCGGGTGCAACCGCATCGCCGCCGACGAGTAGCAAGCGCATCTGCCCATACTCCTCTGCTGTCCCACCAAGTTCTCCGATCGATTGTACAATCTGCCGCATCAAGCTCGGCACGGCATGGAGCGCCGTAAATCCTTTGATCGTTTCGATCAAACGTGGAAAATCGAGCACCTGCTCGTGAGCGATGATGACCGTCTTCCCACCGGAAACCAGCGCAACAAACATCTCCAAAAACGAGATGTCAAAAGCGACAGATGCAATGAGCGGCATCACATCATCTTCCGTAAATGAAAAATGGTGCACGGTCGCCTCCAACGTGGACATGACGTGGCGGTGTTCGACCATCACCGCTTTCGGCTTACCTGTCGATCCCGAGGTGTAAATCAAGTAGGCCAAGTTGTGGCCTGCCGCCCCCAGTTCCGGACGCATGTCGGGCTGCTGCGTGATCGCCCCCGCTTCCGCATCGAGCAGCACGGCACGGCACTCCGTCTCGGGAAGCTGGTCGAGCAGGTGTTGATAGGTGACCAGCACGTTCACCGCCGCATCTTCTAGCATAAATTGAATTCGGTCTTGCGGTAGCTTTGGATCGAGCGGAACATAAGCCCCGCCCGCTTTAAAAATCGCCAAGATCGCGACCACGACGTCGAGCGACCGTTCCATATACAGACCGACCAGCACTTCCGGCCCGACACCTTGTGCACACAAGTACATGGCCAAGCGATTGCTTCGTTCCTGCAGTTCGCCGTAGGTGAGCGTCGCCCCTTGGAATTCTAACGCGACCTTGTTCGGCCAGCGCTCAGCCTGCGCATCCACTTGAAGATGCAATAGTGGTGCATCACCACCCGACAGTTCGTCCTCCTTCGCTGCCAATTCGCGACGCTCCCGTTCGGTCAGCAAAGGAAGTTGCCCCAGCATCCGCTCCGGCTCTTGGACAGCCCCACCCAGCAAAAGGAGAAAATGTTGGCTCAGGCGCATGATCAACTCTTGCGAATAAAGAGCACCGTTGTAGCTCCAGCGCACCGTATCGGCAGACAAATCGAGTATCAGCGGATGCGCACTGACAGTCGCCAACGACACCTCCTGCACTTGCCCTGCTTGTAACAGCTCCTGAAATGACATCGTGTCCGAGAGGCTCGACCACAACGCGATGCCGCGGTCTTCAGAAACTCGTGCGAGCACGGCAATTTCCTGCTCAGCCGTATAACGGTATAAGAGCGTTTGATACGCGGTGAGCAGGATACGTGTATCGCCGACCCCTGCCTGCTTCGCAAAAACACGCAGTTCCGCTTGCAGCTCTTGTGAGAGCGAGAGTGTAGATTCGACCGTTTTCACTTCATTTGTACGTGGCAGATCAGCCAGCACCTGCACCAACGGCAACTGTTGTACGGATTGTTCCACAAATAGCCCTCCTACTAGAAAAGTTCATCAAGTATCGACTAGTCCCGCTGTTCTTCCGAAATCTTCTGTAAACTGTGCTCATAGGCAAAATTGGGCCCGTCGCTCACCGTCGCTTTTGTGCGCGAGATCGCTTCCTACCAGCGCAGCGGCTGTTGAAGAAACGAGATCGGAGATAGCAACGCCATGTGAAAGCCGCTGCAGATCACGTCGGAAAATTGGCGCTCCACGATGGCGGCAATCCCCGACGTGGTATGCACAGACCGTGCCTCCGCATCCTTTACAACTGATCGCAGTCGCACCGAATTGCCATTTTGTCGTGGCGAGTAAGCGGGCACAGCCAGCACGCCCGCATATAAAACAGTCAAAAAAGGCTGACACATACTCCATCCCCGAAGGGTACAACAGCAGCGCCCGCTCACCTACAGCATCCAAATTCTGCAGCCAAGCGGCCACCGCCCGCGCCTTTACATTCAACGCCACGTAACTGATCTGTACTTCTTTGCCAGCTTCCATCCAAAACGAATATCTTGCTCGTTCCGGCTGTTCCACCTTTCATTTGAATTTACTTATAATTATACATTGTTGAAAACGATTACTTCAACCGATTCATCTAAATAAATTTTGAATCGCTCTCATCTGATAAAAAATAAACCTTACAATCCCAAACCTTCCCGATCACCAAACAAAAATCCCTTGTGCCACTGCGCACAAGGGATATTTCGATTAACGCAAGCGAATCGTGCAAGAACCCATCAACTCTTCGCCCCAAAATAGCTCTAGATGATCGCCATCTTGTAATGCTCCGACTCCGGCTGGAGTGCCTGTGAACAGCAGATCACCGGCTCCAAGCCCGAAATGCTCAGCCGTATACTCAAACAGCGCTTGTAGGTCGAACACCATATCCCCGATGTTGCCACGCTGGACTTCCACACCATTTTTCAGCATGCGAAACTCGACGTCCAATGCACCTTTCACGCCTGGAAACGGGCGGTCTGCCGTGACGACTGCCGAATTTTTGAACCCTTTCGCCCGCAGCCACGGATGGCCTTTTTTCTTCAACTCCGACTGAACATCGCGCAAGGTCAGATCGAGGCCCAGACACATCCGATCAACCGCCTCGTCCACGCTCATCCCCTGGACAAACGATTTATTTACGATGACCACCAATTCCAGTTCATGATGGATCTCGCCTTGATCGGCAGGCAGTACAATCTCCTGACCTTCGGCCTGCACCAGCGCATGAGTCGGCTTGGAGAACAGAAACGGCGTAGTCGGCACCTCATTCCCCAACTCGGCCGCATGTAGTCGGTAGTTACGACCCACACAATAAATGTTGCGAACATCTTCCATCAAAATTCCCCTTTTCTTCTACTGTCAAACTATCAAGTCATGGATGTATTCGTTTCACTCCCTGAAAATCCTGCCTTCTCACCCATGCGGAACAAGCACACCGTTTGCTCGTCTCATGCACCGCTTCCTGCGAGTACGATCATAAAAATTCCCACTTCTCCACCTTCCCATGCCCGCAGATTTTGCCATGCCTTTATCGAACTTCTGTTCCTGCATGCGCGGCATACAAAAAAGCACGCCCTGCAACAGGCGTGCTTTCGATCTTTCAGAACTATTTGAGAGCGTTCTTCGCGTTGATCAGACCGAAGCCGGAGTACTTGTCGAAGCCCTTGTCGAGAATGTCGGTCGTAGTAGACATGATTTTGTTCTTAACTTGTGCCGGAGTCAGCTTGTCTTTGCCAGCTTTCGCGATGATAACGCCTGCCAGACCTGCAGCTTTCGGAGAAGCCATCGAGGTACCGATCATCCAAGCGTAGCCGCCACCCGGATAGGTGTTCAGGGTGCGTGCGTTTGCATCGCGCAGAGACGGATCCAGGCCCGGTGCCCACAGCGGACCGTAGTCGCCGCCCGGAGCGGAAACATGAATGTGCGCCGCACCATAGTTGGAGTAGTAAGCGCGGTTCAAACCGATACCGTTCGATGCAACGCGCAACATCAGCGGAGAGGACGGGCTACGCAGGGTGGCACCTTTTGCATCCGGACCGAAGATGTCTTTCGTCAGTTGGGCCGGGTTGGAGATGTTCATCCCGTTGTTACCGGAAGAACCGACAACCGTAACACCTTTTTTCGTTGCGTACGAGATTGCGCGTTCGAACAGCAGTTGGTCAGCGATTACATCTTTCGGGGTGCTGGACGGATCTTGAATCCAGTTGTAGCCACCAAGCGACATGTTGACAACGTCAACGTTGTCATCGCCAGCCGCTTTCAGCGCTGCTGCGATGTCAGAAGTTTCCGCGCCGCCGGTCGGACCGAATACGCGGTATGCTGCGATTTTCAAGTCTGGGCCGATACCCTTCACGCGACCGTTCGCAGCGATTGCCCCTGCAACGTGCGTACCGTGACCCGCTTGGTCGATCGGATCGGAGATGCCCGGTACAAACGATTTGCCGTAGAGGTAGTTGTCTTTCAGATCCGGGTGGTTGTAGTCGATACCGGTGTCGATAACACCTACGACGATGTCTTTGCCATCGGTTGTTTTACCAGTACCACCTTGCATCGTCCAAGACTCGCCGTTGATCGTAACTTGTTTGATGTCCCATTGGTAAGTATTATACAGGTCAGGCGTTACGGAAGCCGTTTGCTCCGGGTAGAACTGTTCTACAGCTTCACCAATCGTATCCGGGAAGATCGTGCCTTCCAGACCTACCGATTGCACGTACGGCGAAGATTTCAGCGTTTTATTGAAGTTCGGATTGCTGGTCACAACTTGCACAGCACCCAAATCGGAGAGCGTCTTCGTGATGGTACCACCAGCGTTGCTCAAGATGCTTTCAAAGTTGCTCGGAAGAGCCGACTCATTTTTAAATACTACCAAATATTTTTGTTGTCCTTGTGCAGCTTCTGCCTGCGGAGCTGCGCCCGGTGTCATGCCTGCAAAAGCAGTGACGCCCAAAGCTAAAGCTGTAAAAAATGCTGTTTTCTTTTTCAATGTAATCTCTCCCCTTCGTTGTTATGAGCTCTGTTTTTAGACTAATACATCTATTCGGAAATTACAATAGCCAATTTCGGAAAGTTTAAAATTGCGAAACTCTAGTAAGATAGCACTTACTTTTTGCGACTTATTTCAAGGAGCAAATCACTACAGATCAACCATTCACCAGCAGTGTTGAAGTTTTCGCAGTAGCACACAATCGAAGAAAATTTCAAAGTTTGCGAGACAAAGGGATCGATATCGTTTACTTGAGCATGAATTTGGAGAGTGGAGAGCAGTCAGAATCATGTGTATCCGCACATTATGTAACAGAAAAACTTGGACGAGATAGGTACTTTGTTTTTACATATGAAGAAATATAAAGAGAGTCGATTCGTAAAGAATCGACTCTCTGGCAATGGATCAAGAGATTTTGGAACGGCGTTTTCGCACCATGTTTACCGAATGTTGTAAAAATGGAAAACGACTCTATTCGCTTATTGTCATTCTAACACTGTGAGATCGGCACGAAACTTTGCGATCAGTACGGTTGCTAGAACGATCGGAGATTATCAGATTGCATGCCTTTATGCCTTTAAGTGAAAATTACATCTATCACCGTCATTTCTTCCATTAGACATTCGCGACGAAATAGAACCTGTGTACGCAATCTGGATCGACACCCCGATCAGCTCCTCCTATCGTCCCACGATCGGTCGCCGTTTGGCATAATTTTTGCTTCCAAAAAATACATGCACATCACCACGATTGGACATGCTATACTGCGAAGCGGAGCCCTAAAATCAACAGGGCTCCTTTTTCATGTAACCATACGCAAGTTCGTTGCGTCATATACAACACAAACACACTGGAGGTGCTGATCATGAAAAAAGCGCTGACTGTACTGCTCAGTTGCGCGGTATTGACGGGCCTTGTTGGATGCGGGACAAAAGACGTTGTGACCGGGCAAGCCGACCAGCAACCGGCCGCTTCGCAAAACGAAGAAATTCCTGGCCTGTTCCACAAAGCGGAGTCGAACGGTCTCGAAGTGATCGTTAAAGCGAGCAAGATCAAATACAAGCCGGGCGAAGAGATGATCATTCAAGCCCACATTCGCAACACCACCCAAAAAACAATGTTTCTCCAAACCCACAACGGTTGCGACACCGGAGTCAACATTTTTGTTCCGATCAACCAAAGTCAATTCGCGCTCGTGCCAGAAGGTGAAGCAAAACACTGTATCGAAATGATGGGCGTCAAAGAACTCAAGCCGGATCAAACGATCACCCATCAGGTAAAACTGCAAGCGAAAGACGATGTACAGCAACAAAATGTCAAAGCGGGTGCCTATGAAATCAAAGTCTCTGTGGACCTCACCTCGATGGACCACGGCATGATGAACACCGAGCCGCCCCAAACCATCACGATCTCTGCCCCCTTTACCGTCGTCGAGTAACAGAAACAGGAGTCCGCACTAACTTTGCGAACTCCTGTTTCACTTCTCTGCCCAAGCAACCACGCTGCCCGTTCCTTATAATTCGATCAAAATCAATTCGCTATCCTCGCTCGCCTCCAGCGCCAAGTGCTCTTCCTCCACCATCTTCACCTGATCCCCCTTTGCCAGAAGCGTATTCCCAATTTTCACGCTTCCGTTAATCACAAAGAGGTAGGCTGGCTTGCTGCCCAATTCATGATGCAATGCATTTCCAGCATCCAGCGAGGCCACATTGAACGTCACGTCCTGATGAATCCCGAGCGCTTCTCCCTTGGGTGTCCCGGAGACCACCGGAAGCCACACGTTTTTCCGCTCATCATTTCGAAACGACTTTTGCTCCCAAGACGGGGTAAGTCCCACTTCATTAGGAAAAACCCACATTTGCAGCAAATGGACAACCGTATCTGGAGAATTGTTATACTCCGAATGGAACACACCGGTGCCCGCAGTCATCCGCTGCACTTCCCCCGCCCTGATCACGCCTTTATTCCCCATCGAATCTTCATGGGTCACTTCTCCTGACACCACAAATGTCACAATTTCCATATCACGGTGCGGATGCATCCCAAAGCCTGTGTTCGGTTGAATCCAGTCCTCATTAAATACACGCAAATTTCCAAAGTTACGGTTGCTCGGGTCATAATACTGATCAAACGAAAAATGCCAGTAGCTTTCCAACCAATCAATCTTCGAATGATACCGATCGGCTGCCGGAATCACTTGCATCGCCATACGATTCTTCCTCCCCTAAAAAGTAACTTTACTTTCTAAACCAATACTAGCATACCTTATTTTCCCCGAATGTGAGCAACCTAACAAAAAAAGTCGGGATTTTTCGTCCCGACCTTACTTGACATCTCGCTCATCTTCCTTTTCAGCAGTCGCAACTTCCACCCTCGCTGACTGTGTTGGCATACGCCCTTCCTGAAGCCATTCGCCAAGTGCCAAGAATCGCTCCACAAAGCGAGCAAACCACTTCGAATTCACAATCAGATCGGCTAATTTCACACATCCATAGGCAAACAGCATTCCAGCAAACATATCGATGACCCAATGGATCTTCAAATACAAAGTCGAGAAAATGATCGACCAGCAATAAAACCCGATCACCCACTTATACCAGCGGCTCTTCTCCCGCAACGACAGCAAGATCGCCGCAAACGCGATCGACGTATGCATCGACGGGAAGCAATTCCACGCGGTCGTAAACTGCTGCTCCGGCGTCAGTGGCCGTGCCAACAAGTCGGGAGTGCCTTGCACAAACCAGACTTCTTGCAGCAAGATCGTATTATAAAAGGGTAAAATCAAAGGAACCTGCAACAGATACCCAGCCAGTGAGTACAGTGCGAGGCGCTTCACATCCTTCGTAAAAAACGCCCGGATTACACAGATCCAATAGGAGAGCGTAAAGCCGTTCATATACACCCAAGCCAGATAGTTGGTCAACCATTCCGGCTGCCACACGCGCGCCCAAGCTGCATCATTAAACGGGATCGAATTGAACCACTCATTCCACTGGAAAAAATGGCGAATGTTCTTCGTTTGAAATGAGATCACTTCATTCCACATAGGCCCGCCATATTTGTAGATCATATAAAAGGCGAACAGCGTAATGAAGCCGGCCGGTAAAAACTTGCGCCACGAAATCTCATTCGCATCTTGCTTCGTCCCTAGCAGGGCGAGGAGCAGAACGACCAAGCTGTACATCCCCCAGCTTTGAACTTGAAAAACAGCAAATAGCACAGCAGCCGTAGCCGCAATCAACACAGGGAACGAAACCTTTTTCAGAACCAACACGAACACGGCACTCTCCTTTGCTCCACGCAGGGTTACAAACGCAACTCAAAGTATAGCATCTCTTAGGCAACGCTGTCTTGACGATTTTACCCGATTCTGTTTTCCCGCTTACAGAAATCGTTCGATCACTCGCTTATGATGAAGAAAAATAAGTTTGGAGCTGATCAACATGGCCAACAAAAAAGTCGTCATCTACACGCAACCGACCTGCCCGCCCTGCTTTGAAGCGAAAGCATGGATGACCAACAGCAACATCCCTTTCGAAGACCGCGACATCCGCCAAGACGACAAGCACATGCAAGACCTGATCAACTTAGGTGCCAGCGCTACACCGGTCTTTCTCGTCGGCGACGAAGTGATCATGGGCTATAACCAACAGAAAATCAAAAGCGCTTGGGAAGCGCTCTAAGCAGTGACCAGCACCGCCTCGGCGGTGCTTTTTGATACAACAAAGGCACTTCACTCACGGCGTGAGGAAGTGCCTGCTCTTTTTCACTACACTCTAACTTTCTGCACGGTGGCATGCAAGATGGGAAGCGAGCCGAGCAGTCGTGCTGTACGCTCGCTCCCCCGCTATTGCCCGCGCTGGATGCGCTGACAGATCCTGACCAACTCGGCCACCACACTTTCCGAGCGGAAGCGGTCGATCTCCATCTGTCGTGCCTGTTCCTGCAACTGTGGAAGTCCGGTTAAGTACGCTTCCAACCCCTCTGCAATCGCCGCTGTATCCTCCGGATGATGCACCTGCCAGCCGTACTCGTTGAGGAGACGGCCCGCCGTCCCTTTCGTGGACGTGATCCCCAGAATCGGGCGATACGCCCCCAGATAGTCGATCAATTTTGACGACAAGAACAAATTCACATCGCTTGGCGCATCGACCAAAAGCAACAGATCACTCTCAGCCATCAGCTCCAAACTCCTTCGAAACGGTACCTGTCCCACGCGATTCACACGCAATCCCAACTGCTGTTGTGCGTCCTCTAGCAACCCGTGAAACGAACGTTCCACATTGCCTACGACCTGAAGTTCTAAGCGCTTTACCAGATCGGGACGATGTTTCTGCAAAATGGTCAGACCTTTGATCAGCGGGGCTGGGGAACGCAGCCCGTAAAAGTCGCCGATGTACGACATCACAATCGTTCCATCGCTCCTCTGCGGTGCATTCCCGCGGTACAATTCAGCATCAAAATGGTGCGGCAGTACGGTGGCGCGCTCGATCACGCCTGCACTTTTGTACACATTCGCGTACAAATCGCGCATCTCAAGCGTTGGAAAAATCAAGTGATCGGCCTGCTCGATCACTTGCCGTTCATACTGTTCGACGACCGCTTTCGTCTTCCCATGCAGGGGATGATACGGATTGTGCCCCCACGGATCGCTAAATTGCGCCACCCAAGGAATTCCCCACCGCTGCTTCGCTTCCAAAGCCAGCACATGGCTCGCACCTGGCTGCGAACGGCTGTACAGCACATCATAATCGCCCTTCAAGTTCGCCATCGCCCGCTTCGCCTCGCGCATCCAAATCGGATTGTCGATCGCCGTCAACCTCGCCATCGCCTCGCGATACACTTTGCGCAACACCCTCGACGACGGCTTCGGATTGGCCGCGCGGATCACGTTGACCGCAGGGCCCATCTCCTCCACCAAAAACTGATCCTCTTTAAAATCGGACTCCTTGCCAACCGTAAGCATATCCACCGCATACTCCCGCGACAGAAACTTTAACGTTTTCGCTACTAATATCGATTCCGCATTTAAAATCGGCGGCGCAAAGTAGGAGATCAAAAGCATTTTCTTCGACATGATCCATCCACCATTCTCTATGTATCTTCACCTTGTCCGGAAGGAATCCAAATTCACTGGTCAGTCATTTCATTTTCATCTTACCCTATGCATATGTCTGGTACAAGGAGGTGACTGTCCCGATGAAACGAACCAGCAAGCGCTTCTTACCTCAACGCTCTCATCTAATTCTGTACGCGTTGGCACTTCTCGTAGCCGCCCTGTTTCTCCCGGCCTCGGTGATGGCACACAAGCCAATATTTGTTGAGCGCAACATCGGAGGCTATGAGCAAGCCTATGAAATTCCTTCCCCGTCCGTCTCCTATGCCACGTACGGTGAACTAAAAACGCCGCGTGCTGTCGATGTCTACAAAATCACATTGACCGAAGCTGCACCGTTTTACGCTCGCCTCTCCGTCCCCAAACAGCCGCAGTCTGAAACGTTCGGCCCAGCGTTCGTTCTCTTTGGTCCAGGATTACCGACGACCAACGAACCGCCAAATTATCCGCTCGATCTCCCGCCAGCGCTCGGACGTGCCATTCTGCTTTGGAAAGGGGAAGCGGACGAATTTTACGAACCTTTCACGCAAACGACCTACCTTGAACGCCAACTGATCTCCAAGACGCTTGAGCCTGGCACCTACTACATCGCCGTCTACGACCCAGCAGGCCAAAGCGGCAAATATGTGCTCGCCACTGGTGACCAAGAAGAGTTTGGCCTGAGCGACTTGATCAAGTTCCCGGCCACTTGGTACAAAGTACGCATGTGGTATAACCCGAACCAAACCTGGCTGATCATCGCCTGTGCACTCGCCTTTTTGCTAAGCAGCCTCTACTATCTCAAACGGATACGCCATCGACCTGAAGACTGATTGAACACGTTCTCTTTGGCGAAACAGTCCGCAGTAGCTAAGGACAGCGCTCTCGCTGATCCTGATCCTCGAAGCTACTCAGCTCAACAAAAAGAGAGGGCGCCTAGGCCCTCTCTCTTTTTCGGATCAACAACAGCGACCAGACGTAGCCGCCCAGCACCTTAGCCAAAAATTGTCCTGCCACCACCCACGGGATGAACATACCAAACGCGATGGTCGGAAACGTGACCGAGTCGATCGCAGCCGAGGCGACGTTGGAGCCGTTGACTTTGACAAACCTCGGATAACGACGCATCAGATGATAGACGACCGTATCGACGATGCCCGATAAGGCGAACGCCACAAACGAAGCAAGTGCGACCTGTGCTGCCTCGCGGTACATAATGTAAGAGAGGATCGAACCGACCAGCACCAGCAGTCCCATGTTCAGCCAGAGTTTCCTGCCCTGCCAGCGCTCATGCAACGCGTCCCGGGTCGTAATATCGAGACCGATGAACAAAAATGCGTTGATGATCGTCGATGCCGGTCCGAACAGTGCCACCGAGAGATTGGCCGCCACGATGGCTGCCAAATACAAGCCCACCAAAAACATACGAAACAAACACCTCCACTACGGGCAACACCAAATCAAACGAAGATTGACAAGGATGCCATTTCACATCTCCCTATTATATACACAAAATTTGATTTCCACGGAAATTAGATGATTCGGGCGAATGTGACAAGGAGCGCGCCGATTCGTCCTCTAGCTCTTCTAAGTTGCGCAATGATGAGTTCTTCCACGTCAAAGGTCAACTCCTGCACGGTGCTTGCCTCAAGGCCCTCACACAGATTCTTCCAAAACTGCACTACATCATCCGCGCCTGAAAACCGCCCCGCCATCCCCACGATGGAAACCACGTCGAGCATATCTTTGATGCTCAACACTCTCTTCCCATTCATTTGATACTTTATCTATACTTCCCTCATAAAGTATCGCCCTTCATTTAGACACAAAAAGAGGCACCCTTTGTGCGGAGTGCCTACTGTAGATATGATTTGTCACAAATCGGACAGACGCCTTTTCGCAAAGACTCTTCCCGTAGTTCGATGTGTGACAGGATGCGTCCTTCCCGCATCCCAGCCACGTGACCGACCCGCCGTCCCAGCGCGTACCCAATCAGTACGACGAGCAGAAAAAGCGCCATCATGAGCAGTTCTGTCACGTCTGCTACCCCCTTTTACGCGACCCGATTCCACCAAATTGCGCAATGATCATATGCACCAGCGGGGCGGCGACCAGCACCTGTACCGTTTTCATCGGTGAAAGCAGGACTGAGGCGAGCAGAAAGATAAACATCGCCAACGTCACTTCCACAAATCCAAAACGAATCGCCAAATTATTCTGACCTGAACGGCGATCATATTGCAAATCCATCAGATCATCGAGCAATTGGATCATCGCCATCACGCACAGCGCCCACAACGTCAAGCCGATGCTGGTCGCCCAGCCCGAGATGGCGAGCACGATGGCCGACTCGACCCACCCGGGCAGGCGGGTCGGCATCTTCTCCAACAGATCATGCCCCATTCCGATCGCATAAGCGGCTAGAAACAGGGCCAATGCAACCTGGGGTGCCAGCGCCATCGCCACGCCAAACCCAAGCAGTGCATAGGGCAGGCAGGCCCGCCCCAATCGGATCGCCAGCGTGTGCCGCCCGACGCACTGATCGTATTCCACATCCAGCCAATCGTCCATCAGTTTGATCGTCAGTCCTGCCAGCACAATGCCGATCCACTCGACCAGCAGGCTAGACCAGACGCCAAACATGCTCTTTCACCTCCCGAAACCCTTGGCGGTAAAGTGCCGAGATCGGCAACAGATGAAGTCCCTTCAATTCCTTTTGTAATAGCCGAAAACCGCTCTTTCCTTCCGGCAGATCGGTCTTGTTCGCCAAACAGAGATACCCGCTCTTGCGCTGACCAAGTTCGGCGATCTGCAGATCCAAAGCACCTAGCGCTTGCAAGCCACCGACGCGCTGCACTTCCTTTGCATCGACCAGATGCAGGATGCAGTCGGCGTGACGCAACTCCTGTAGCGTTTGCGCCATCGCCTCCCGCATTTCGAGGTCGGGGTGAATGCCGTCAGCAAGTCCGGTCGAGTCGGTCAGCTTAAAGTGTCGCACGCCTTTTCCTCTGGGCAACTCCAACTGGATCGATTGCAGGTTGCGAGTCTTGTGCAAACCAGTACCTGATAATTCTTGTCTGGCGCTCACCATGTCCAGTTTGCGCTGCCGAGTGGTGCCGTCAGGAAGTTGAAAAAAAACTTCCATGCGTTGGAGACCTAAATATTCTGCAAAATTGATGCAGAAGATCGTTTTACCTACGTTGGTTCTCCCAATCACGAGACAGTTCCTCATGTCTGAGTCCCTCCCCCAAGACCAAATCGTCCGGCTCGATGCGCATCCGTTCGTCTCCGTTCCTGATCAAGCGCAGCCGCAACTTCTTCCCTTGCGAACTTTTATACAAAATGCTCCCACCTCACTTTCGAAAAGGTTGATACAGCGTATGTGGGCGCAGAGAAATTGTGATTACCTGTGCGAGGAACAATGGGACTTATCAAACGTTATTGCTTGAATTTCATAAAAATACCTACCTCCGCATGGATGAAGAGTTGCGATCGCCAGACTTGAACCTTCTATCAATGAAATCTAGATCATAAATTTATCGGAAATTCTGTTAATAGTTATATTCAAAATAATACCAATTGTATTATGATAAGCTTGATCGCCTTTACCTGACTTGGAAAGGATTCCCATCATGACGAAATCAGATCCATCCGATTCCGTTCCGTTAAAGCATTATTGGAAATTACTCGTCAAGTACCTTTCACCGCAGAAAGGGCGGGTTTTTCTATTTTTTTCCTTCCGCCGCGAAGCAGCTATACGCCGCAGTCGCCTCGACTGTTCACCGATACGATTCAAGACAACATCTTGATGGGCCTCGAGGCAGACGAAGCGTTAATCGAACAAGCTGTTCACCAAGCGGTCATGGAACGCGATCTGCATGACATGAGCACAGGCTTGCAAACGATGGTTGGCACGAAAGGTGCCCGCCCCTCCGGTGGTCAAGTGCAACGCACCGCAGCCGCGCGCATGTTTGTGCGACAACCTGAGTTGCTCGTGTTTGACGATCTGTCCAGCGCCTTAGATGTAGAAACCGAACGCCTGTTATGGGAGCGCACATTCGAGAATGCAGAGACAACCTGCCTAGTCGTCTCCCACCGAAAATCTGCCTTACTGCGCGCTGATCACATCATTTTGCTTCAAGATGGTAAAGTGGCAGCGGAAGGCACACTTCAAGAAATGCTGGCGACGAACACCGAAATGCAGAAATTGTGGTCCGGGATCGGCGACGAATAGACTTCCAGGCAAAAAGCCGCCTCAGCGTGATGCTGAGGCGGCTTTTTATGACTTTTACATTCGGAGGTAGCATACCCTATAGGGGCAAACTATCGATATACCTATACTCATATCCCGCGTAGACAACTTTGCCTTACCTACGGTGGTGCTCCCAATCACGAGAAAGTTCCTCATGTCTGAGTCCCTCTCCCAAAACCAAATCGTCCGGCTCGATCTTCATCAACTCATCTCGCGTCGGACTGCTAGCCTCGAGCAGTCGTACCGCTTGCAGTCGCACCGCTTTTTCGATGACATTGCGCACCATGCGGGCGTTGCTAAAGTTACGCTGGCCACTTGTGGCCGAGTTGCGCAGGAATGTGCGCAGTCTGCTTGACGCTTCCGATGACAATTTGTATTCGCGCTTGCGAAGCATCGTGTCGGCGATTTGCATCAATTCCGATTCGCTATAGTCCTCAAAGTTCACCACGATCGGGAAACGAGACGGCAGGCCAGGGTTGGTGCGCAAGAACAGATCCATTTCATGACCATACCCGGCCAAGATGATCACCACGTCATTCTTGTGATCTTCCAGACCTTTTACCATCGTGTCGATGGCCTCTTTCCCAAAATCTTTTTCACCGCCGCGTGCTAGGGAATACGCTTCATCGATAAACATAATACCGCCCAATGCTTTTTTGATGTGGTCCCGCGTCTTTTGCGCCGTATGTCCAATGTACTCCCCGACCAGATCGGCGCGTTCCACTTCGACCAGATGTCCTTTGGACAGCACGCCCATCTCGCGCAGAAGTTTTGCGAGAATGCGGGCGACCGTCGTCTTTCCCGTGCCCGGGTTCCCTTTGAAAATCATATGCAACACGATCGGCTCCGTGGCTAGTTTCGCTTGGGCGCGCTTTTGTTGGATTTGCACAAATGCATAGATCTCCTTGACCAACGTCTTCACTTGCTTCAGGCCGATCATCGAGTCTAGCTCGTTCAAAATTTGCTGAAAGCGCTGCATCTCTGACTGCGTCGAACGGTTCCCTTCTCTGCGCACCGCAGGAGGGCTCCCCGATCCGTACAGCCGTCTTAGTGCTTCGTTCAGCGCCACCTCCCCGTTGCGGTACTGATCGATCACATCCACTCCATCCCGCTGGTTCGGCGGCTTCTGACCGCTCCTCAACACGTTGTTTCCACCTCACTTTGACAAGAGTGTTGTATAGCCTATGTGGCTCTTGCGGGATGGGTGAATGTCTACGGTCACTCTATCCAACGTAAAAAAGCCGGAACTGATTTCCGGCTTGCTGAAATTTCTTGTAATCGTCCTGATCAAAAGGCAGTTTAAGTGATCGATGCAGTCTTATAATTATTGATTTCAAGTACAGCTCGATTGAATGGCGATACAAATACTGAACAGGCATGGGGATGTACGTTGTTCCAAAATTACCCATCTCTTCTGCATACTCCTTTGATTGAAACAAGAAGTCTGCGGTTTTTTGGAAAGTGTCTGCAGTCGCTGCAAAACCATTATCAATATGATCTGTTGGTGGCAAAAAAAACTCATTCAAAGTATCATCTCCCCTTTTAGGCTTGCACTTCGCAAATATGCACCGGACACCTTGTGCAGCGACTCGGAAAGAAATAAAAATGCCCTGTAGTTAGAAAGGGCGGCTCGGCCGAGTAACGACTTTCACCATTCCGTGTGATGTCAAGCCATCGTGATCTTAACTAATCTGCTCCATTTTCAACTCGGTTTCGTGGTTACACTTCGGGCATTTCCCTGATACTTTGTAACGAGTAGCTTTATTTGGCACTGGCAAATTTGCGGCCAAAACAACGGCTCGAACGGTTTGAAGTCACATCGATCGTCCGCGCGTCGCCCTGATAGCCCGGCATCATCACATCGACGATCGCCAGATGCACGCGCTCCTCCTCCAGCAGCCGCGACGCCGCCGCTCCATCCTCCGCCGGAAGCACGCGATAGCCTTCTTTTTGCAGATAAAAACCAACCAAAGTTCGCAGATGCGGATCATCATCTGCTATCAGGATTGCAAGTCTCATCGGGTTCCCTCCATCTCCACTCCATCATAACAAAAAAGCGTGCAGAGTTCGTCTGCACGCTTCTTGCCTATCTCACGATCAGTTGCTGATAGAAACGCTGTACTTCTTCGGCTAAAACCTCAACGTCCGGCGCTTGCAGCAGCGCGTAGTGATCGCCTGCCGCGCTCGCCAGCTGAATCGGTGCGTCGATCAGCGTGCTCCAGCCCAGCGTCGGGTGGTCGTCCGCATCGAGTGCCCCCCCGTTGGCGAGGAGGAGAAGGGTCCGGACGGACACGCTTTGCGCAGGGGCGTACTGCTCTTGGGCCCGCACGTTCGCCTCGTACAAGCGGAACAGTTTCTTCAGTCCCGGCAGGTCGAGTTCCTCCGGCGCCATGCCCTGTGCCCGCAGCGATGGCCACAGCCCGTCAAGCGTGCCGTGCGCTGTGAACAGCTGCTCCAGTTGGCCTCCTGCCTCGCTGCCTGCCGTCGCCAGCAAGTCGCGCAGGAATCCGTGCAGCAAGTCCGCATCGCCTTTCGCCGCCGACCGCCGGTACAAGCTGACCGGCGCAAAGCTGTCAAACAGCGCCAGCATCGCGACCTCCTCGCCGCTTGCCTGCAGCTGCCGCGCCATCTCAAAGGCGACCACGCCGCCAAACGACCAGCCGCCGAGATGGTACGGCCCATGAGGCTGTTCCGTGCGCAGCGCGGCGATGTAGGACGCGGCCATCGCTTCGACCGAAGCGAGACCGGACGCCTGCAAGGCATAGACCGCAAAGTCCTGTTGCAAAAGCGACGCCAACTGCGCGTAGCAGAACGCGGTGCCGCCGATCGGGTGGACGAGGAAGAGCGGGGTGCCTGTCGCTTGTCCGACTGCAAAACGCACCAGCGGCGAAAATGCTGCCGCCTCGTCGCGGTCGCGAAGCGCAGCGGCCAGCTCGCGGATCGTCGCCAGCTTGAACAGCGCGTTCAAGGGCAGTTCGCGGCCGAAGCGCTGGGCGATTCGCGAGATCAGGCGGATCGCGGCGATCGAGTGCCCGCCGATCTTGAAGAAATGATCGTCGATGCCGATCGGGCGCTGGCCGAGCAGCTCTTCCCAGATCTGCACCAGCTTCGCTTCCAACTCATCGCGCGGCGGCGACAGAAGCTGTTCCCGGCTCTCCGTTTCCCCGGTTCCGAGGGCGGCGAGCGCCTTGTAGTCGGCTTTCCCGTTGTGGTTGACCGGAATCCGGTCGAGCAGCAGGAGCTGCGGCACCATGTAGAGCGGCAATTTGGCCTGCAGATACGCTTCGATCTCCTCCCGGCGCGCCGGGTCGGCGACTGTATAGCCGACGAGGACCGGCTCGCCGTTGCTGCCCTTCGGAGCCGCGACGACCGCTTGCTGCACCGCCTCGTGCTCGCTCAGCACGCGCTCGACCTCGCTTAGCTCGATGCGCAGCCCGCGAATCTTCACCTGGCTGTCGTTGCGCCCCAGATACTCGATGTTGCCATCGGGCAGGAAGCGCGCCAAGTCCCCGGTGCGGTACAAATGGCCTCCGGTGCGGAAGAGATCGTCGAGGAAGCGCTCGCGAGTCATCTCCGCGCGGTCATGATAGCCCCGCCCGACCTGCACGCCGCCGATGTACAGCTCGCCGACCGAACCGATCGGCACCGGCTGCAGCTGGGCATCGAGAATGTGCAGCTGCGTGTTCGCGACCGGTCGCCCAATCGGTACCAGCGGCCACGGGCTGTCCGGGCGGCACTGCCAGTACGTGACATCGACCGCCGCTTCCGTCGGGCCATACAAGTTGTGCAGCTCGGCGGTGTACCGCGCGAGGAATTTCTGCTGCAGCGGGAACGGCAAGGCCTCCCCGCTGCAGAACACCAAGCGCAGGCTCGCGCAAAGCGCCGGGTCGGCCGCTTCGACGAACACATTCAGCATCGACGGCACAAAATGCAGCGTCGTCACGCCCTGCGCGGCGATCAGTCCGCTCAGGTAGCGCAGGTCTTTGTGTCCGCCCGGACGGGCGAGCACCAGCTTCGCCCCGGTCACCAGCGGCCAAATGAACTCCCAGACCGACACGTCGAAGCTGTACGGCGTCTTTTGCAGCACGACATCCTCCGCCGTCAGCCCGTACTGCTCCTGCATCCAGAGGATGCGGTTGCAGATGCTGCGGTGGGTGATCATCGCGCCTTTCGGTTTGCCGGTCGAGCCGGACGTGTAGATCATATAAGCCAGCGTGTCCGGGTCGTACGGCGCCGGTTCGAAGTCCGCTTCGCCATCCATCCCGGCAGCCTCCGCCAGCAGGTCTTCCGCGACCAGCACCGTGCCGATGCTCGGCGGCACCAGATCGAGCCACTTGCGCTGAGTGAGCAGCACGCCGATGCCCGCATCTTCGAACATCTCCTGCAAGCGCGCTTCCGGGAACTCCGGGTCGAACGGTACGTACGCGCCGCCCGCTTTCATGATGCCGTACAAGCTCGCCACCAGCTCCAGGGAACGCTCGAACAGCAGGCCAACTTTTGTCTCCGCGCCTGCTCCTTGCGCCTGCAGCACGCGGGCGATCTTGTTCGCCTGCGCATTCAAGTGTCCATAGGTCCACTCTTCCCCTTCAAACTGCAACGCGGTGCGGTCGGGCGTTTTGGCAACTTGCTGTGCGAACAGGTCGTGGATGCAATGCACCGGATAGTCGCGCTCCGTCTCGTTCCACGCCGCCAACTGCCCGAGTTCGGCCGGAGACAGCAGGTTCACCCGCTTGTGCTCGGCGTCCGCATCTTCGGTCATCGCGGTCAGCACCGCGCGGAAATAGCCTGCGATGCGCCCGATGCTCTCTTGGGAAAATTGGGCCTGGTCGTAGCGCAAGTCCAGCCGCACCGCCGCATCGAGCTCCAAGCCAAACTCGGCGCCAAACGCAAATGAGGTGTCCGCATGCCCTCTTTCGTCCACGACCTGCAGATGCGGATACTCCTCCACTTCGTTTAACACATGGAAGTGGGTGTAGTTGAAGAACGTCTCAAACAGTTCCTGCCCGCCTTGATCCTGCTGGATCTGCGCCAGCGGATAGTGGCGGTGCGGCAGCGTCTCCTGCTCTTTTTCAAAAACGGAAAAGATCAGTTCGCGCCAGGAAGCGGACGTCGGCTCGACGCGCAGCGGTAGCGTGTGCAGGAACATGCCCAGCGTCCGCTCGCTGTCCTGCTGTTCCGGGCGGCCGTTGAACACCACCCCGGTCAGCACGTCGTCTTGGCTGCACAGCAGGCTGACCACCCGCAGATGCGCCGTCAGCAGCACGCTTTTCACCGGTACGCCGAGCTGGCGGGCCAGTCCGGTCACCTTTTCGGACAGCTCGGGCGCGATCGCCACGCGTTCCATCCCCATCGCCGACGGCAGCTCTTCCCCGATGCGGGCCTGTCTGCGCGGCAGTTGGTTCAATGTCGCGCCGGACAGCCGCTCCCGCCAGAACGCTTGGGTCTGCTCCGAACGGAGCGCCTTTTGTTCCAGGCGGATGAACTCTTTGTATGACGCGACGGGCGGCGCGGGCAAAGGTTCGGCCAGCCCCAGATGGTGCAGGTACAGGCTGAACAACTCGGTCTGCAGCGTCGCCACGCTCCACCCGTCCAAGATCGCGTGATGCTCGGTGATGCCCAGATGGAATGTCGCTTCATCCAAACGGTGGAAGGCAAAGCGCAGGATCGGAGCTTGCGTCCAGTCGATCGGATGCGCGCGCTCATTTTCAATCCAAGCGTCAAGGAACGCGGCCTGCCGGTCGGCCGCTTGGCCGCGCAGGTCTTCGAACACCATCGGCACCTCGGCCTCGCGATGCACCAACTGCATCGGCACGCTGTATGTGGTCAGATCGAACGAGGTCCGCAAGATCGCATGGCGCGCAGCCATCTCCCCGACCGCTTTTTTCCATGCCGCTTCCTGATAAGGAGCTTGCAGCTTGAAGCTGTGAACGTTGTGATACAGATGCTGGCCGGCGTCCATCTTGCTGTGGAAGAGCATCCCCAGCTGCGATTGGGACAGCGGATAGGCGTCTTCGATCCCCGGCAAGAGCAAGGCGCGGTCTGCTTCGCTGAGCAGCTCGGCTTCTGCCGCTCCTCCCTTTTCCGCTTCTCCCGCCGTCGCGATCGCCTGCAGCAGACTGCGCACCGTCGGGTGCTTGAACAGCTCCTGCATCCCGATTTCGATCCCGGCCGCCCGCGCCTGATACAAGATCTGCAAGGAGCGGATCGAATCCCCGCCGAGTTCAAAATAGTTGTCGGTCACCCCGACCTGCTCCACCTGCAGCACGCGCGACCAGATCTCCGCCAACGCCCGCTCGGCATCGGTCGCCGGAGCTTCGTACGGACGGGACAGAGAGCTGCGCTCCTGCTCCGGCACAGGCAAGGCGCGCACGTCCGTCTTGCCGTTGATCGTCACCGGCACGCTGTCGATGTTGACAAAGAAGCCCGGCACCATATACTCCGGCACTTTCCCGGCGACGAATTCGCGCAGGCGCTCCGTCTGCAGCGCATCAACTCCGCTCCTCGGCACCACGAAGCCTACCAGCCCTTGGCTGCCGGACGGCAGCGTCTTCACCGCCACGACCGCTTCGGCCACGTCCGGGTGTTGCAGGAGCGCCGCTTCGATCTCGCCCAGCTCGATGCGGAAGCCGCGAAGCTTCACCTGCGTGTCGGCGCGACCCCGGTATTCCAGCTCGCCGTTGGGCAGGCGGCGGGCCACGTCGCCCGTCTTGTACAGCTTGCCGGATCCAGCTGCCCCGTACGGATGAGGCAGAAAACGCTCGGCGGTCAGCTCCGGCCGGTTGTGATAGCCGCGCGCGACTCCAGCGCCTTCGACATACATCTCGCCAAACACGCCGACCGGCACCGGCTGCAGTTCTTCATCCAACACATGCACCTTGAGGTCGGGGATCGGCACGCCGATCGAACTGCTGCCAACTGCCGCCGCCTCTTCCCCCGAGATGACGCGATAGGTGACATGCACCGTCGTCTCCGTGATCCCGTACATGTTCACCAGCTGCGGCTGTTGGTCGCCATGTCGGTCAAACCACGGACGCAGCACGCGGAAGTCGAGCGCCTCGCCGCCGAAGATCACATAGCGCAGCGACAACGCTGCCGACCGCTGCAGCTGATCGACCCCGATCAGCTGACGGAAGCTGGACGGCGTCTGGTTCAGCACCGTCACCTTGCGACGGGCGAGCAGTTGGTAAAACGACTCCGGCGAACGGCTGACCCAGTACGGCACGACGACCAGTCGCCCGCCGTAGAACAGCGCCCCCCAGATCTCCCACACGGAAAAGTCGAAGGCGTAGGAGTGGAACAGCGTCCAGACATCCCCTTCGCCAAAACCGTACCAGGCCTCCGTCTGCGCAAACAGGCGATGCACATGGCCATGCTCGATCAGCACGCCTTTCGGTTTCCCCGTCGAGCCGGACGTGTAGATCACATAGGCCAGATTCGACGGCTGCACATCCAGCGCCGGATTGTCGGCCGCATACGCCGCCAACTGCTGCTGAACAGCATCCAGCTCGATCACCTGCAGCCCCTCCGGCCGTTCGTCCAGCACGCCGCCTTGCGTCACCAGCACCTTCGCGTTCGCATCTTCCAAAATGAAGCCTGTGCGCTCCGCTGGCGAGGCCGGATCGACCGGCACATAAGCAGCGCCCGCCTTCAGCACGCCGAGAATCGCCGTGATCATCACAAGCGACCTTTCCAAACAGAGCACGACGAGGTCTTCCCGCTGCACGCCGCTGTCCAGCAGCAGGCGCGCCAGGCGGTTGGCCTGCTCATTCAGCTCGCGGTAAGTCAGCGTCTTCCCTTCATACTCCACCGCCACGCTGTCCGGCGTGCGCTCCGCCTGCTGTTCAAAGCGCAGATGAATGCACTCTGCAGCTTCCGCTTGCTGCGGCAGCGCTTCCAGCCCCGCTTCAAACCTCTGCCACTCTTCCTTCGTCAGCAGCGGCACTTTCTCCACCGCCCCGTCCGGGTCGGCAGCCAGCCCCTCCAGCAGCACGAGGAAATGCGCGGCCATCCGCTCCACCGTCGCCGGGCCGAACAGCTCCGCGTTGTACTCAAAGCGCCCCTGCGCCTGCCCCTTGCCCGTGCGGACATAAAAGGCAAAATCAAACTTCGCCGTCACAGCGGGCGTCTCAATCCCCGTCACCGTCACGCCCGGCAGCGACAAAAAGCTCTCCTCGCCGCTTTCGTTCAAGCACTCGAACAAGACTTGGAACAGGGGCGTATGATGCAGACTGCGCTCCGTGCTGACCTCTTCGACGATCTTGTCAAAAGGCGCCTCGGCGTAGGGCATCATCTCCAGACACGCCGCCTGCACTTCCTGCAGACGCTCCCGGAACGTCACGCCGCGCTTCATTTGCGCACGGTGCACCAGCGTGTTGACGAAAAAGCCGATCACCTCTTGCAGGCCGTCCTGATTGCGGTTGGCGTCGAGCGTCCCGATGCAGAAATCATCCTGGCCGCTGTAGCGGTACAAAAACACCTGCAAGGCGGTCAGATAGACCATAAACGCCGTCGCGTTCTCCGCATGCCCCAGCCGCTCCAGCGCGGCGGCGACCCCTTCGCCAATCGCAAATTCATAACTGCCTCCGCGACTGGTCGGCTGTGAGCTGCGCGGACGGTCGGACGGCAGGTCGAGCAGGGGCAGATGCCCCTCCAGCCGCTTTTTCCAGAACTGCATCTGCTCGGTGAACGCGTCTGACTCCAGCCATTCTTCCTGCCAGACCGCATAGTCGCCGAACTGCAGCTCCGGCTCCGGCAGTTCGACCGTCTCCCCGGCGGCAAACGCCGCATAGTGCGCCTCCAGCTCTTGGAACAGCACCTGTACCGACCAGCCGTCGATGATGATGTGATGAATCGTCAGGAGCAGCAGATGATCGTTGTCCGCAAAAGCGATCAGATGGGCGCGGATCAAGGGCCCGGTCGCCAGTTGGAACGGCTTCAAAGCTTCCGCATGCGCCAGCTCCATCGCCCGCGCATCTCGCACTGCTTCCGAGAGACCTGTCTCGCTCAGCACCGCCAGCGGAAGCAGCAGGCGGGGCGCCGCCACTTGCACCGGCACCCCTTCGTCGTAGAGCAGGCGGGTGCGGAGCGCCTCATGGCGCTCCACGACGGCGTTCAGGCTGTCACGCAGCGCCTGCACATCCAACCGACCGCGCAGCCGCAGCGGGAAGGACAGGTTATACGCCGGATTCCCGGGGATCAGTTCCTCTAAAAACCAGAGGCGTTTTTGCGAAGCGGAGGCGGGAAAGACATAGCTTTCCTCGCCTTCAAACACGCCTTCCAGCAGCGCTTCGTTCGGCTTTGTAGGCATGAGGTTCGTTCCTTTCGTGGTGGATTTCGTGGTGGATTAAGAAGCCTGTTCCGCCGCAGCGGCCGGCGCTTCCGGGATCTTGTCCAGCTTGGCCACCGACGAGGTCAGGATCACGCCGCTGGAGATCAGCATCCCGGCCGCCCCGACGACGAGCGTCCACTGAGTGCCGATCGCATCTCCGAGGAACCCGCCGAGCATCGCCCCGACCGGTATCGAGCCGAAGATGATAAAGCGCAGCGATGCGTTCATCCGGCCTTGCAGATGGTCCGGCGTGATCGCCGTGCGCAAGGAGCGCTGGTTGATGTTGTAGATGACGATCATCGCCGCATCGACAAACTGCGAAACCATCAGCACGATGATCGCAAGCGTCACCGAGAGCAGAGAGGAGAGCGGCACCAGCAGGTAAAACACGCCGGCCAGGGCCAGCGACAGCACCAGCGTCTTGCCGAGCGACAGTTTTTCCGCCACTTTGCCGGCCACCGCAGCGCCGGCCATCGCGCCGACGCCGCTCATCGTGAAGATCAGGCCCAGCATGAACGGCGAGAGGCTGAGCTCGCGTGTGACATAGAGGATGTAGATCGCTTCCATCGCCAGCCCGAACAGGTTGAACAGGCCGGTTGCGACGGTGATGCGGGCAAGGATCGTATTGCCGAAGACGAATTTCAGCCCGTCGCGGATGTTCTGGAACACGTTGTTGTCTTCTTTCTCTTCCGGCAGGGACGGCTTGTCCTCTTTGCGCTTGATGATGATCAGCGTAAAGGCGGAGATGAAGAAGGTGATGCCGTTGATCAGGATCGCCACCGGCGCGGTCAGCAGCTGCACCAGCGCGCCGCCGATCGCCTGGCCGCTGATCTGGGAGGCGGAGTTGGAGAACTCCAGTTTGCTGTTCCCTTCCACCAGCTCCTCCGTCTTGACGATCGACGGAAGGTACGACATGTAGGCGATATCAAAAAAGACGGAGGCGGTACCGACCAGAAACGAGATCGTGCACAAAAGTTCAAATGTCAAAAATCCTTCCCAAGCTGCGTACGGAATCACCAGCAGCCCGACGCCGCGGATCACGTCGGTCAGGATCATGATCGGTCGGCGGCGAAGCTGGTCGACCCAGACGCCGACAAACAGCGAGAACAAAATGTACGGAAGATAGCCGATCGCCGTCAGCATCCCCATCTGCACCGCGTTCACGTTCAACATGAGCGCGGCGATCAAGGGCAGGGCCAGCGTGGTGATCTGGGCCCCGAACATGGACAGAGTCTGCCCCGTCCAGAGTTTCATAAAGTCAGGATGTTTCCAAAGTCCTGTAAATTTCATGAGTTGTATAAGCTCCTTTTTACAGCTTCTTCGACGTGCGCTGGGCACGCTTGAGCGTCGGTGCGGCCGCAGCGGCAACCCGCTGTGTAGCCGGCATTGCGTCGATGCGGGCGGCGAGGTCGGACAAGAGCGGCGTTTCAAACAGCGCGCGCACCGGCACATCGGCGGCGAACTCTTTGCGCAGGCGGAAGATCACCCGCGTCACGAGCAGCGAATGCCCGCCGAGGCGGAAGAAATGATCGTTGGCGCCGACCCTTGCCGCGCCTAGCTCCTCCGCCCAGATCGCAGCCACTTTTTGCTCGGTCGGCGTGCGGGGCGGCAGATAGGCATCTTCAGCCGCCGCGAAGCTCGGCAGGGGCAGCAGCTTGCGATCCACTTTCCCGTTCACATTGAGCTGGAACTTCTCCAGTACGACAAACGCGGACGGAATCATATACTCCGGCAGGCGGTCTTTGAGGAAATCGCGCAGCTCCTGCTCCTCGACCGCGTCGCCCGCCAGGACGAGGTAGGCGGTCAGATACTTGCCGATCACCGCGTCTTCATAGGCGACGACGATCGTCTCTTTGACCAGCGGATGCTGGATCAGGTGCGATTCGATCTCGCTCAGCTCCACGCGGAAGCCGCGGATCTTCACCTGATGGTCGGCGCGCCCGACGAATTCGAGGTTGCCGTTTGGCATCCAGCGCGCCAGGTCGCCCGTGCCGTACAGCCGCTCGCCCGGCGCCAGCGGATGCTCGATGAATTTTTCGGCCGTCAGATCCGGGCGGTTCAGATAGCCGCGACCCACGCAAGCGCCGCCGATGAACAGCTCGCCGGTCACGCCAAGCGGCGCGGGCTGCAGCTGCTTGTCCAAGATCCAGACCTGCTCGTTGTAGATCGGCTTGCCCAGCGGGATCATCTCCCCTTCCGAGCCCTCGCAGAGATACAGGCTGGAGAAGACGGTCGTCTCGGTCGGGCCGTACGTGTTGTACAGCTTCACGCCCGCAAACGAGGTCAGGTAGCTTTTCTTCAGCGCGTCGCCGCCGGAGAGCAGGATGCGCAGCGAGTGGCCGGTCAGGTATTTGTTCAGCTCTTTCGTCACCAGCGACGTGGTCGCGATCGCCGTGATCTGTTTGTCGCGGACAAAATCGGACATGTGCGCCATGTCGAGGAAGTCGTATTTGTTGACGAGGAACAGGCTCGCCCCGGACAAGAGCGCCGGGAAGATCTCCTCCAGCGAGTTGTCGAACGCCAGCGTCGCCTGCTGTAGGAAGCGGTCCTCCGGGATGATCCGGAACAGCTTCTGGAACGCATCGACAAAACAGACCAGGTTGCGGTGTTCGAGCATCACGCCTTTGGGCACGCCGGTCGTCCCCGAGGTGTGCAGGACGACAAGCAGGTGCTCCGGGCCGTTTTGCAGGGGCAGGTTGCTGTCCTCCTGCTCATAGAGCTCCGGCGCGGTCATATCGTACACCGTGCCGGTGAAATCGGTCCAATCCTGCGGCTGATCGAGGTAGGTCAGGAACCATTTGGTCTGAGCGCCGCCAAGCACGGTGAGCACCCGTTCGCGCGGGGTGGCGATGTCCAGCGGCATGTACGCGCCGCCCGCTTTTAACACCGCCAGCACGGCGACGATCATCTCCAGGGACGGCTTGGCCATGATGCCGACCAGCGAGTCCGCTTCCACCCCGGCCGCACGCAAGGTGCGCGCCAACTGGTTCGCTTTGCGGTTGAGCTGTCCGTAGGTCAGCTGCTCGCCGTTGTACTCGACCGCCAGCGCCTCCGGGTCGCGCTCGACTTGATGCTCGAACATCTCCTGCACGGTCAGGTGCGCCGGGAAATCTTTTTCCGTCGAGTTCCAGCTCTTCATCAGCTGTAGCTCCTCCGGCGTCAGCAACGGCAGCGCGGCGATCTTTTCATCCGGCGTTTGCAGCGCGCCTTCCAGCAGCAGTTTGAACTGGTCGGCCATCCGGGCGATCGTCGCTGCGACGAACAGGTCTGTGTTGTAGTTGAATTCCAGCGCCAATCCTTCCGCCGTCTCTTCGGCGATCAGCGTCAGTTCAAATTCCGCCTCGTCGGTGTACACCGCTTGCGGCGTCACGGTCAGGCCGGAGAGCTTCAGGAGCTGTTCCGGCGTGTTTTGCATGACGAACATCGTCTGGAAGACAGGCGTCCGGCTCATGTCGCGCTCGATCTGCAACTCTTCCACCAGCTTCTCAAACGGCAGGTCTTGGTGGGCAAACGCGCCCAGCGCGCCTTCGCGGACGCGGCCGAGAAGTTCGCGGAAGCTCGGCTCGCCCGACAGGTCGGTGCGCAGCGCCAAGGTGTTGGCGAAAAAGCCGATCAGCGGTTCGGTCTGGGCCAGCGTGCGGCCCGCGATCGGCGTGCCGACGACGATGTCCTCCTGCCCGGTATAGCGGTGCAACAGCGTCTGGTAGGCGGCGAGCAGCGTCATGAACAAGGTCGCGCCCTGATCGCCGCTCAGCTTCTTCAGATCCTGCAGCACGCTCGCCGCCAGCTCGATGCGGTGGTACGCGCCGTGGAAGCGCTGCACCGCCGGACGCGGCAGGTCGGTCGGCAGTTGGAGCACCAGCAGCTCGCCTGCGAACTGCTCTTTCCAGTAGCTGAGAGGTTCGGCCAGCACATCGCCTTGCAGCCAGTCGCGCTGCCAGGCGGCAAAGTCGGCGTACTGGATCGGCAGCGGTGCCAGCGCGGCAGGCTGGCCGGTGCTCTCTGCTTCATACAGCCTCATCAGTTCCTGCATGAATACGGTCAAGGACCAGCCGTCGGAGATGATGTGGTGCATGACGATCATCAGCGCAAATTCTTCCGCTCCCGTCCGGTACAGTTTCGCGCGCAAGAGCGGCCCTTTTTCCAGATCGAACTTCACCTGTGCGTCTTGGCGCATCCGGCCGGTCAGCTCTGCTTCGCTCAGCTCTTCGAGCGGCAGTTCGATGCGGAACGGCGGGAGGATCACCTGCTGCGGCACGTTGTCTTCCGTGCGGAACACGGTACGCAGCGACTCATGGCGCGCGACGAGCGCGCCGAGGCCCGCTTCCAGCGCGGCGCGGTCCAGCGGCCCGGTCAGGCGGTAGAACGAAGGCATGCGGTACGCCGCTTCGTCCTGGACGAGCTGATCGAAGAACCAGAGTCGCTGCTGGGCGAAGGACAACGGCAGCGGCTGCGTGCGGTCGGCCGCCGAGATCGTCACTTCCTGCGCCAGTTCTTCTCCGGCTGCGCTGAGCAGTTCGGCCAGCGCAGCCAAGGTCGGCTGTTCGAACAGCACGCGCAAGGGCACGTCGGCGCCGAGGCGATGGCGAATCCGCGAGGCTGCTTGCGTCGCCAGCAGCGAATGGCCGCCGAGGGCAAAAAAGTTGTCTTCGCGACCGACGCGCTCCATGCCGAGCAGTTCCGACCAGATCGCCGCCAGCTGCTCTTCGAGCGGCGTTTGCGGCGCGATGTAGTCGGCCATCCCGTCGCGGGTGAGCTCCGGCGCGGGCAAGGCGCTGCGGTCGATTTTTCCGTTCGGGGTCAAAGGCAGGGCGTCCAGCATCACAAACGCGGACGGCACCATATATTCCGGCAACTTCTGTTTGACGTTGCGGCGCAGATCGTTGACGGTCGGCGCAGAACCTTCTTTGGCCACGACATAAGCGACGACGCGCGGGTCGTTCGCCTGATCTTCGCGGACGATGACCATCACTTCCTGCACGCTCGCGTCTTCGGCGAGCACCGCTTCGATCTCGCCGAGTTCGATGCGGAAGCCGCGCACTTTCACCTGATGGTCGATCCGGCCCAGATAGTCGAGCGCACCGTCCGGCAGATAGCGCACCAAATCGCCGGTGCGGTACAGCCGCTCGTCTTCCCCTTCGAGGAACGGATTGGCGATAAACTTCTCCGCCGTCAGCTCCGGGCGGTTCAGATAGCCGCGGGCGAGACCTGCGCCGCCGAGGTAAAGCTCGCCGGACGCGCCGAGCGGAACAGGCTGCATGTGCGGGTTCAGCACGTATGCTTTCGTATCGGCGACCGGGCGGCCGATCAGCGGAGAAGACGCGGCCTGCCGCTCCATCTTGGCGAACGTCGAGTAGGTGGTGTCCTCCGACGGGCCGTACAGGTTGTACACGCTGTCCAGCGTCGGCAGTTCGTACAGGCTCTGCACCAGCGATTTTTTCAGCGGTTCGCCCGCGAGGTTGATCACGTTGACGTTGGCCGGGATCGCCCCCAGGCGCAAAAGTTCGGCGATCGCCGACGGCACGGTGTTGATCAGCGTGACTTCGCCCTTTGCAGGCAGTTCCGGCAGGTGCAGCGCGTTTTGCGCGAGGATCACCCTGCCGCCCGTGCTGAGCGGGACAAACAGTTCGAAGATCGACAGGTCAAAACAGATCGACGTGGAGAACAGCACGCCCGCCAACTCCTGTGCGGTGTACACCTCCTGCGCCCATTGCACCAGCGTGGCGGCGCTGCGGTGTTCGATCGCCACCCCTTTCGGCCGTCCGGTCGAGCCGGACGTGTAGATCACATAGCCGAGATGGTGCGGCGCAGTGGCGCGCTCCAGCTGTTCGGCGCTTTCCAGCGCGATCTGGGGCAGCACCTGCTCTAGGCAAACTTTTTCCCCTTGGAACTCCTGGAGCCGATCCGCGAGATGGCCTTCGGTCAGCAGCAGTGCGACCTGCGCGTCTTGCAGCGTGAACAAAATGCGCTCCTGCGGATAGTTCGGGTCGAGCGGCACGTACGCGCCGCCCGCTTTCAAAATGCCGAGGATGGCGACGACCAGCTGCGCGGTGCGCTCCATGCACAGCCCGACCAGCGATTCCGTCCCGATGCCGCGCTGCTGCAGGAAACGGGCCAGCTGGTTGGCGCGCCCGTTCAGCTCAGCGTACGTGATGCGCGTCTCGCCGTCGATCAGCGCCACCGCGGACGGCGTTTTCGCCACCTGCGCTTCGACCAGCTCGGGCAGCGTCTGCTGCGGGAAGCCGGACGCGGTGTCGTTCCACGCCACGAGCTGCTGGTGCAGGTCGCGATCGCTCTGGAACGGCACTTCCCCGACCGGTTGCTCGGGGCGGGCGGTGAGGCTGCCGAGCAGATTGACAAAATGCTCCGCCATCCGCTCCATCGTCGCCGGGTCGAACAGGTCGGCGTTGTACTCAAACACCGCCTTCATCCCGTCCGCTCCCTCTTCCATAAACAAGGTCAGGTCATATTTCGCCGACCCGTTGTCCACTTCGAAGCGCGAGACGGTCACGCCGGGCAGTTCGACCGCCGACGCCGGCGCGTTCTGCACGGCAAACATCGTTTGAAACAAGGGCGAATGGCTCAGCGTGCGCTCCGGCTTCAGCTCTTCGACCAGTTTCTCAAACGGAACATCCTGATTGGCGAACGCGTCGAACGCGACCGTCTTCACCCGCTCCAGCAGGTCGAGGAACGTCGGGTTGCCGGACAGGTCGGTGCGCATGACCAGCGTGTTGACGAAAAATCCGATCAATTCTTCCGTCTCCGTCAGGTTGCGGTTGGCGACCGGCGAGCCGACCAGCATGTCCTCCTGACCGGTGTAGCGCAGCAAAAGCGTCTTGTACGCGGCCAAGAGCACCATATACAAGGACATGTTCTGCTGACGGCACAGCTCTTTGACCGCGCGGCTCAGCTCTGCAGGCAGTTCAAACGCATACTCCCGGCCCCGGAAACTCTGGGCCAGCGGGCGCGGCCGGTCGGTCGGCAGCTGCAGGAGCTGCAGTTCGCCGCGCAGCTGTTCCTTCCAATACTCCAGCGACTGGGCCAGCGCCCCGTCTTCCTGCACGCGCTGGTTCTGCCAGACCGAATAGTCGGCATACTGGATCGGCAGCTCCTTCAGCTCCGGCGCAGCGCCTTGCAGCAGCACCCGGTAAAACTCGGTCAGCTCGCGGAACAGCACGCCTGCCGACCAGCCGTCCGAGACGATGTGATGCACGTTGAGCATCAGAATGTGCGAGCTCTCGTCCAGCTTGAGCAAATACATGCGCACAAGCTGTCCGGCCTGCAGGTCGAACGGCAGCTGCGTCCACTCAGTCAGCAGCTCCTGCGCCCGCCCTTCGCGCTCCGCTTCCGGCAGCGCCTGCAAGTCCACTTCCTGATACGGCAATGCCTGCAACGGATCGACCTTCTGGCACGGCTCGCCGTCCCTCTCTTCAAAGCGGACGCGCAGCACGTCATGGCGCTTGCAGATCTCCTCCACGCTCCGTTTCAGCACGGTCGCATCCAAGCTGCCTTGAATGCGGAAGAGGTACGGAATGTTGTAGGCCGCCTGGCCCGGATGCAGCTGGTCGAGGAACCACAGCCGCTTCTGCGGATAGGAGGCGGGAACCCACTCGCGCTCCGGCTGGCGCTTGATCGTTTGCACCGGCTTCTTGTCCCGGCTCAGCATCTTCGCCAGCAAAGCCTGTTTGGCAGATGCCAGCCCTTCCTTGTTCACCGTCATCTCCGTTCCTCCCCCTTATTCGTGATTGAGAAGCGCCAGCGCTTCTTCTTCGGTCATGTTTTCGAGCAACTCCATCAGCAGCCGCTCCACTTCGTCGGCCAGCTCGTGGAAGAGCGGTTTGGCAAACAGAGTGCGCAAAGGCAGCTCCACGCTGAGCTGGCCCCGGATGCGGGAGACGACCTGCGTCGCCAGGAGCGAGTGTCCGCCGAGATCGAAAAAGTCGTCTTGGGCGCTGACCTTCTCCAGCTTCAAAATGTCCATCCAGATGTCGGCGAGCACCTCTTGCACCGGCCCCTCCGGCTCCATAAACGCCGCTGCGCTCTGGTGCGGCAGACGGTCGGGCAGAGGCAGCTGTTTGCGATCCGCTTTGCCGTTGGCGTTGAGCGGCATCGCGTCGAGCTGCATCAGGAACGACGGCACCATATAATCGGGCAGCAGCTCGCGCGTCATGCTCCGCAGCTCCTCCAGGTTCAGCCCCTGCTGCGCATCGAGCGCCACCACATAGCCGACCAGCCGCTTGAGGCCGTCGGTGTCGTGGACGATGACGAGCGCTTCCTTGACCTTGTCGTGCTTGAGCAGCGCCGCTTCGATCTCGCCAAGCTCCACGCGCATCCCGCGAATCTTCACTTGGTTGTCGGCGCGGCCGATAAACTTCAGGCTGCCGTCAGGACGGAAGTACCCGAGGTCGCCCGTCTTGTACATGCGCTCGCCCGGCGCGAACGGGTCGTCCATAAACGCTTTCGCTGTGCGCTCCGGGTCGTTCAGGTAGCCCTTGGCCACCCCGATCCCGGCGAGGTACAGGTCGCCGCTGACGCCGACCGGCACCGGCTGGAGATGCTCGTCGAGCACATAGCAGCGGTTATTATCGATCGGCTTGCCGACACAGACTGCGCCGTCCTCCTGCAGATCGTCTTCCGTGCAGACGTGGATCGTCGAGTCGATCGACGCTTCGGTCGCGCCCCAGGTGTTGTTCAGCGTCCCCGGCATTTTTTCAAAGAAGCGGCGCACGGTGGTCTGGCTCAGCGCTTCGCCGGAAGACAGCGTGCTGCGCAGGTTGCGAAGCCCCCCTCTGTCCGCTTCGGTCAGCTCGTCGAGCACCAGATTGAGCATGCTCGGCACGAACTGGATGTGTACCACTTCATAGCGGATCGCATCGTCGATCATCGCCCGCGGGTCGACCTGCGCGCCCGGTTCGATCAGCGCGATGCGCCCGCCGGTCATCAGCGGCCAGAAGAACTCGACCGCCGAGTCGTCGAAGGTCAAAGTCGTCTTCTGGAGCACAGTTTCGCCCGGCTGCAGGCGGAAGTGATTTTGCATCCAGCACATGCGGTTGACCCAGCCTCGGTGTTGGCTGACCACGCCTTTGGGCTTGCCGGTCGAGCCGGAGGTGTAGTACACGGAGATCATGTGCTCGGGCGTGACCGCGACCTCCGGCTTCTCCGCCGGCTCTTGGTCGATCTGCGCCCAATCGCTATCGAGGAACAGGAACGGCACCTCCTCGTGCCAGACCGCCTCGCGCAGCTTTTCCTGCGTCAAGCAGACGACCGCCTGCGAGTCTTCGAGGATCCCTTTCAAACGCTGCAAGGGCGCATCAGGATCGAGCGGCAGGAACGCGCCGCCCGCTTTCAGCACCGCATAGAGCGCGACGACCAGCTCCAGCGAACGCTGGACACAGACGCCGACCACGCGATCCGGGCAGACGCCCTTTTTAATCAGCGCATGGGCCAGCTTGTTGGCGCGCTGCTCCAGTTCGAGGTAGGACAGCTCCTGCCCTTCGTACACCGCCGCCGCCAGATGCGGCGTCCGCTGCACCTGCTCTTCGATCAGCTCGTGCAGCACACGATGCGACGGGAACTCGACAGCATGGTCGTTCCACGCCGCAAGCTGAGCTACCTGCGGGGCGGCGATCATCGGCAGCTCGGAGATGTTCATCGAAGCATGCGCGACGATGCTCTCCAGCAGCGTGACGAAGTTCTCCTGCATCCGCTCGATCGTCTCACGCTTGAACAGCCTCGTGCTGTATTCGAACAGGCCGGCCAGCTCGCTCGACTTGGTTTCGGTCAAAAAGAGGGTCAGGTCATAGCGCGACGTCCCGGCGTGCACCTCCAGCGGCGACACGTCCAGTCCCGGCAGCGCCAGCGTCTCCTCCAGCTTGTTTTGGAACGCGAACACCACTTGCGTCAGCGGGGCATGGGCCTGGTTGCGCTCCACCTGCAGTTCGCGCACGAGGCGGTCGAACGGCACGTCCTGATGGTTGTACACGTTCAGGCAGCGCTCTTTGACCCCTTGCAGGTAGTCGGAGAACGACAGCTCACCTTGGAATTCGCTGCGCAGGACGACCATGTTCACGAAAAATCCGATCAGGGCGTCGAGGCCTGGCAAGCTGCGGTTGGCGATCGGCGAGCCGACCAGGATGTCCTGCTGTCTGGAATAGCGGTGCAGCAAAATGTTATAGGCGGACAGCAGCACCATATAGAGTGATGCTTCCCGCTCCTGCCCCAGTTCGGCCAGTTGTCCCGCCAGCTTGGCCGGAACGGAAAACGAGAGCCGGTCGCCGTCATACGCCGGCAGCGCTGGGCGCGGATGGTCGGTCGGCAGCTGCAGCAGCGTCTGTGCGCCGGCCAGCTCTTCCTTCCAAAACGGCAGCTGCCTTTCCAGTTCCCCGCTTTCCAGCCACTTCCGCTGCCACACGGCGAAGTCGGCGTACTGGAACGGCAATGCTGCGAGCGTTAGGTCTCCGCCTTCCAAAGCGGCCTTGTAGGCAAGGCTCAGCTCTTCCAAGAACACGACCCCCGACCAGCCGTCGGTGATCATGTGATGCAGATTGAAGAACAGCACATGCTCTTCCGCCTCGACAAGGAACAGCGCCGCCCGAATCAACGGGGCCTGCTCAAACGCAAACGGCACGCGGGCCAGCCCGGACAATTTTGTCTGCAACAGCTCTTCGCGCTGTTCGCCAGGCGCGCCGGTCAGGTCGGTGATCGCAAGCGGCAGGTCGGCTTCCAGCGCGATCCGCTGCACCGGCTGGTCACCGGCCAGCACAAACGCGGTGCGCAGCGTTTCGTGGCGCGAGGCGACCTGCGTGAGCGCCGCCTGCAGCGCGGGAACGTGCAGCTCCCCCGGATGCGGTAGGCGTACGGCTCGTTGTAGACGGCGCTCTCCACATCCATCTGCTGCACGAACCACAAGCGCTCTTGAGTCAAGGCCAACGGCAGATCCTGCTCGCGCCCGACCGGCACGATGCCAGCCTGCTGCTGCACGGCGATGCTCCGCCCATTCGCTTGCAGCGCGGCGGCGAGCAGCACGGCGTTCGGCTGCTCGAAGACCAGCCGCAGATCGACCCCTCCGTCAAGCGTTGCGCGCAGGCGGGTCATGACTTGCGTGGCGGTGATCGAGTCGCCGCCGAGTTCGAAGAAGTCGTCCTGTGCCCCGACGTCATCCAACCCCAGCACGTCAGCAAAAATGGCACACAGATGCGCTTCCATTTCGTTTTGCGGCGCCACATAGCCCGCGCCAAGCTCCTGACGGCTGATGTTCGGCACCGGGAAGGCATGGCGGTCCGTCTTGCCGTTGGCGTTCAGTGGCATTGCGCCAAGCGTCATCAGATAGGACGGCACCATATACTCCGGCAGCAGGCCTTTGAGCATCGCCCGCAGCTCCTCGCTGCCCGGCGGGCGATCCGCTTCCAGCGGCACCACATAGCCGATCAGCCGTTTCAAGCCGGCCGTCTCCTGCAGCAGCACAGCCGCTTCCTTGACATTCTCATGCCGCAGGAGCGCCGCTTCAATCTCGCCGAGCTCGACGCGCATCCCGAGAATCTTGACCTGGTTGTCGGCGCGGCCGAGAAACTTCACCGAGCCGTCCGGGCGGATGTACCCGAGGTCGCCCGTCTTGTACATGCGCTCGCCCGGCACAAAGAGGTCGTCCCGGAAAGATTTCGCCGTGCGCTCCGGGTCGTTCAGATAACCGCGCGCCACCCCGATCCCGGCGAGGTACAGCTCCCCCGTCACGCCGATGCCGACCGGCTGCAGCTGCTCATCGAGCACATAGCAGCGGTTGTTGTCGATCGGCTTGCCGACGCTGACCGCGCCGTCCTCTGTGCTGTCCTCTGGCGTGCAGACGTGAATCGTCGAGTCGATCGACACTTCGGTCGCGCCCCAGGTGTTGTTCAGCGACCCCGGCATTTTTTCAAAAAAGCGGCGCACGGTGGTCGCCGACAGAGCTTCGCCTGACGAAAGCGTGCTCCGCAGTTTCGCGAGCGCCAGACGGTCGGCCGCCGTCACTTCATCGAGCACCAGATTGAGCATGCTCGGCACAAACTGCACATGCACCGCCTCATAGTGGATCGCCGCATCGATCATCGCGCGGGGATCCACCTGCAGGCCCGGCGCGAGCAGCGCGATGCGCCCGCCGACCATCAGCGGCCAGAAGAACTCCACCGCCGAGTCGTCGAAGGTCAAGGTCGTTTTCTGCAGCACCGACTCGCCCGCTTTTAATTGGAAGTGATTCTGCATCCAGCACATGCGGTTGACCCAGCCGCGGTGCTCCGAGACCACCCCTTTCGGCTTGCCGGTCGAGCCCGACGTGTAGTACACGGAGATCATGTGGTCCGGCGTGACCTTGACCTCCGGCTTCTCGGCCGGCTCCCGGTCAATTTGGGCCCAGTCTGCCTGCAGATCGACAAACGGCACGCCGTCGTGTTCGATGCGCGCCCGCAGATGCGCTTGGGTCAGGCAGACCACCGTCTCCGAATCCTGCAGGATCTGTTTCAGCCGCTCCAGCGGCGCCTCCGGGTCGAGCGGCAAAAAAGCAGCCCCCGCCTTGAGCACGGCGTACAGAGCGACGACCAGCTCCAGCGAGCGCTGCACACATACGCCAACCACGCGGCCCGGCCCTGCCCCCTGTTTGATCAGATAGTGCGCCAGTTTGTTGGCGCGCTCCTCCAGTTCGAGATAGGTCAGCGCCTGATCTTCATAGACGGCAGCCGCCAAGTGCGGAGTTCTCTGCACCTGTTCCTCGATCAATTCATGAAGCACACGGTGCGACGGAAAGGCAACGGACGTCTCATTCCAAGGCATCAACAATAGAATCACCTGTCTCAGATATATTAATTTCAGTGAATAACTATATCGTATAAAATTTTTTGATTTTTTAACACATCAGGTAGTATAAGCTAAGCATAACCCTCTGTCCAGTAAAAATAAAAGTCAATTCTATCGTCTATCTAGAAGTATTCATTATAGGATTCTTAACCCTGCGTAGTTATCAGAAACTATCCCAGAAAAAAGCAAAGGCAAAATTGTTCATGGCAATCATTGACGAGATTTTGAAAACTCCAGAGTCAACTGACTCTGAATAATTGGCGACCTTACTAGCCGGAGATATTGAAAAGGCGGTGAACTACTTTGAAAAGTATTGGTGTTGCTTACGCTGGTAGAGCATTGGTTTACCTATCCCCGCCGTAGTATGTGTGGCTGCAGTTGCTGCTGTTACTTTATTGGCCATCGGTTTTTACATAGGTCGTAAAACCGCGCAATCTCAAGCCGTTTAACTCTTCCATGAATAACAAAAGCCTGTCAGCCATTTGCGCTGACAGGCTTTCTCTATATAAGACCAAGCGGTCATCTTTTATTTTAATATTTACCGCACCCACATCAACTGCGGGTTTGGGCTGGCTTACTTCAGCAATTAGTCTATAAAAAGGCGCAGCTGCCCAGTCCCTAGCAAACTGTCATCTCCCTCGTCAACAACCTGCACTTCACTACAACCAGACATATTTTAACCTTGCCAAGGATATACTGGTAGTAACCTCGCTTCAGTGAGGAGGTGATCCGATGCAAAAATGGGTGTGGGAGCTGATGTGCTTCATCATTCTGCACGATGTACTTCGCATTGTGCAGTTAGCGCTCACTCCTAACTGCTAATCAATCAAAAACCTGGGCGATTATGGATGGAAAGGGTCCATTCTCCCCTGATAGAATATCAAAATAAAACATTTCCGTTTTAGTCTTACATACCAAAAGTCTGTCGGCCTCGTGCCCGACAGGCTTTTTTACACTTTGTAACATGGAAGAAAACTCGGTGAAAGACTGAGAACGGAACACTTCATCAAAGAAAGCCATTGATGTACTTTTCAGAAGATCCTAGCTCGAATCAAATTCCATCAACTTATGTTGCCGACACACTTGGAACATCATCGAGAACGAATCTCCTAAACACTAATGAAAAGATCTCGGCTATTGATCTCCATCAGATCACTGATCACGTCTGCCAAAAAGGCTTGGCCCCTCTTGTAACGTTTGCCTGATTAACGCTGGTGAATATCCGTGGAGTTCGTATACCTGTCGTTGGCTCAAGCCCTCTTCATTGATCAGTCGGTTGAAGAGTGGGTAAAGCAGTTCCCGCTTGAACTTTGCGCGATCATGCGTTTTCATCCGTGGAATACCATGCACGACAAACAATTGTTTGACTGTCCACTAGGAGTGGCCTGTCATTTCGCCGATCGCTTCGAAAGTCAAAAGATCCCCCCAATACATGAGCACCAGCTTGTCCAGATCCGGCACAAGATCTTCCCATTTGTAGCAGAAATAGCAGAAATCATCCCCGCCCCAGCGAATCTCCGGCATGGTGAGAACATCCTTAGATCGGTATAATTTTTCAAACCTTAGTCTTTACCATCGTGTCGATGGCCTCTTTCCCAAAATCTTTTTCACCGCCACGTGCTAGCGAATACGCTTCATCGATAAACATAATACCGCCCAATGCTTTTTTGCTGAGGTCTCGCGTCTTTTGCGCCGTATGTCCAATGTACTCCCCAACCAGATCGGCGCGTTCCACTTCGACCAGATGTCCTTTGGACAGCACGCCCATCTCGCGCAGAAGTTTTGCGAGAATGCGGGCGACCGTCGTCTTTCCCGTGCCCGGGTTCCCTTTGAAAATCATATGCAACACGATCGGCTCCGTGGCTAGTTTCGCTTGTGCGAGCTTTTGTTGGATTTGCACAAATGCATAGATCTCCTTGACCAACGTCTTCACTTGCTTCAGGCCGATCATCGAATCTAGCTCGTTCAAAATTTGCTGAAAGCGCTGCATCTCCGACTGCGTCGAACGGTTCCCTTCTCTGCGCACCGCAGGAGGGCTCCCCGATCCGTACAGCCGTCTTAGTGCTTCGTTCAGCGCCACCTCCCCGTTGCGGTACTGGTCGATCACATCCACTCCATCCCGCTGGTTCGGCGGCTTCTGACCGCTCCTCAACACGTTGTTTCCACCTCACTTTGACAGGAGTGTTGTATAGCCTATGTGGCTCTTGCGGGATGGGTGAATGTCTTCGGTCACTCTTTCCAACGTAAAAAGCCGGAACTGATTTCCGGCTTGCTGAGATTCCTTGTAAAAGGCAAGTAACGCTTTTCTGTCCAATTTCCATTGGGAGTCAACTGCTAGCAACAGGCTCTGGCGGTCGTTGGAGCACAAAGGTCAGGAAGACCAGCGTGGCGATCCCCATGAGAACCGCCAGCATTTTATGGCCGGATGGATTTGTGGCTGTGACTTGGCTATGATTTACGATCTCAAACGGCTCGCTCCTTCAGATCCAGATTGATCCCTCTTGTGCCAGCTTCGCGATGAATCTGCTCGAATCGAGCATGTTGTTCCGAGACAGGTGTGCGTTTGGCACTGAAGACCGACTGAAGCATGTGCACGGCATCGTTCACCTCGCCCAGCGTAAGGTTCTCGCCTTTATCCTGTTCATGAGTCATCTTCATCAGCTTGATTTTCTGATACGGTTCTAGAACGCCTTTCTGATACTCTTCGTCACTTGGATTGTAGTTCTTGGTGCAGACTGCGATCGCCAAGCAACGCTCGATCATCGTGAGGAGATTGCGCTGCCTGCGAGCTACTGCATTGGCTTGCAGATCTTGGAGTTCCTGTTCCAAGAGCTCGCGGTCTTCTTTGAGATCATAGGCGAACCCTTTGATCGCTGGGGTACAATTTTTGATAAGATTGCGCAGCACTTTTTTCGGGCCGAACTCGATGGCGTGCGTGACGCCTTGCGCTTCGACATACACAACCGAATCCTGCCATTGCACCGCACTGACGATCTGGTCTCCAAGGTTGTCGATTATCGCTTCGCAATCCGTGTACGGCCGTGCTGTCACGTTGGAGAGAACCGGCCATTTCAAGTCCGCGAATTCGCACTTGGAGAGCTCTTCTTTGAATTTGACCACTGCACCGTTCATCAGGGGGCTGTGGAAAGGAGCGCTGACTTTCAACGGGACGATGTAGCCTCCGTATTCAGCAAGTCTCTCACAGATCGCGGCAACCGCTTCACTATGACCGGAGATCACGACTTGGTTCGGAGTATTGTAGTTGGAGATCACGGCGACTTGACCGTCGCTCGATGCTCGTTCGCACTCCTGCAGCACGATCTGTCTGTCGATGTTCTGGATCGAGGCCATCGCCCCGATGCCCGCCGCGACCGCCTCCTGCATGAACTTCCCGCGTTGATGCACGAGACGGACAGCGTTTCGGAACGAAATGGCGCCCGCGCAGGTCAGAGCCGAGATCTCGCCGAGGCTATGACCCATTAGGAAATCCGGTTCAATCCCTTTTTCTTGTGTAAACACGCGAAACGCCGCTACGCTGTGCGTGAGGATGGCCGCCTGTGCGTTTTCCGTCTTCGTCAGTTCTTCGATACTGCCTTCAAAACACAGTTTCATCAGGTCGAATCCCAGCACCTCGTTCGCTTCTTCAAACACCTCGCGCGCGATGGCGTGCTCCTCGCACAAGGCTTGCCCCATCCCTACGAACTGGGAACCCTGTCCTGGAAATACAAATGCAATCTTGCTCATCGGATCCTCAACTCCTTTTCGATGTAGCCTTGGTGTTCTTACAGAAAAAACGTCTGTTTGGAAGCAGACGTTTCCTCCAGTGTGGTTCTTTATTTGTGATCGATTGCGACTCCCGCATCGGCCACTTGCGCATCTTGTTTCATCTTGCGGATCGGCAGCAGCGTTCCGATCAAAGCAACGACCGCGCACACCATGTAAATGCTGGAGATACCGCCCGTTGCGAAGAACGTCAACGTACCGAAGACGATCAGATCGATGACGCCATCGACGATAGACAGCAACGAGATCGTCGTGGCCCGCACATGAGAAGGAATCAGATCATTGCTGAGCTGCGTGTAGATCGGGACGCGAATCGCACTGACAAACTTCAGAACCAGATAGACAGTCAACGCGACGAGCAGCGCGTCTCCGAACAGACTTGCGACCGCCAGCGCACCGACGACCAGCAAGCCGCTGAAAAACATCAGCCCAATGCGAGAGAAGCGCTTTGTGAGCCAGCCGATCGAACGAGCGGAGAAGAAGCCGATCAATGCGCCTACCCCGTACATCACCCCGATGTATTCGACCGCGAGACCTGCGTCTTTCAAGAACGGCTGGTCAAACGCTTCGAAGGCCACGACCCCCGCGATGAACACGAACGTGGCGTTCAACACCATGATCAGCAATTGCGGAGCCTGACGAATGACGCGCAGGCCTTCACGAACCGAGGCGAAGACACTCTCATCCTGAATCGGACTCTCAACCTTTTGTGGAAGGCGCACGAACAGGATGAAAATCAGAGACGCGATGTTAAGAGCCAGCCCCAATGCGATCAGCAGGATGAACTGATCTTCGCGCAAGTCTTGCGCAAGGTATCCGCCGATGACAACGGCGAACAAGGTGGCGATGAACGTACCCGATTGAATTTTTCCATACGCGTCAACCATCAGCTCTTCTTCGTTTGACTCTTTCAACGAGTCATAGATCAGCGCTTGGTCCGAGCCAGAGAAGAACGCCATAGACAAGCCATTCAGGATCGAATACAAGTAAAATTGCCACGGTTGGTCTGCGAAGAACAGCATGCAGAGGCTCGCGATGCGAATGCCCGCACCAGTTAGAAACGAGATCTTGGGATTAAAACGGTCTGCATAGACCCCTGCCGGAACCTCGCCGAGCAGAAGGGACAAGCTCCAGAACACTGGAAGCAGCAAGATATGGAACTCCGTCAGCCCTCTTGCAAAATAGAACAAGGTAAGTACTGGGGCGATAAAACTGGTGCCTTGTAAGATCGTGATCCAGAACAAGATCTTGATGTTATGAGCTGCAAGCGTATTTTTTTTCAAAATGTCACCCCGAATTGTAGGTTGTTCAAGAGGTATCGCGGAGCCACGCTGTGTCTTCGATGGCCCCGCACTTCTCCTCTTCGTCTAGTTAAAGACAGCCGTTCTGGACAGCTCTTTCAATCGCGCCTCTGGATTCTGGATCATCTGCTTGAGCAGGTGAATGAAGTTGTCCGAAAGCGTTTGGATGGTCTCCGGCTTGAAGAGCTTGGTACTGTACATCAGGTCGATCTTGATCTCATCTTGGGCTTCGTGTGCGTGCCAGATGAAGTCGTACTTGACGGAGCATGCTTCTTGTTCATAAGGCGTGAAAGTCATGTTCCCCATCTTCGCTTCGCTGATCTCCATGTTGTGGAGCACGAACATCGTGTCGTACAGCGGGTGACGACTGAGGTCCTCGCGCAGGTCCAACTTGTCCACTAGGTCAGCATATCTATAGTCTTGGTTCTCAAAGGCTCTCAGCGCGCATTCCTTCACGGTCTCCAAGAACTCGCGAATGGTGAGTTCTGCTCTCGGGACGTTGCGCATCGCCAAGCTGTTCGTGAACGTTCCGAGTACATTCTGCAAGTCGGAATAAGGTCTCGCCGCCATCGAAGTGCCCACGACAAGGTCCTCTTGGTTCGTGTATTTGTGCATCAAAATGTTGTAGCCCGCGAACAACGACATAAACAGCGTGACACCGGAGTCAGCGGAGAAGTATTTCAACTCCTTGACCAGCTCTCGATCGAGATCGAATTTGAGGCGGCCGCCTTCCAAGCTCTGGATCATCGGTCTCTCGAAATCGGTCGGGAAGTTGAACTCAGGAACACCGTCTGCGAACACGTCCAGCCAGTACGCTTCCTGCTTCTTCATCGCTTCCGATTCGCTCTGCTCAGCCAGCCAGACGGAGTAGTCCTTGTACTGGATCGGCAACGCTTCGAGTTCCAGCCCCGCGTAGAGCGCCATCATCTCGCCGACCAGAATGTTGCCCGACGTGCCGTCGGTTGTCGTCTGGTGCATGTCGAGGATCAGCACATGCACGTCCGACTCCATCTCGGCAAGCCCGACCCGGATAAGTGGCGTCTGTTCCGGGTGGAACGGGCGAACGAAGTCGTTGACCACCTCGTCGATCTCCAGGCTGGTCGAGAAGATCTCCATCAGCGTGAAGTCTACGTTCTGATGCACCTTCTGTACGGGAACACCGTCAATCATCTCAAAAGAAGTACGCAGGATCTCATGGCGCGAAATTAACGACTGGAACGCTTTTTCTAGTTGACCTCGGTCCAGAGGCCCTTCGATGATCGTCACGAGCGTCTTGTTGTACAGGGTTCCAGTATCACGAGCGCGGCTGTGCTTGAGGACTTCCTGCACTTGTTGCGGCACAGGGTAATGCTCTCGCTCTTCGACAGGCAGGATCGCGGATGAAACGTCCGCAATGCTCGAAACGAGGATGCTCGCAATGTTTCGGATCGTCGGCTGCTGGAAGATGTCCCGCAGCGGGATCTGGATACCGAACTCCTTGTTGACTCTTGCGATGAAGAGCGCGGCCTTCAAGGAATGTCCGCCGAGATCGAAGAAGCTGTCGTTGACCCCAACTTGATTCAGTCCGAGCATTTCCTGCCAGATGTCAGCCAGTTTCGCTTCTGTCTCCGTCTCAGGCGCAACGTATTCGGTGACAGCGCTGAACTGCCCTTCGAATGCAGGAAGCTGTTTGCGGTCGAGTTTGCCGTTTGGCGTGAGCGGCATCTGCTCCAACTGTAGGAAGTAAGACGGAATCATGTAATCTGGCAGTTCTTTGGACAGGTGGCTTCGGATGCTCGCAGCGGTCACTTCGCCATGCGCCGTATAGTACGCGCCGAGGTATTTGGTCCCGCTCGCATCCTCTCGTGCCACCACAACCGCTTCTCGAATCGATTCGAGCTGTAGAATGCAGGATTCGATCTCGCCCGTTTCAATCCGATAGCCTCGGATCTTCACCTGATGATCCGCGCGACCGATGAACTCCACCGTTCCATCGGCCAGCCATCTTGCCATGTCGCCCGTCTTGTACAGCGTGCCGCCTGCTTCAAACAGATTCGCGACAAACTTTTCTGCGGTCATCTCAGGTCGTCTCCAGTAGCCGCGCGCCAGAGATTCCCCTGCGATGCACAGTTCACCCGGGATGCCGATCGGTTGCACACGCTGGCTCTTGTCCACGATGTAGAAACGAGTGTTGGCGATCGGTTTCCCGATGCTGATGCGCTCCACGTCGGTCATGTCCTGAATCGCAGACCAGACTGTCGTTTCAGTCGGGCCGTACATGTTGTAGATGCGCGGACCTTTCAGTTTCTTCATCGTGGACAGCAAGGCTTCTGGGAACGCCTCACCCCCGACCATGATCTCGGTGAGTCTCTGCAAGGACTCCAGACCGTTCGCATCGCTCAAGAGCATCTTGAGTCGGGACGGCGTGGTCTGAAGCATGTCCACACGCTGCTCGACGATCACTTGGCCGAGCAGTTTCGGATCGACCTGCTGGTTCTCGTTGGCGACCACAACGCGCAGCCCTTGGGTCAGCGGCAACAACGTTTCCAGAACAAAGATGTCAAAGGAGATGGTCGTCAGGCACAGCACCGTCTTCCCTTCTGCGAAGTCGATCGCTTGCGTCGTGCCCGCGATGAAGTTGTTGACCGCCTTGTGCTCGATCATGACGCCCTTGGGCTTGCCCGTCGACCCGGACGTGTACAGAATGTACGCCATATCGGTCGGCATGTTGACGTTCTGCACAAGTTCCACTTCGCCTGCCCACAAGCTGGCATCCTGCAGGTCCACCGTTTCCCCTTGGAACGGGAGACGCGCCAAAATATCGCCCTGCGAGACCAGCATCTTGGCTTGGCTGTCTTCGAGTATGTACGCAACGCGGTCTTCTGGATACGTCGGGTCAATCGGCAAGTACGCAGCCCCCGACTTCAAGATCCCCAGAAGACCCACGATCATTTCCAAGGAGCGATCTACCATCAAGCCGACGATGCTCTCTCGGCCGACTCCACGGCGGCGAAGTTCCTGCGCCAGTTGGTTTGCCTTTTCCTGCAACTCTCGGTAGGTCAATTTCCCGTTGCCACAGACGACAGCAACCCGATCAGGCAAGCGCATCGCCTGATCATCGAATCGCTCATGGATAGTTGTCGCGCTTTCGTAGTCGGTCTTCGTGTCGTTGAAGCCCTGAAGAAGCGTGGATCGTTCTTCCACCGTGAGCATGTCGATCTCATCGAGCTTGATCTGCACGTTCTCCGCTACGATCTCCAAGATGCGGATGAAATGCTGCGCCATTCGCTGGATCGTCGTTTCCGTAAACAGCTTCGTGCAGTATTCAAGGCTGAAGTGGATGCTCTCATCCGTATTCGATGCAGTCATGTTCAGATCGAACTTAGACACCTTACTACCGAGCTGGTACGGCTCAAACTTCAGGCTTCCCGTGTCCGCTTCGCCGCTGTGCATGTTCTGCAGCACGAACATCGTATCGAACAGCGGATTGCGGCTCTGGTCTCTGCGCAGGTTCAGCTTGTCGATCAGGTCTTCAAACTGGTAGTCCTGGTTGTCAATCGCCTTCGCCGCATGTTCCTTGACTTCATCCAAGAAGGTGCGGAAGGTCTTTGTGCCCGTCAGATAGTTGCGCATCGCCAGCGTATTGACGAACATGCCGATCACGTTGTCCAAATCGGCGTGGCGACGGCCTGCGATCGGCGACCCTACGATGATGTCCTCTTGTCCCGTGTACTTGTACATGAGGACGTTGTAGGCCGCGAGCAGAAGCATGTTCAGCGTGCTTCCCTCTTGAGACGTGATGTGGAAGAGCTTCTTCGTCAGCTCCTGCCCCACTTCGAATTCATAATTGCTGCCTTCAAAGCTCTGAATGGCCGGTCGCGGATAATCGGTTGGCAAAGCAAGCGCCGGGATCTCATCGGAGAAGACCTCCAGCCAGTATTGCTCCTGTTTCTTGAAGTCTTCCGCCTCGAACAGTTCCGCCTGCCAGACCGCAAAGTCACGGTACTGGATCTTCAGCTCGTGCAGTTCGACGCCTTCATAGAGCTGAATCAACTCTTCAATCAGAATCCCCATGGACAGACCGTCCGAGATGATGTGGTGAATGTCGAACAGGAAGAGGTGCTTCTCTGCTTCGAGTTTGACAAGCGCCACCCGCAACATCGGGAGCTGGCTCAAGTCAAATGGCTTGACAAAATTCTCGATGATCTGGCCGACTTCGCTCTCGCTCGCCTCCACGTGCTCCACCTTCAACTCAAACGGCGGATGGATGCGCTGCACCAGCACGTCCTCTACAAACTCAAAAGTGGTGCGCAGCGACTCATGACGCTGGATCAGCGTTTGGAAAGCGCGTTCGAACGCTACTCGATCAAGGTTCCCCACAATCGTCATGGCCCCTGGCATGTTGTAGCTGATGTTATCGCTTCCGAGCTGGTTGAGGATAAAGACGCGCTTCTGCGGCGGCGATGCCGGATAGAATTCCTTCACCGGCTGCTTCTGGATGATGTTGTCCTCGGAGCTGCGGCTGCCGATCGTCTCTTCCAGCGTGTAAAAGATTTCGCCGAGCAACTTGTCCCCGAAGAAGAGAGACAACGGCACATCGACACCGTACATCTTCTTCACTTTGCCAGCGAACTGCATGACCATGATCGAATCGATGTCCAGATCGGCCGTGCGGTCCTCCCTGCTGTAGCTCTGTCCGGTATACACTTCACCGAACATCTGGGTCAGGTTGTCTTGCACAGGTAAATCGTTCTGGACGACCGCTTCTGCCACCTCGGCCCCCGCTCCCCCAGCCCCCATCTGAACCAGTTCACCCGGTTGGATGAAGTAGCTAGATCTCGTGAACACATAGCCTGGCAAGCTCACCCGTTTGCGGTTCTCGCCCACATAAGCTGCCTTCCAGTCCACGTCTAGCCCGCCTCGAATCAGGCCGTTGAGCGCTTCCATGAACGAACGGGTCTCCTGCGTCAGATTCAGCAGGGACACATTCGGAAGCTGACCAAACGCATGTTCAAACCGCTCGAAGACTTCGCGCTTGAAGCAGAACGTGACGAAGGTGTTGATACCCGACTTGACGATCTGCTGCCCAAGAGCTTGCAGTTTGGCGTCTTCGATCACCTTCATCGGCTGGTTGTACCCTTTGATGCGCGCTACGGTTTCTTCGAAGGTTTTCTTTTTCATAATCAGATCGGCCACAAGGTCACCAATCCCTAAGCCCAAGACAGCTTTGACCGGAATGGAGTGGGCAATGGCCAGCTTGGCATAGGCGTACATGGAGATAAGGTAGGCCACTCTTGCATCTCGCTGGTCTTCCTGATTCGCAAGCAGGGCTCTGCACGCTTCCACGCATCGCTTGAATTGAGGATGCTTGGCATACATTTGGTCGATCGCCTGCATGTCTGCACCCTCCAGATCAGGGATCATGAAGATAGCGCTGACGGCCGCCTTATCAGTACTTTGGGTATTGTCAGTCGCAGCTTGCTCGTCCTTGTTAGCCACGAACGCCTGCAAGCCTGCGATCAATTCCGCCGTGCTGTCTGCTACAAAAGACACCTTTTTAGCAAAATTCCGTCTGCCTGTATTCAAAGTAAAGGAAATGTCGTCCAAAAGCAACACTTGATTACTTTGTAAATAAATCGACAGTCTGGAGGCCATCGCATCCAAAGATTGTTCGGTACGGGCCGAGAGCAGCACCACATTGCTGTGGTCTGCTTCTCGCTCTTCCGCAACCGCTGGAGCTTCTTCCAAAATAGAGAAGACGTTGGTGCCGATCATCCCCAGAGAGGAGACGCCCGCTCTGCGAACCGACTCGGAATGCCAGTCGGACAGCACATCGTTGACATACATCGGAGACATTTCAAAATCGATCAGCGGGTTCGGTGCTTCGAAGTTGATCGATGCCGGAATCTGCTTGTGCTTCAAGGACAGGACCGTTTTGATCAAGCTAGCGATTCCGGCTGCTGCGTCCAAGTGCCCGATGTTCGTCTTCAAGGAGCCGATGGCGACAGATTGGCGTCTGTACCCAAGCTCGTTTAAGGCTTTCGAGAGCCCTGCCACTTCAATCGGGTCGCCGATCTTGGTCCCCGTGCCGTGTGCTTCGATATAAGACAAGGTTCCCGGTTCGATCTTGGCGTTCTTCGCACTTCGCAAGATCGCCTCGGCCTGTCCCCGTTCGCTTGGCGCTGCGAGCCCGTTGGCTCTGTTGCCGTTGCTGTTGATCGCACTGCCTTTCACGACCGCGTGGATCGGGTCTCCATCTTCTAGCGCATTCTGGAGCGACTTGAGAATGACGATCCCGCCGCCTTCTCCGGCCACCGTGCCGTCCGCTCTCTTGTCAAACGTGCGCACCTTCTGCTCTTCGGACAGAACCGACTGCTTCTGAATGTCCTTCTTCTCTTGCGGCAGAATGATCAGACTCGTACCGCCTGCGATGGCGATGTCAGCCTCACCAAGTCTCAAGCTCTGGACGGCATAATGAAATGCCGCCAGAGAGGATGAACACGCAGTATCAAATGTGAGTGCAGGTCCATTGAAGTTGTAGACATACGCGATTCTACCTGCATTCATGGAAGGAATGCCGTTCAGAGATTTCATCGCGGATTCTGTCGAGATCTTGTCCGTATAGCGATTCTCGTTGCTGGCGATGTACATGCCGACCGTCTGATCCGAGAGTTGGTTCGGCGCGTAGCCTGCGTTCAGAATCGCTTCTTCCACCAGTTCGATCAGCAGTCTTTGCTGCGGGTCGATAAACCGAGACTCCTCTTTGCTGATCGAAAAAATCTCCGGTTCGAACTGCGAGACTTGTCCGACATAGCCGATTTTCATAAAATCTCGTTCAAACACATCTGGAATGATAGCACTCAATTCTTCCTTCCTGCTGGTCGGGAAATCTCGAATACTATCGACTCCGGTCACAAGGTTGTTCCAGAAATCATCGAGGTTGTTCGCTTCCGGGAACACGCCAGACATGCCGATGATCGCAATGTCATCGTCCTTGGTTCGGGCATGGGGAGTTTCCACGATCTGATCACTCCTTCTCTCTAGAGGGTAAATTTGAAGATCTCGTCTTCCGGTTCTTCGTCCTCGACGATGTTCAACTGGCTCTTGATGTGCGCAGCGATCTCCTCGATGGTCGTGTAGTTAAACAAGTCGGTGACGCGCACGACTTGAGACTCAAATCGGTCATTGATCAAGTTCGTCATCTGCATGACCGTGATGGAAGTGCCGCCCAAGTCGAAGAAGGAATCGTGGATGCCAATTCTCTCCTCCGGCATGGACAATATCTCCACCCAGATGCTGACGAGCTGGCTCTCCGTGTCATTGCGAGCCGATACGTACTCCGCGCTGCTCGTGAAGGTGGCTTCCGGCTCAGGGAGCGCTTTGCGATCCACTTTGCCATTTGGCGTCTGCGGCAGTCTGTCCAGTTGGACGAAGGCAGTCGGCACCATGTAGTCTGGCAGTTCCTTCAGCAGGTGAGCTCTCAAGTCAGCACCACCCAGCTCTTGGTCTGCAACGAAATAGCCACAGAGATACTTGTTGCCTTGCTTGTCCTTTCGATCGATCACAATCGCATCCCGAACGAGCTCTTGCGCCAAGAGTTGCTTTTCAATCTCGCCCAGCTCGATACGGAAGCCTCGAATCTTGATCTGGTTGTCCAAGCGGCCCAGATACACGATCTCTCCCTCTTCCGTCCAGTAGGCAAGATCGCCTGTGCGGTACATGCGTTGTCCCTCTTCGAACGGGTTCGGAACGAACTTCTCCGCGGTGAGGTCCGGTCTGTTCAGATAGCCTCTTGCCAGACCATCGCCTGCGATGCAGATCTCCCCGGCCACGCCTATTGCAACCGGCTTGTCGTAGGCGTCCACGATGTAGATGCGCGTGTTGCCGATCGGTTTGCCGATGACCGTTTTGTTCGGCACGCACTGGGTGAAGATCGCGTCCACGGTCGATTCGGTCGGGCCATAATGGTCGGTCAGCGTATAGCCTAGCGACAGGATCTGATCTTTCAGCGATTCTTCTAACTTGTCGCCGCCGACCATCACATGGTTCAGGCAGTCGATCTTGTCCTGGCTAGCCAAAAGTTCTTTCATCGTCATCGGTAGCAAGTTCACGATCTCGATCTGATGTTCCTTGACGAAGTTCGTGAAGGTGTTGCGGTCAAGCGCGTCTTCCTTGCTCAACATGTAGACGGTGGCTCCCGAGATCAACTGTGGGAAGATCTCTTCAACCGAGTTGTCAAAAGAGACGTTCGACATGTGCAGGAATCGCTTGCCCGGCAAAGACAACATGCCGCTCAGCCAAGTCGCCAAGTTGATGACGCTGCGCTGTTTCACCATGACCCCTTTTGGCTTGCCGGTAGAACCGGACGTGTAGATGACATACGCCAGGTCTTCCGGCTGGGTGTCGCTCGTCAGGTTCTCGTCATCTCCCGTGAACAGGTCTGCATCATCCAGTAGCAAGGTCGTTCCTTCGAAAAGGGTCTCGTCCAAATAGCGGCTGTGGGTGAGCAGCAGTCTTGCCTGGCTGTCTTCTAACATGAACTTGATGCGATCGACAGGATAGTACGGGTCGATTGGCAGATACGCGCCGCCCGCTTTCAAGACGGACAAGATGCCCACGATCATGTCGTTGGAGCGTTCGCACAGAATCGGCACCAGTTCTTCTCGCTGCACGCCAGCTTCGCGCAAACGGCAGGCGAGTTGGTTCACTTTGCGGTTCAGTTCCGCATAGGTCAGCGTGACGCCTTCAAAGTGTACAGCCGGGTGGTCAGGCTGCTTGACCACTCGCTCTTCGAAGAGCTGTTGCAAAGTCTTCGTCTTCTCATACTCTTGTTGCGTCGCGTTGAAGCGAACCAAGATCTTGGTTCTCTCCTCCAGAGACAGGATCTCAAGGTCGGAGATCTTCGCGTTCGGATCGTTGACGATCTGTTCCAGCGCCTGCACATAAAGCGAGATGAAGCGTTCCATCGCTTCCTTGGAATACAGATCCACCGCGTACTCCAGGCTGAACTTGAGGCGCGCTTCTTCCTGCACGGCATCCAAGGAAAGGTCAAACTTAGAGATCTCATTTTCCATGCCGTGGTTGGAGAAGAGCAGCCCGCCTGCTTCAAACACTTCTTGCCCGAAGCTGTGCAGCGAGAACATGACGTCGAACAGCGGGTTGCGGCTCAGGTCGCGCTGCAGTTCCAGTTTGGCCACCAGTTCTTCGAATTGGTAGTCTTGGTTCTCATACGCATTCAGCGTGTTCTCGCGCACTTCGTCGAGGAACCGCGTGAAGGTCTTGCTTCCGGCTGGTGCGTTTCTCATCGAGAGCGTGTTGACGAACATCCCGATCATGTTCTGCAGGTCTGCATGGCGCCGGCCAGCGATCGGAGTGCCCACCACGATGTCTTCCTGCCCCGAATATTTAGCCAGAACCACATTGAACGCCGCCAAGAGCAACATGTACATCGTCGTGCCCGTTTGCGCTGTGATCGCCTGGAGCTTCTCAGTCAGGCTGCCTTTCAACACGAAGTTCAAAGTCTCCCCTTTGAAACTGCGCTGCAACGGTCTCGGGTAGGTCGTCGGGAGGTTCAGCACCGGAATCTCGCCGCTGAACAACTCGTTCCAATACTTCTCCTGCTCCCCGATCACGCCCGTCTCGATCTGTTCGTTCTGCCATGCAACAAAGTCTTTGTACTGGATATTCAGCGGTTCGAGCTCTTGTCCGGCATAGAGGCGGATGAACTCTTGCGTCAAGATCTCCATCGAGACCCCGTCCGCGACGATGTGATGGATGTCGAACAGCATCACATGCTTCTCCTCAGAGAGTTTGACCAACTCGACGCGGAACAGTGGGGCCACATCTAAGTTGAACGGCGTTACGAAGTTCTTCACTGCCTCGCGGATCTGCGCTTGTTCCTCCTGCTCCACGCTGACCGTCTCTGTGTAGCAGATGTCAAAAGCAACATCCTCGTGGATCTGCTGCAGAATCTCTCCGCCTACCATCTTGAAGGAGGTGCGCAGGGATTCATGTCGCTGGATCAACTGCTTGAAGACGCTCTGCATCTGCGACAGGTCGATTTTCCCTTCCACCACCATCGCAATAGGAATGTTGTAGGTGACGGCCGCCTCGTCCATTTTGTACAACAGGTACATTCTGCGTTGGGCCGCAGAGGTTGGATAGACACCCTGCTCATAAGCCTCCAACTGAACCGCCGGCTTAATCTCTTGGTAGCTCTGCTTCGCTGCGGAATCGACCAAGACAGCCAGCTCTCGGATCGTCGGTGACTTGAAGACTTCCTTGAGTGCGAGGACTGCGTTGCATTCCTGCTGAATGCGAGATACGAGCACGGTGGCGTTCAGGGAGTGACCCCCCATCTCAAAGAAGTTGTCGGTGACGCCCACGTTCTGGAGACCCAGAATGTCGAACCAGATCTCAGCCAACTTCTCTTCTGTCGGGGTAGACGGAGCCACGTACTCATTGCCTTTGATGATCTGGCCTTCCATCTTAAACAATTCCGCTCGGTTCAACTTGCCGTTGTTCGTCAGCGGAATGCGCTCCACCTGAATCAGATAAGCTGGAATCATATAAGTCGGAAGCTCTTTGGCGAGGCGTTCTCGCAGCGCCAACGCGGCCAAGTTCTCCTCAGAAACGAGATAGGCGGTGAGGTACTTGCCGTTGATGTCATCTTCTTGGGCCACCACGACAGCTTCCTGCACATACTCAACGCCAAGGAGCGCCGCCTGCACTTCGCCAATCTCGATTCGGTGACCGCGGATCTTCACCTGTTCGTCGATTCGACCGAGGTACTCGATCTTCCCGTCCGGAATCCATCTCGCCAAGTCGCCAGTCTTGTAGATGCGTTCGCCTTCCACAAACGGGCTGTCCACGAACTTCTCTTCCGTGAGATCAGGTCTGTTCATGTATCCGCGGGCCACGCCGTCGCCGCCTACCCAGAGCTCGCCTGGCACGCCAATCGGCTGCAGGTTGCCATGCTTGTCCACCACATACGCCGTCGAGTTGGAGATCGGTCTGCCGATCGGAATGTTGACCTCGTAGTCGTTGTCGATAACGTAGTATAAAGAGAACGTGGTGTTCTCTGTAGGGCCGTAAGAGTTAGAGACCACCTGTGCCTCGCAATGGTTCCGAACAAGGTTGATCGTCTTCGGAGACAACGCTTCTCCCCCGACATGAAGGTTCTTGAAACCGGAGAACATCGTCGCGTCATGTGTCGCCATCTGGTTGAACAGCGATACCGTGATGAACATCGAGGTGATCTCATAGCGTTTCAGCACATCGCGGAACTTCTCTGCATCCAGAATGTCCGTCTTGTCCACCAAGTAGAGTCTCGCACCATTCAGAAGCGATCCCCAGAATTCGTAGGTGGTGGCGTCAAAAACGACAGCACCGAGCTGCAGGAATCTATCTTCTGGCGAGAAGCGGTCAAAGTTGGTGTTTTTGACGAGTCTGACCACGTTCATGTGCTCGACCATGACGCCCTTTGGCTTGCCGGTGGAACCGGACGTATAGAGGATGTACGCCAAGTCATGCGGCCCGTTCACCGGCTCAGGATCGGACACGTCGCCTTCGTACAAGCTGCTGTCTTCCAGATCCACGAGTTCCTGCTCCAACTCGAAGTTGCCAGCAAGCTCCATCGTGGTCAGGAGCAGGCGAGCGCCGCTGTCTTCTAGCAGATAGTTGACGCGCTCAGCCGGATATTCCGGGTCTACTGGAACATACGCACCTCCTGCCTTCACGATCGCGAGCAGTCCGACCATCATCTCGAGCGAACGCGCAACCATGAGTCCGACGCGGACTTCTGGCCCTACGCCATTGCCTTTTAACACCCAAGCCAGGCTGTTCGCGCGCTCGTTCAATTCTTGGTACGTCAACTGCTCTTCCCCGTACACCAGCGCAATGTGATTCGGATACATCTCCACCTGTTCAGTGAACAGTTCCGCAATCGTCTTGTCTTTCGGATACGCGGTCTTCGTCTCGTTGAAGTCGAAGAGGATCTGCTGTCGTTCTGCGTGAGACAGAAGAGAGATCTCACGCAACTTAACATCCAGGTTCGCCGCAACCGTCTCCACGAGTTGTAGGAAATGGTTCGCCAGACGATCCACCGTCTGCTTGTCAAAGAGCTTCGAGCAGTACTCCAGCTCGAACTCGATCTGTTCGCCCTGCTCCTCTGCCATCAGCGTGAGATCGAACTTGGCGACTCTGCGGCCGTGCTCAGATGGCGTGAAGGTGAGCCCGTCCGTCTCCATGATCGTTCTCTCCATGTTCTGCAAGCTGAACATCACATCGAACAGCGGGTTGCGGCTCATGTCGCGTTGTAGATCGAGCTTCTCAACCAGATCCTCCAGCGGGAAGTCCTGATTCTCGAACGCCTCCAGCGCATTGTGCTTGACATCTGCCAGGAACTGACGGAATGTCTTCTCCGCTTCCGGCTTGTTGCGAAGCGCCAGCGTGTTGACAAACATGCCGATCACACGGTCAAGGTCGCTGTGATTCCGTCCGGCCACTGGGCTACCGATAACGATGTCTTCCTGACCGCTGTACTTGTGGAGTAGCACGTTTAACAAGGCCAGAAGCGCCATATACAAGGTCGCGCCCTCGTCCACGGCCAATTTCTTCAAACGGCTGGCGAGTTCGCCGTTCATGCTGAACGCGATGCGATCCCCATCAAAACTGTACACAGACGGTCTCGGATAATCGGTCGCCAAGTCCAGAACGGGCACTTCGCCTTCGAACTGCTGTAGCCAGAACGCTTCCTGCTTCTTGAGCGCCTCTCCGCGCATGTGGGTCTGCTGCCAAGCGGAGTAGTCTTTGTATTGAATCGAGGGCCCGGGCAACACATCACCACGGTAGAGGCTCACAAACTCCTGAATCAAAATAGACACGGAAACGCCGTCCGAGATGATATGGTGCATGTCGAAGAGCAACTTCGTCTTGCCCGTTGGCAGTTTCAACAGCGCCACTCGGATCAAAGGAGCTTCGTTCAAATCAAACGGTCTGATAAAACCGTCGATGTCCTTCTCCGCTTCTCCTTCCGTAGCCTCCAGATGCAGGATCTCAAGCTTTGCATCCTCATGAACCTTCTGAACGACCTCGCCATCCTTCAGTTCAAACGAAGTTCGCAACGATTCATGTCGCTGCACCAACTGCTCGAACGAGCTCGTGAACCGTTCCACATCCAGTTCGCCTTCGATGTCGAGCACCTGTGGCATGTTGTAGTTGATGTCAGCCCCCTCTAACTGAGAGAGGACAAACAATCTGCGCTGTGCCGAAGACGCGGCATAGTGATCGGCTTCTGCGACCCGTTCAATCTTCGAATAGTGATCGCGTTCTGCAGTCTCCAGCCATGCGGACTGCTCCTGCAGGGTCGGAGCCTTGAACAGCTCGCCGATCGGCATGTTCGAACCGAATTCCTTATGAATCTTAGAAGCGAGTGTCGCCACCTTGAGAGAATGTCCTCCGAGATCGAAGAAGTTGTCATACAGCCCGACTCGTTTGACGCCCAGCACGTCCTGCCAGAGCTTCGCCAGCTTCTGCTCCACAGGGGTAACAGGCGCCACGAACTCAGCATCGTCCCCTCCAAACTCCGGCTTCGGCAGAGCTTTCCAGTCAATCTTGCCGTTCTGAGTCAGCGGAATGTGGTCGATCTGAACAAAGAGCGCCGGAATCATGTAATCAGGCAGCGGCTGGCCTGCATAACGACGCAACTGCTCCCACACGATCTTCGCGTTCAGAACCACGTATGCAACCAGATACTTCCGCTCCTCACGATCTTCATGCGCCATCACAACCGCATCTGCGACGGCGTCGTGGCTCAGTAGCACTTCCTCAATCTCGCCAATCTCAATTCGATGGCCCCGAATCTTGACTTGCTTGTCGATCCGCCCAAGGAATTCGATCGTTCCATCTGGGAGCCATCTCGCCAAGTCGCCCGTTTTGTACATCCGCGTCCCTTCTTGGAACGGATTGGGCACGAACTTCTCCGCCGTCAGTTCCGGGTGGTTCAGATAGCCTCTCGCAAGATTGTCGCCCGCCACACAGAGCTCGCCAGCCATCCCGACCGGTTGCAGACGATGATGCGCGTCCACAATGTAGACTTGCGTATTGGCAACCGGCTTGCCGATCGAAATGTTCTCGCTCCACTCGGTCACCGGATGATACGTGGACACGATGGTGTTCTCTGTCGGTCCGTAGCAGTTGTAGAACAGATAGTCATGCGGACGATACACTCTCAGCTTGTCGCCGCCGGTGTACAACAGTCGCAGGGAGTTGTTCTCCAACTGCATGAACTGCTCGCACAACTGAGTTGGCAAGTACGACACCGTAATGCCGTGCGTCTGGAAAATGTCATTCAGAGCGACAGGATCGAGTCGGCTCTCCTCCGGAATGATGTAGAGGGCTGCCCCGCAGATCAACGTCGGGAAAATCTCCATCACCGACACGTCGAATGCAAATCCTGCATACTTCGCCACCTTGTCCTGCTCCGTCAGGCCGAACGTGTCAATTTTCCATTGCGAGAAGTTCACCAGCGAACGATGCTCCACCATGACCCCTTTGGGATTGCCCGTCGTGCCCGAGGTGTAGATCACATACGCCAGATCGGATACATCGCCCTCACACGCGGTCGGCACATTCTGCACCTCGAAGTTCTTCTCCAGGATGTCGCAGATCACGTCGCCCTCGAAGTCTACCTTGTCACAGATCGCCGACTGACTTAGCAGAAGCGCGGCACGGCTGTCTTCCAGCATGAATTTGATGCGGTCCGTCGGGTACGCAGGGTCGATCGGAAGGAACGCAGCGCCCGCTTTCAAGATGCCAAGCGTGCCGATCACCATGTCGAGAGAAGGCTGTAGCATGATGCCCACGATGTCAGTACGACCGATGCCGCGCGCGCGCAGAACGGCAGCCAGAAGGGAAGCTCTCTCTTCCACCTCGCGATAGGTCAAGCTCGTGTCTTTGAAGATTGCCGCGATGCGATCCGGCGTCTTCGCCGCCTGCTCCTCGAACAGCTCATGAATGCGCTTGTCCAACACGAACGGAGCTTCTGTCGCGTTGAAGCCATTCACAAGAACTTGCTGTTCCTCGCTCGTCAGAATCTCAAACTCGCAGATCTTGGTGTCAATGTTACTGACAACCTCTTGCAAAACGCGGATAAAATGTCCGACCAGCGCCATCATGCGAGGTTCGGCAAACAGCTTGGTGCTGTATTCCAACTCGAACTCTAGCGTGTCGTCTTTTTCCGTTGCGGACAGGGACATGTCGAACTTAGACGTGCCCGTTTTAAACGGATACGGCGCAAACTTCAACTGATCTACCTGCAGTTCTCCTAGCTCCATGTTCTGAAGAACAAACACCACATCGAACAGTGGGTTGCGGCTCATGTCACGCGGAACGTCTAACTTTTCCACCAGCGCTTCAAACTGATAGTCTTGATGCTCATAGGCGTTGACCGAGTTCTCTTTGACCTCTTGCAAGAACTGCTTGAAGCTCTTCTCTCCATCCGGCTGGTTCCGAAGGGCGAGCGTGTTGACGAACATCCCCATCATCGTATCGAGGTCTGCATGTCGGCGGCCTGCCACCGGACTGCCCACCACAATGTCGTTCTGCCCAGTATAGCGAGCCAGCAGCACGTTATACGCCGCGAGCAACGTCATGAACAAGGTCGCGCCCTCTTGCACCGCCGTTTGCTTCAACTGTTCGGTCAGTTCCTTGTCCAGACGGAAGGTGAGGGTATCACCTTCAAAGCTCTGAACGGAAGGTCTGGAAAAATCTGTTTGCAGATTCAGCACCGGAATATCTGTCACGAACTGCTCCAGCCAATACGCCTTTGCCTGTTCCATCCCTTCCCCTGCCAAGAGCTGATCTTGCCATGCTGAGAAGTCCTTAAAGTGAATCGACAGCTCCGGCAGTTCGGCCCCGCTGTACAGGCTCACAAACTCCTTAATCAGAATCCCCATCGACGTGCCGTCGGAAATGATGTGATGGATGTCAAAGAGCATCACATGCTTGTCTCCCGCGCATTTCATCAGCCCGACACGAAGCAGTGGCAGACGGCTCAGGTCAAACGGTCTGACAAACTTTTGGATGACGCGCTCAAGCTCCTCCTCACGGCCTTCGATCCGGCTTACCTTTAGCTCGACGCTCTCATGAACGCGCTGCATCGGCGTGCCCTCGACGAGTTCGAACGAGGTGCGGAAGATCTCATGTCGCTGCACCAGCGCTGCAAATGCCTTCTCGAAACGCTTAACATCGAGCGGCCCTTCGATCGTCATGACTTGCGGCAAGTTGTAGCTGGTTAAGGTCTCGTCCATCTGGCTCAAAATGTAAAGTCGCTTCTGTACGGAAGACAGCTCATAGCACTCTTTTTCTTCTACTTTTTCGATTCCCGCATGCACGCCCTGCTCCGCCGTTTCAAGCCAAGCGGCAAGAGCCTTTACCGTCGGCGTGTTGAAAATCTCGCGGAGCGGAAGGGTCACGCCATATTCAATCTGAATCTTGGCGACGAGCGTACCGGCCCGAAGCGAGTTCCCGCCGATCTCGAAGAAGTTGTCCTCGATATCGATTCGGTCTTTGCCCACGACCTCTTGGAAGAAAGACAGAATGCTCGCTTCCATGTCTGTCGTTGGCGCGGCGAGCACTCGATTCGCCTCTTCCTCTTGAATCAAGCGCTGAATCTCTTCCAGCACGGAATCGAAATCACCCGCTACATACTCCTCGACGAACTTGTAGCGCTGCACTTTGCCGGAAGTGGTTTTCGGGATTCGCTTCACAGGGATGATGTGTTGGAGATCAAGCCCCATGACGAGGTTGATGTGCTTTTTCAATTCACGCTCTACCGTGATAAAATCTTGAACCGACTTGCGGTAGAGCACAGCCAGCATGATGTCCTCTTGCTGCGTCGTCTGATTAAACACGCTGAAGGCCGCCGAGTCCGAAATCAGCGAATCAGGCATCGTGCTGACAACCCGTTCAATGTCATGTGCATAGTAGTTCTGACCGTTTACGAAAATGATGTCTTTCGCGCGACCCGTCACGATCAGACGTCCGTTTCGAGTAAAGCCAAGGTCGCCGGTGATCAACCAGCCATCTGGAGTAAACGCTCTCTCGGTGGCAGCTTGGTTGTTGTAGTACCCGCTCGTAACGTTGTTGCCTTTGATCTGGATGTTCCCGATGACCAGATCGTCAACTGGATAATTCTCTTCATCACAAATACGGAAACCGCAATTCTCGACCGCCATCCCCAGATCAATAAAAGACACCGCGTTATCTGCATCTGAGTCCTCCAGAACCATGGCGCGCTCCCCGGTGATCAGACTGTTGCGATCCAGATATAGCGTGATCAGATCCTCCTGCGGCGGCGGGAAGGTCACCGCCAAGCTCGCTTCGGCCATACCGTACACCGGATACATGACATTGCGCTTCATGCCGTATTGCTCCATGACATCCAGGAAGTCGATGCAGACTTGGGTCGAGATCGGCTCTGCTCCGTTGAAGATCAAACGAACACAGGACAAGTCCCACCCGCTCGTCACCTCCTGGTCGCGCGAGCTCTTGCGCTCCAAGAGCTTGAGTAGGTACTGGTACCCGAAGTTCGGAGACGAGAGCAGCGTCGCTCTGTACTGGTTGGCTTTCTTCATCCACAAGATCGGATTTCTGGAAAAAACAGACGTCGTCATGCTGTATTGCGGAATGTTCATGCGGAGCGGAACGAGATGCCCCCCGATCAGCCCCATGTCATGCGTCAACGGCATCCAACTCAGCACGGAGTCGTTCTCGTTCACCCCGCCGCTGGTGATGATCGCGTTGATGTTCGTCATCAAGTTCTTGTGAGTCAGGACAACTCCCTTCGGATCGCCCGTAGAGCCGGAAGAGAATTGAATGAAGGCGATATCGTCAGGATCCGCCTCGTAGACAACCCCTACGCCCGCATCCCCTGCCACTTCATGCAACAGAACCGTTCTCGCGTTGATCTCTCGCATGAGAGAGGCCATGCCATTCTCTTTTGAGAACTCTTGCAAGGAAGACGCAATTTTCCCATCTGCCACAAGCCAAGGATTATTCAGTGTATTCCAGATCCTAAAGAATTTCTGTTTGTGCTCCACATTGCTGCCCACTGTGATCGGAACCGGAATGATTCCCCCCAACAAGCAAGCCCAATAGAATTTAACAAAATCTTCATGGTCGTCGATCTGAAAAACCGCTTCATCGCTGCTCTTCATACCAACTGCCTGAAGGTCGTTCAAGATGCCCAGCGCAGAGGTATAGAGGTCGCGGTACGAGATGAACGACTCTTTGTTTTCCCCGTTTATAAAAGTTAGTCCGACCGTACTGTTGGATCTCCCAATCTCAGAGATCACCTGGACAAGACTATGTATATCCGTGGTCATTGACATTTTGACTCACCTCTTGAATGAATTCTTGACGGACATTCCAATGTAGCATGGCCAGATCTCGTCCTAACTAAGAGCTTCCATTTAAATGATTTAATAAAATTCACCAAAAGCAGCCACATATCCCTCTCTGATTATAGATTGTCCGGAATGTTATATAACGAAGAAGAATTAATAGTGTTTGAAAATATTATAATTAATGAATGATTCTATCCCTTTTATGCATCAAGGAATTTAGTAAATATACCACATCCGCATTATATAATAAATATATTTTTATTAATATTATAAACATAAAAATAGTAACGACAGATAAGATACAGGATAGCTCCGATCTATAGCTACAATTTCAAATATGTGGTAAGTCAATATGCATCAAGTTACTCATACAGCGGGAAGACGACCCTCATGAAACATACAACCAAACTTGCAATGACCACGAATCTGGCCGCCGCAGTCGTTATGGGGATCGTGCTTCTGTTTACACAGAAGGTACAATTACAAAAATCAAGCTTCTGAAACGCATCGGGTATGGAATCCCGTCGTTCCTGAAGCTCAGATACCGCATTCTGTCGTATTAAGTAAAACTTCCAGCTCACAAACCTCGATACTGCCTCGCATGCCTCACCACAACATTTGCGCGAGAGTCAATAGAACAACCCTCTTTGCTATACTTGTAAAACTCAGAGGGAAATGGATCGTAAGGTTACTTGAACAAGAAAAGCGAGCCACCTAGATGGGGGCTCGCTTTTTCATTACTTCATTCCGAATCCTTGTACGTTCATATTCCCAAATCCGCACTTTTGCAGTGCTCTCTGTATCAGGCGAGGTTTCGCAGGTTGCAGCTGTTCTAGGTCATTTGCAGTAGCATAGAGCTCCATGCTGCGACAGGGCTGTTGTTCATAACGGGGATCGTCGATTACCGTACTGATCGCCAGGTTGAGAAACACGGCCTCCTCTTCTTCACTGAGCAAGCTCAATTCGGCAGGTCGGCCATCTTGATGCACAGCTCAGGCAGAATTGAAGCGATCGTCATCTTGAGTTACCCCGTTCTTTCAGTCGTTGCCATCTGTCAGCAGTTCTCCCGCCGGCTGTGCCGGGTCGGCCGTTATGCGCTCGATCATCGCTTCGAGGTCGCCGATCACGCGGGTGATTGCGGCGTCGGTCAGGTACTTGCGGTAATACGACATATGCAGCTCGATCTGCTTTCCGATAAACACGTCAAAACGCAGTGGGTGCTCCATGCGAGCGATGAAATCGTTCTTCTGCGGCGGAGAGGACAAGCCGTAGATCTCTTTGTCGTTCATGATGCCGTCCAGCGTGGAGGCGAAGGAACCGAGATTTTGGAAGACCATGAAATTTTGGAACATGCGCTGTTCATGCGGCCAGTTGATCCATTCGCGAATCTTCCGCTGAGGCGTAATGTCGAACTGGGACAATTTAAGCTGGCTTTCCTGCACGTGCTGCAACAGTTCCTGTACCGACTGCTGCTCATCGATCACGATGCGCAGCGGCATCATGTTCATAAGTTGACCTACGACCGCCTCGATGCCAGCAAAGGCAGGCTGGCGTCCGGATGAGACAACGCCGTACACGATGTCGCGGCTGCCGCTGTAATGGCTTTGCAACAGCGCCCATGCCGTTTGGATCAGCACGTTGACCGTCACTTTGTGCGAGCGCGCCAAACCGTGCAGCTTTTCAGTCGTCGCAAGAGACAGGAACTGCTGTTGACGGCCGAACCCTTCCTCGCTGCCGATCCGGTTGCCCGGAATGCTTTCCGTAAACGGCACCGGCTCGGTGTAGCCGTTGAGATTTTCCACCCAGTACGCTTTGGCCGGGATCAGGTCGCGATTCATGCGCCAAACAGCGTATTCGAGGTAGGGCCGCCCCTCCGAGACTTCGGTCGGCTTGCCTTCGCACAGCGCGCCGTAGTTGTTAAACGCCTCGTTGTTTAAGATCGTGTAGCTCCAGCCGTCCATGAACAAGTAGGAGTTGCTCCAGACTCCGCGGTACAGGTCTTCCCCGATTCGAACGAACAGCATCGACCACGGGGTTTGCCGCTTTAAGTAGTCCATGCACTGGTTCCACTTGTCTTCCAGATGGCGCTGAATCCCGGCCTCCTGTTCCTCCTCGCTGAGATGGCTCAAATCGAGGTATTCAAAGTCGACCTTGGCGTGCTTCGCCACCACTTGCACCGGCTGCTCGAGCCCTTCCCAGGCGATCTGTGAGCGCAGGTGGGCATGATGGTTCACCGTGATCTGCCAGGCTTGAGCGAGCAGGTCCGGCCGCAATTCCCCTTGCAGCACGCCAAAGCGGTGTACAAAGAACAGACCGGGCTCCGGATTGGCGTGGAGCTCTTCGAACATGTGCTGCTGCATCGGCGACAGCGGATACACGTCCTCGATTTCCAGCTCCTCTCCGACCATCTCGTTCAGGTCACATCGGTTGAGCTTGACCAGCGGATAGTCATATGACGTATCCTCCGTCGCTGCCGCCTCCTGCTCCTGTTCCAGCACGACGGCCTCCGTGGCCAGATCGACGACCGTCTGGTTGCGGAAGAGCTGTTGTGGCGTCAGTTCCAGGCCGGCGCGGTAGGCTCGGGAGATGACGAGAATGCTTTTGATCGAGTCGCCGCCGATCTCAAAGAAGTTCTGACGAATGCCGATCTGCTCCACCCCCAGCACTTCTTCCCAGATCTGCACCAGCGTCTGCTCGATCTCGTTGCGCGGCGCTTCGTAGGCAACCGCAGTATCGGACAGCGTCAATACCGGCATCGGCAGCGCTTTGCGGTCGACTTTTCCGTTAGAAGAAAGCGGAAACTCCTCCAGCAGCACATAGTGGGTCGGCACCATGAAGTCGGGCAGCCTCCCTTTGGCATACGCTTTTAACTCCGGCAGCAGTTGTCGGGAGATCTTGGCGTGCAGCGGGTTGTTCGCATACTGTCGGAAATCGGTAGGAGCAGCAGGCTCCAGCGTGGCGGCCGCTTCGGCAACAGGCTGTGGCGCGACGCTCCCCCGCTTCGTGAATCGCACATCGAAGGCCGTAGGCTGAAAGGCATTCGGCATGATCTCAAGCCCATAGCCGCACGCTTCGGCGAGCTGCCACAGCGTTTCCGGATCGACAGCGGAAGGGGCCGCCTGTTCGTCGATCACCCGGCGCAGTTCGCCGATCATCTTGCTGCCGTCGAATTTCGGCAACAGCATCAGCGCCCGGCGCTCCGTTTCCAGACGGGCGTTCGGGACCCCGCGCAAACCCAATTGCTCCGGGGCCGATTCCTTCAGCGCCTGTTCGAGCAGGCTGACGTTCCAGCCGTCGGCCGCCCAATCCAGCCACAGCGTATCCTGTGCCTGTGTCCCTTCACCGACGCGTAGAATCACGTCGTAGCGGAACTGGTTCAATTCGTTGTGGTGATGGCCGCGCTTGAGCAGCACTTCCACACCGGACAGCTGCGGGTATTCGCGAAGCAGCGCATCGAAAAACGCCGGGTCGAGGTTCAGCTCCTCGTCTTCGGCCAGCATTTTTTGCACCAGCATCCGCAACTGCTCAACCGTCATCTCATCGGCCGCTTTATGCAGCTGCACCGAAGTATGGAACGCTTCGAGCAGCGGCAGGCTGCGGATGTCGCCGAGGAAGATACGGCCGCCCGGGGCGATCAGGCGCATTGCGCCGTCAAGGAAGCGAAGCAGGTAGTCGACACCCGGGAAGTATTGCACGACTGAGTTGATGACCAGCGTGTCAAACGAACCGGCTGCCAGCTCCGTCAGTTGGTCGGCAGAAAGCTGCTCCAAGGCGACAGGCAACGTGCGCTCCATCCGCACCAAACGCTCCCGGATGAAGTTCAAGCCGACAGCAGAGAAGTCGGTGCCAAGGTACTGCTCGACGTGCGGCGCGATCGGGAACAGCAACAGCCCTGTGCCGCAGCCGACTTCAATCACCCGGCGCGGCCGTTGATCCAAAATCCGGTTGACGGTGTTGCCGACAAACTCTTTCATCTCGTCGCGGCTTAATGGTTCGCCCGTGTAGGAGCTGTTCCAGCCGACCATGTTGAATTCCGATTCGTCCTCGCCTATCGTCCGGCTGTAGGTCTCGTCAAATACGAGCTGCCAGTTTGCAACCTGCTCTTTTTTGAGTGAGCTTTCCTGAACGGGCGCCTCTGCTGCCTGATAGTCGGAGTTTCGCGTGACATAGGCGATCAGGCGCTGATCCTCTTTGTCATTTTCGCGCACCATCACCACCGCCTCGCGCACCGATTCGTGCTGCGCGATCACCGCCTCGATCTCACCGAGCTCGATGCGCAGGCCGCGCAACTTGACCTGATGGTCAATGCGGCCGATATATTCGATCGTGCCGTCCAGCAGGTAGCGAGCGAGGTCGCCCGTCTTGTAGAGGCGGGCGCCAGGGTCGCCGGAAAACGGATCGGCAATAAATTTCTCAGCGTCCAATTCCGGGCGGTTCAAGTAGCCGCGCGCCACTTGGACGCCGCCGATGTGCAACTCGCCCGGCACCCCGATCGGCACCGGCTGCAGATGCTCATCCAGCAAATAGAGCTGCGTGTTGGCAACAGGACGCCCGATCGGCACCGAGCGGCGTCTGCTGTCTGTACTGCACGGCCAATAGGTGACATCGATCGACGCTTCTGTCGGGCCGTACAAGTTGTGCAGCTCAGCCGACATCCGCGAGAAGAAACGCTCTTGCAGCTCATAAGACAGCGCCTCCCCGCTGCAGATGACCCGCTTGACACTCTTGCAGGCGGACAGGTCTTTTTCTTCGAGGAAAACTTGAAGCATCGAAGGTACAAAATGTAGCGTCGTGATCTTCTGCTCGCCGATCAAACGCACCAGATACACGCTGTCCCGGTGGCCGTCCGGACGGGCGACGACCAGTTTGGCGCCCGTGATCAGCGGCCAGAAGAACTCCCAGACCGAAACGTCAAAGCTGAACGGCGTCTTTTGCAAGACGGCGTCCTGTTGATCCAGGCGATACTCGGCCTGCATCCACTGCAGGCGGTTGATCACACCACGATGTGGCACCATCACCCCTTTCGGCTTGCCGGTTGAGCCGGACGTATAGATCACATAGGCTAGATTGTCCGGAGCGACGATGTTTGGCAGGTTCTGCCCACTTTGTCCGGCGAGCAAGGTATCGAGTTCGTCGAGGTGGATGACGTGCGCGTCATGCGGCGGCAGTTCATCTGCCAGATGCTGTTGGGTGAGCACGATGTTCAGGTTGGCGTCTTCGATCATGAAGGCAAGACGCTCTTTCGGATAGTCCGGATCGAGCGGCAGATACGCGCCGCCCGCTTTCAAGACCGCCACCAGCCCGATCACCATTTCCAAGGAGCGCTCGGCACAGATCCCGACCACCGTGTCGGCCGTTACCTGCAGCGAGCGAAGATGATGCGCCAGTCGGTTCGCTTGGTCGTTCAGTTCACGATAGGTCAGCTCGCGGCCTTCGAACACACAGGCGGTGGCGTCAGGCGTTCGCTCGACCTGCTCTTCGACCAGCTGATGCAGGCTGTCGATGCGCGGGTACTCCACGGCGGTACGGTTCCACTCGACGAGCAGTTGCTTACGCTCCGCCGCGGTGAGCAGCTCAAGGTTCGCAATCGGCCGTTCCGGCTGTTGCAGGGCGGCTTCGGCCAGCACTTGGAAATGCCCTTTCAGACGCTCGATCGTCTCCGCCGCGAAGATGTCGGTGTTGTATTCTAACGTGATGAACACGCCGTCCGCGTGTTCCACCATTGAGAACCACAGGTCGAATTTGGTCGTGTTGCTGTCGATCTCGGTCGGCGTCAGCACGACATCTTCCAGCACCAGATCCGGATTTTCATAGTTGTGGTACGCGAACATGACCTGGAACAGCGGATGATGGCTGAGGTCGCGGTCCGGCTGCAGCTCTTCTACCAGGCGGTCAAACGGCAGATCTTGATGTGAGTAAGCACCTTGCGCAACTTTACGCACGTGGCGCAGCAAATCAGAAAAGCTGACCGCTTCGGCAGGGTTGATGCGCAGCGCCAGCGTATTGGCGAAAAAGCCGATCAAGTTTTCCAGCTCGATGCGGTTGCGACCGGCGACCGGTGTGCCGATGACGATGTCCTTCTCTCCGCTGTAGCGCATCAACAGCGTGTAGAGGACGGAGAGCCAGGTCATGAACGGGGTGACCCCTTGCTGTTTGGACAGCTCATTCACCCGCACCGCCATTTCCGATGGCAGCACGAGCGAAGTTCTCGTCCCTTCGTAGGACTGCACCGCCGGGCGAGGACGATCTGTCGGCAGCGGCAGCAGTGTCGGCGCGCCTTGAAACTGCTCTTTCCAGTAGGAGAGCTGGTTCTGCAGCACTTTTCCTTGAAGCCACTTGCGCTGCCAGAGCGCATAATCAGCATATTGGATCGACAGCTCCGGCAGTGTGGACTGCAGCCCGTGGGCATTGCTGTGGTACAAAGCGGCCAGCTCTTTAATCAGCAGACCGGACGACCAGCCGTCGAAAGCGATGTGGTGCACACAAAGCGCCAGCACATATTCATCGTCAGCCGTTTGAATCAGTTGGGCGCGCAGAAGCGGGCTTTCTTCCAGCGAGAAAATTCCTTTGTTGACCGCCTGATACAAGCGATCGATCTCCGCATCCCGTACATCGCCCTGCAATTCGCGCACATCAACTACTTCGAGATGATAGGGAGCGGCGGGTTCGATGATCTGCACCGGCAGATCGTCCACCGTCTCATAGCGGGTGCGTAGCACTTCATGGCGGCGGAGGATCTCTTCGAAACTTTTTTCCAATGCTTCTATTTTGACGTTGCCTTTCAGCCGGATGCCGCCTGGAATGTTGTAGGCGCTGCGGTTGGGCAACAGCTTGTCGAGAAACCACAGCCGCTGCTGGGCAAAGGAAAGCGGAGCCTGACCCTGCTCGTCGCGGGGACGGATGACTTCACTCTCCGAAGTCTCTTGGAAGCCGCCTTTTTTCAGCTGTTCAAGGAGCGCTCTTTTTTCCGGGGTCAGACTCGACAGGCGATCTTTTAAACGATTGGCAGACATGTAAGAACCTCCTCCTCTCTCCGTTGTTAAAGCCGCTCGAGTTCTTCGATGAGGGCCAGTTCCACAATTTCGGCAAATTCGCCGATCGTCGTCGCTTCGACTAACTGCCGCATGTCGAGTTCGACTGGGTACAGTTTTTTAATCCGTGCGATCATCTGGATCGACAAGAGCGAGTCGCCGCCCAGTCGGTAGAAGTCGTCATCTAAAGTCACTTGGTTGATGCCGAGCAGCTCCGACCAGATTTTCGCGATGTTCAGCTCGATCTCATTGTCCGTGTCCAAAAGCACGGCCTCGTCCGTTCTTTTCGCGCTTACGCCTGCCGTGAACGGCTGCACGATTGGCTCAACCCAGTAGGACTGGCGTTCGAACGGGTAGGTTGGCAATGGAATACGGCGGCGCGCTTCCCCATTGTGGTAACCCGCGCCGTCGACCATGCCGCCTTGCAACCAGATCTTGCCCCAGATCACCTGCAGGTGCTCGGCGGCTGAGCATGGCGCATTCTCAACGCGGACAGTCGTCCAGAGAGCACCGACCTGCCCTTCAGGCAGCATGCTGCGGACCTGCTCGCCAAGGAAGCCCAACGTGCCGATTTCCAGGTAGAGATGCGCCGATTTTTGAGCCCAGGCCTGCAACCCGTCAGCTAACGACACGGGGGTTCGCAGCTGCTCCGCCCAGAAGCGGGCATCAGTCGCCTGCTCCACGCTCAGCCAATCGCGCATCGTCGAGCACAGCACAGGCAACTGCGGCTCGTGCAGGCGCACCACCTGCAATTTTTCCATAAAAGCGCCGACTGTCGCTTCCGAAATGGCGGGCGGAAGCGTAAAGCGTTCGGTGACCACCGTGCAGCGGACATTAAAGTCGGCCAGATCGCGCTGAAATTCCTCGATCGACGCTTGCGGGCCAGCGATGACCGTGCAGTGCGGGCCCGCCGCTTCGACCACCGACAACTCACTGCCGAGCACCGGCGCCAGTTCGGCTGCCGAAAGCGGCACTTCCAGCGCGGTTACCTGCGGCAGCGCTCCGAGCAGCCGCGCCCGTTCTGTCACCAAAACCAATGCATCTTGCACGGTCAGCACTTGAGCCAGAGCCGCCGCGACAAAGCTGCCTACGCCGTGCCCGATCAGCGCTTCCGGCTGTAGCCCCCAGTCCAGCCAGAGCTTCGCCAGCGCGTATTTGAGCACGAACAAGACGGCGTCCTCCGTTTGCTGTTGCGGGGCGGACAGCGCGAGATCAAGGTTCTGTCCGGTCACTGCAAGGAATACCTCCCGCAACCTGTCGAACTGTTGGCGAAACGCCGATTCGGACGCATACAGCTCCTGTGCGGTGCGCCGCAGCTCTTCAGCGCCGCTGCCTGAGAACAGAAGCACCGCCGGACGGCGCGCCATGTCGGCCGCACCGTTGATGACGCGGTCGGAAGGGCGATCGCGGAGCATTCGCTTGGCCTCTTCGACATCGCGACAGGGCACGAGGCGTCGAAAAGGGTGGGAGGCGCGCCCCACCTGCAACGTGTAGGCGGTATCGGCCAGCGAGACTTGCGGGTGCTGTTCGAAGTGCCGGAGCAGGCGTTCGGTCACCGCTTCCAGCGCTGTGCTCGTCTTCGCCGACAGCATCAGTAGTTGCAAATCGCGCGAAGGGCCTGTGGGAACGCTTGCTGGCGCTTCTTCAAGGATCACATGCGCGTTGGTGCCACCCATGCCAAAGGAACTGACACCAGCTCGTCTCGGCCCTTTTTCGCTCAGCCACGGACTCAGTTTGTTGTTCACATAAAACGGGCTGTTGACAAAATCGATCTTCGGGTTTGGCAACTCAAAATGAAGGGACGGCGGCAGCAGTTGATGCTTGAGCGACAGCGCCGTCTTGATCAGCCCGGTCACGCCGGCCGCCGTATCGAGATGCCCGACATTCGTCTTGACCGAACCGATCGCGCAAAATCCTTCGGCTTCCGTCCGGGTGCGGAACGCTTTGGTCAAGCCGAGGATTTCAATCGGATCGCCAAGGTTGGTGGCGGTGCCGTGCGCTTCGACGTAGGAGATCGATTCGGCTGGCACTTTGGCCACCGCCATCGCTTCGCTGATCGCCGCAGCCTGGCCTTCTGCGCTCGGGGCGGTGTAGCCGATTTTATTCGCGCCATCGTTGTTGATCGCCGAACCGCGAATCACAGCGTGGATCGTGTCGCCGTCGGCTAGCGCGTCTTCGAGCAGCTTCAGGACCACGACCCCGACGCCGCTGCTGCTCACTGTGCCCCCCGACCGGGCATCGAATGCCCGGCAATGCCCATCCGGGGACGCGATCGAGCCTTCCTGGTACTGATAGCCGGAGATCCGCGGCACGCCGATGGAGACGCCGCCCGCCAAGGCGATGTCGCACTCGCCGCTGATGATCGCCTGACACGCCGTATGTATCGCCACCAGCGATGTCGAACAGGCCGTCTGCACACAGACGCTGGGGCCAGTCAGGTTGAGCTTATAGGAAACACGGGTGGCCAGGTGGTCTTTGTCATTTCCCATCACCACGCTGGTCAGACCGACCGCATTGATGATCTCTTGATTAGGAAAAAGGTTAAAGTACAGATAAGTGCTCAGGTTGGAGCCGCCATAGACGCCGATGCGGCCTCTGTACTGCTCCGGGTCGTACCCGGCATGTTCCAGCGCCTCATGCGAGCATTCCAGAAACAGGCGCTGCTGCGGGTCGGTCACTTCCGCCTCCCGCTTGGAGTACCCGAAAAAAGCGGCGTCAAACATGTCCGCGCCGTCGACCATCCCTTTGGCGGGCACGTAGTTCGGATCGTCGACCTGCTCCGCCTCGATGCCAGCAGCCAGCAATTCTTCTCTGCTAAAAAAACGGATCGATTCGATGCCGTGTTTTAAATTGTCCCAGAACTGTTCGATGTCTTTCGCTCCGGGAAACCGTCCGGTCATCCCGATGATGGCAATCTCATGGCCATGAAACTGATTCATACCGGTTCCTCCTTATTGTCTGGCATCGCGGCGTTGCTGTCGGCCTTCTTTCCGCCGCTGCATCGCGTCGCTCCGCGCTTCCGCCGCCAGTTCCGCCTGTTGCATGGACAGGCTGTCACGGCTGTCGTGATTTTCCGGAGCGCTAAGCAGTTTGGCCAGCGCATAGACGGTCGGGTGCTGAAACATCTCGACCAGCGCGATGTCCCTGTTCAATTCCCGGCACAGCTTGGTGTGCACTTGGATCACCAGCAGTGAATGCCCGCCCAGATCAAAAAAGTTGTCATGCAGGCCAACCTGGTCCACCTTCAACACTTCACGCCAGATCGCGGCAATCAAGACCTCCGATTCGCTTTGCGGCATGACAAATTCAATGTGCGTGTTGCGCTCGATCTTCGGTTCCGGCAACTGATTGTGGTTGATTTTTCCGCTCGGCAACAGCGGCATCTCCTCGAGTGGGATAACAGCGGAAGGAACCATAAAGGCCGGGAGCAGCTCTTTGAAACGCTGTTGCAGGGACAAAGCCAATTGGCGAGCCGGCGTCTCTTCGCCAGGCGCTTCTGCTTCGAACGGATTGGCGATGTTCTTGTCGAGCGTGATATAGACGATCAGCCTCGTGTCGCCTTCCACTTCCCGCGCCAGAGCGACCGCGTTGCGCACGCCGTCCGCCTCATGGACCAGATTTTCAATCTCGCTCAATTCGACGCGGTGTCCGCGAATTTTCACCTGATGGTCGGCGCGACCGATGATCTCCAGCGCCCCTTCCGCATTCCAGCGCGCCAAGTCGCCTGTCTTGTATAGCCGCTCCCCGCTTCCGGCTGCGGCAAAAGGGCTTTGCAGAAAGCGCTCCGCCGTCAATTCCGGCCGGTTTAGATAGCCGAGACCAACCCCGATCCCACCGATGTAAATCTCGCCGACCGCGCCGATTGGCACAGGTTCCAGGCGCTCGTCCAGCACGTAGAGATGCATGCGCGGAATCGGCCGTCCGATCGGGATGGCGTGGCGCTCATCGCCGCGCTCGCAAAACCAATAGGTGCACTCGACCGATACTTCAGTCGGCCCGTACATGTTGATCAGATCGGCTTCCGATGCAACATGAAACCGCTCCAGTAGGCTGGTTGTCATCAGTTCCGCCCCGCAGTAGACCTGACGCAGGTGCACGCACTCTGCAAATCGCGGCTCATCGAGCAGCATTTGCAACTGGGTCGGCACCACTTGGATCACCGTCACCTGCTCATGAGCCATCAAGCCAGCCAGATAGCCGGGGTCGCGATGCGCCCCTTGACGGGCGATGACGATGCGCGCGCCTAAGGACAGCGGAACGAAAAACTCCGTCACAGAAGCGTCGAAGCTAAACGGCGACTTCAGCACCTGTGCATCCTCCGTCGTCATCGGGAAATCATCATGGTACCAGCGGATCGTGTTGCAGATGCCCCGATGCGCAGTGACGACACCTTTCGGACGGCCGGTGGAGCCCGACGTGTAGATGACGTACGCCGGATCGGAAGGCAGTGCCCCACCCTCGGGGTTGTCTGCGTTCGAGCGGGCAATCTCCGCCCAGTCGCGGTCGAGGCAGAGCAATTTCGCTTGGTTTGCAGGCATGTTCCCGGCCAGTGCTTCCATCGTCAACACAAAGCGAGCTTCGGAGTCATCCAGCATGAACTGCAGACGCTCCGCCGGGTAATCGGGATCGAGGGGAAGATACGCCGCACCCGCTTTCAACACGCCAAACACCGCCACCACCATCTCAAAAGAGCGTTCCATGAAGATGGCGGCCAGTTGACAGCGGCCCAGCCCCTGCGCTTTTAGGTGATGAGCCACTCGGTTCGCCCGTTCGTTCAGCTCTCGATAGGACATCGTCCGGCCTTCGAACACAAGTGCTGGATGATCGGGGGTGCGCAGGACCTGCTCTTCAAACAATTGATGTAACAGCTCGTCGCGCACCGATACCGTCTCCGTTTCGCCCAACTGCACCAGATGCGCTCGCTCTTGTGCCGTCATGATCGGAAGCTCCGAGATTCTGCTGTCCGGCGCATTGACGATGCTTTCCAAAAGCGTCAAATAATGATGGGACAACCGTTCGACCGTGCCTGCCTCAAACAGGTCGGTCTTGTATTCAAATCCGCCGGCCAGTCCCCCGTCTGCTTCCCATAGAAACAGCGAGAGGTCAAATTTGGCGGTGCCGTTGGTCTGCTCGAACACGTCCAGCACCAAGCCGGGCAGTTCCAGCGCTGTGGACGGCGCGTTTTGCAGCGTGAACGTGGTCTGGAACAGCGGAGACTGGTTCAGGTTGCGCTCGACGTCCAGCTCTTCGACCAGCCGCTCAAACGGAAGGTCTTGATGCGCAAACGCACCGAGCGCCGCCTTTTTCGTGCGCTGCAGCAGCTCGCAAAAGGTCGGGTCGCCCGACAGATCGAGGTGCAGCGGCAGCATGTTGACAAAAAAGCCGATCAGCCCTTCTTGCTCCTGTCGGGTGCGGTTGGCAACCGGTGTGCCGATCACGATGCTCTCCTGACGGTTGTAGCGGCAAAGAAGCGTATAGTAGGCTGCGAGCAGCGTCATGAACAGCGTGGCTTCTTCCCTGCGGCTCAGCTCCTTCAGCCGCTGCAGAAGGCCAGCAGAACCCTGCATCCGCACCTGACCGCCGGAAAAGCTCTCTTTGCCGGGACGGGGGCGGTCGAGCGGCAGGTCGAGCAGGGCCGGAGCACCGGCGAGATGATCCTTCCAGTACCCGAGCATGCCGTACAGGTGATCGTCTTTTAAATGATCACGCTGCCAGACCGCAAAGTCGACGTAGCTGACCTCAAGCTCTGGCAATTGCACCTCTACCCCCTGCGTGCGGGCCCGGTAAAAATGGATCAGTTCCTTCAACAGCACCCCGCGCGACCAGCCGTCAGTGGCGATGTGATGCATGGTCAGCATCAGCCGGTGCTCCTCGTCCTCCTCGCGAATGACCGAAGCGCGAAACAGCAGGTCACGGCCGAGGTCGAAGGTGCGCGCCGCCTCTTCGGTCATCAGTCGCTCCGCTTCCGCCTCCCGCTCCCCCTCGGGCAGACCGCTCAAGTCGATCAGCGGCAGGGCAAACGGTTTGGGCGGATGAATCCGCTGGACGGGCCGCCCCTCGACGGCAGCAAACGTGGTGCGGAACACCGCCTGCCTGTTCACGATTTCCTGCAACGACCATTCCAACGCCTTCAGGTCGAGGAAGCCGCGCAGGCGAAGCACCAGCGGAACGTTGTTCATCGGGCTATCTTGGTACAGCTGCTCGACAAACCACAAGCGCTGTTGAGCAAAAGAGACAGGGGCGGTTTTCACATCGCCGTTTTTCTTTTGCATCAACTGAGCCAGCATCGCTCTCTTTTCTTCCGGCGTCATTTGATCCAGTTGTTTGATGTTCGAACTCATTGTGCATCCTCCGCTTCCAGTAACGCTTTTTGGAGCAGCAGCTCCACCTCTTCATCCGTTAACTCCAGCTCCTCGAGCAGCCGAAGCGCGTTTTCCCCATCTGTCTGCCGTTTCATCGGTTGTTCGATTTGCTGGGCCGACTCCGCGATGAGCCGTTCCACTTCGGCGGCGAGCAGCGCCGGAGTCGGTTTTTCAAACATCAAGCCGATCGGGAGCGGCAGGCTGTAGATCTCCCGCAGCTTATAAAGGACCTGCATCGCCAGCAGAGAGTGACCACCGAGTTCAAAGAAATGGTCATTCCGGCCGACACCTTCTCTACTCAAGACTTGTTGCCAAATGCCAGCCAACAACTCCTCCGTTTCATTGTGCGGTGCCTCATACTCGTTCATCGCCGGAATGAGATCCGATACAGGTGCTGGCAAAGCACGGCGGTCGACCTTGCCATTTGGCGACAGAGGCATCGCTTCCAGCCAGAAAAAGATCGACGGTACCATGTAGTCTGGCAATTGCGCTTTTAACTGTTGACGCAATTCCAAGTCAGTTACAGTTTCTTGCTCATCTGCTGTCAAATACGCTACGAGACGCTGATCACCCGGTACAACCTCCCAAACGGTGACAACCGCTTCCCGCACGCCGGAACAACTGCCCAGCACCGCTTCGATCTCACCCAATTCGATCCGCAAACCGCGGATCTTCACTTGGTTGTCGATTCGACCCAAATACTGAATCGTTCCGTCTGGCAGCCATTTTGCCAAGTCACCAGTTTTATACATCGCTACCCCCGGCATCGCGGAGAAAGGATCTGCGATAAACCTCTCGGCAGTCAGTTCTGGACGCTTGTAATAACCATTTGCTACCTGAATACCGCTAATATGCAATTCACCCGCCACACCTGCTGGTACTGGTTGCAGGAACGGATCCAGAATGTACAAGGTGGTGTTGGCAACCGGCCGACCGATTGGCACAAATTTGCGGTCACTGTTTGGTTCACAAGCCCAGTAGGTGACATCGACGGAAGCCTCTGTCGGTCCATAGAGATTGTGAAGTTGCGCTTGACTGATTTCAAAGAAACGTTCTTGCAGTTCGAACGGCAGCGCTTCACCACTGCAGAATACGAGGCGAAGCGACGTGCAAGTCTGAACCTGCGATTCTTCCACGAAGATCTGCAACATGGAAGGAACGAAATGCAAGGTTGTAATCCCCTGTTCTCGAATCAGTTCGACCAAATACTCGCTGTCTTTATGACCTTCCGGTTTCGCCACAATCAGACATGCTCCAACGAACAACGGCCAGAAGAATTCCCATACTGAAACGTCAAACGTAAATGGTGTTTTCTGCAACACCCGGTCCTCAGTGGTGAGTTTGTATTCCTCTTGCATCCATAACAGGCGGTTGATGATCCCTCGATGTGGTACCATGACGCCTTTTGGCTTTCCTGTTGATCCCGATGTGTAAATCACATAAGCGGTATCCTTCGACATCGTTGCAGTCACAAGATTGTCAACACTCTCATCGGCTAACTTCGCCCATGTGGCTTCCAGATCAAGGTGCATCACTTCTGCGCTGTATGCTGGCAGTTTGTCATGCAAATGCGATTGACTCAACAAGACAGAGACTTGTGCCTCTTCTAACATGAAAGCTAATCGCTCTGCTGGCAGGAACGGGTCCAGCGGCAAATACGCGCCACCCGATTTCAAGATTGCATAGAGGCTGATCACCATTTCCAATGAGCGTTCCATGCAGACACCGACCAGTACATTCGGTCCGACACCCTGCTTTTGCAGATGGTGTGCCAGCCGATTGCTCTGCTCATTCAGTTGGCGATACGTCATGCCTTCACAGCCCTCAAACGAAACGGCCAGTTCATCAGGCGTTCTTTCCACCTGTTGTTCAAACAGATGGTGTAAGAGTTCAACTTTCGGATATTCAACTGAAGTTTCATTCCATTCCACCAGTATTTGATACTGCTCATCCGCCGAGATGACCGAGTGGATTTCGTAGCGACCTGATGGGTCCGAAGCTATTTGTTCCAATACATTCTGGTAGTATGATCCGAATCTCGCTGCCTGCTCAGGAGTCAAATCCGCTTCATTCCAACGCAGATACAGTTGCACTTCCGCACTTTGTGAATCCAATCCGAACTCGACGGCAAACACAAAACTCGAATCCGCAATCGATCTCTCACCGAGGATTTCCACTTCTGGAATGCCCGACAGCGTTTCATAAACGTGGAAATGCGTGTAGTTAAACGCAGTCTCGAACAACTGTTGCCCACCTAAATCCTGCTGAATTTGCGCCATTGGATAACGACGGTGTGGCAAAAGTTCACGTTCGGTGGCAAATACCGTTTGAACCAGTTCCTGCCAGGTCCCCCCTGCTAACTCCAGTCGCAATGGCAACGTGTTCAAAAACAGGCCAAGCACTCGCTCACCATCCACTTCCTCGATCCGACCGTTGGTGACAAAACCAGTCAACACATCTGATTGAGCCCCCAACACGTTCAACACGCGAATGTGTGCAGCCAAAAGAACACTCTTTAGTGGTACATTCACCTGTTGCGCCATCAGTTTTAAGCCATGGGATACCTCACTCGGCACTTCGACTCGAGTCAAATGCATCTGGGATGGCTTCGTGCGATCTCTTCCTTCGATTCGCGGAAGTTGAGTAAACGTGAAGCCTTGTAGCGTTTGCTGCCAATACGCTTTTGTTTCTTCCGATCCTAGCGCAGTCTGCTCCAATTTGACGTACTTGTGGAACTGCGACTGCAGAGCTCCCGAATCTGGTGTCTCACCTTTTACAAAAGACATGTAGGTTACAAAAATTTCTGTGAGCAACGAAGCAACCGACCATCCATCCAAAATTGCGTGATGCTCCGTCAAACCAAATTGAAAAGTCTCCTCATCCATTCGATGCATACTGACACGAAGCATCGGCGGACATTTCCAATCAAACGGACGTTTCAATTCTGCATCGAACCAACGATCCAGCGCTTGTTCTCGTTCACCTGCTGGCAGATCACGCAGATCGTATACTTCAAATGGAATTTCCACATGACGATGTACCAATTGCAAGGGTTCGCGATAACCAGTCAATGCAAACGAAGTACGCAAGATTGAGTGACGAGACGCCAGTACCGCTAACGCTTGCTCCATCGAATCTTGATCAAATGGTGCGCGCAGATGATGAAGTGACACATTGTGATAAATTGCTTGCTGAGCTTCTTTTTCGCTGTGGAACAACATGCCCAATTGCAGTTGGGTCAGTGGGTATGCATCCTCCAGATTGGCTGGCAACTGCGTACGTTCTGCTTCGGTGATCAGCGAAAATGGTGCCTGTTTTTCCATTTCACGATCCACTGAGATCAGGACACCCGATTCTGTCAATTCATAAATCGACTGGTGACGGAACAAATCTTGCAAGGTGAACTGGATGCCTTGCTTTCGTGCCTCAGCGAGTACCTGAATGCTCAGAATTGAGTCGCCGCCTAACTCAAAGTAGTTATCTTGAATGCCAATACGTTCCACTTTCAAGACCTTTGTGAGAACGCCCACCAACTTTTCCTCGGCTTCATTGCGAGGTGCTGTATAAGTACGCATCTGTTCGGGACGGTTCTCTTCAGGTGACGGCAATGCACGGTGATCGACCTTGCCGTTTGCAGTCAGCGGCAAAGACTTGAGGATAACAAATGCGGCTGGGATCATGAACTCAGGTAAATTCTGCAACAAGTACTCTCGAAGTTCACGCGGAGTTAGTTGCTGATCAACATCCGTCACTACGTAGCCGATTAAACGCTTCTCGCCATCCGTGTTTTCCCGAACCAGCACTACGGCTTCGTGTACGTGCGGATGCTCGACGAGGCTGGACTCGATTTCGCCAAGCTCAATCCGGAATCCACGAACCTTAACTTGATGGTCGATGCGTCCCAAATACTCTAGGTCCCCGTCCGGCAAGTAACGTGCCAAGTCCCCTGTTTTATAGAGACGTGCATCCGGGTCGGTCGAGAATGGATTTTGAATGAAACGTTCATTGGTGAGTTCCGGACGATTCAGATAACCACGGGCGACACCTGCACCGCCGACATACATCTCCCCACACACGCCGATTGGTACGGGTTGGAGATATTGATCGAGCACAAAGACCTGCAAGTCCGGGATCGGAACACCGATCACGCTGCCCGTTCCACTTGCTACGTCCACCCAACGGATCGGACGATACGTGACGTGAACGGTTGTTTCCGTGATCCCGTACATGTTGAGCAATTTCGGCCGTTCATCGCCATGACGCTCGAACCACGGTTTCAAACTTTGCAATTCCAGTGCTTCACCACCGAAAATCACATAACGCAGTGCCAATGGTTGGGCTGCTTCCCCTTTTCGTTCCTCCGCTTGGATCAGTTGGCGGAATGCAGACGGTGTTTGGTTGAGCACTGTCACCTGTTCACTGACCAACAGGTCTAGGAAGTCCTCCGGAGAACGGCTGACCCAATACGGCACGACGACCAGTCGACCGCCGTAGAGCAGCGCGCCCCAGATTTCCCACACTGAGAAGTCAAACGCATAGGAGTGGAACAACGTCCAAACATCCCGTTCATTAAATCCATACCACTGCTCCGTTGCTTTTAATAAGCGGATTACGTTCCCATGTGGAATCAAAACACCCTTGGGCTTACCCGTCGAACCGGACGTGTAGATGACGTAGGCTAGGCTGTCAGCGTTCGCTTCACACGGCAAGTTGTCCGACTTCTGACGGCCGATGACATCAGCATCACGGTCAAGGCAAATCACTGGAACCTGATGCTCCGGCAATTTGTTTAACAAGTGCTCTTGTGTCAGCAAGACGGCGACTTGAGAGTCCTCAAGCGCATACTTGACTCGGTCCTGTGGATAGTTGGGGTCGAGTGGCACATAGGCGCCTCCCGCCTTCAACGTCCCGAGAATGGCGATCACGATTTCGATCGATCGATCTAAGCTGATTCCGACTTTCACTTCTGGACCAACGCCAAATGCGCATAAATAGTGAGCCAGTCTGTTTGCTTGCTCATTTACTTCACGGTACGTCAGGCGCTGGTCTTCCATCACCACTGCCTCAGCATCAGGAGTTTGCACGACCTGTGCTTCAAACCACTGATGTATACATAAATCCCGCTCAAACTCTTGCCATTGACCTTTGCCTTGTGTCAACATTTCCTGCATTTCTGCTTCTAGGAGCAATGGTAACCTTGACAATTCAGCATTTGGATTGGCTGTCACACCAACGAGCAATGCTTCGAAATGTCGAGCCCATCGGAGAATCGTTTCACGGTCGAACAAATCGCTGTTATATTCAAATTCCGCCGCCAATCCTCCCTCATGTTCACGCATCGACAACGTCAGGTCGAACTTGGCGATGTCCATTTCTACAGGCAATGGGCGAATTTTTACGTGACCGATTTGTTGCCTATCACCATGTGCGTTTTGTAACACAAACATCACTTGGAACAGTGGTGAATAACCTGTGTTTCGTTCAGGACTCAGCTCGTCAACCAATTGTTCAAACGGAACGTCTTGATGCGTGTAAGCTGCTAAAACAGTCTCACGGGTGCGCCCTAACAATTCGTTGAATGTAAGATCGCCTGACAGATCAGTGCGCAACACGAGTGTATTGATAAAGTAACCGATCAACTTTTCCAACTCGGGGAATCTGCGGTTAGCAACCGGGCTACCGACCAAAATGTCCTCTACTCCCGTATAACGGAAGAGCCACGTTTTAAATGCCGCCAACAGCGTCATATACAACGTAACACCCTCACGTGTTCCGATTGCTTTTAAACCCTCGGTGATCTCTTTGGAAAGCATGATCGTTTCCCGAGACCCGCGGTAGGTTTGCTCGGCTGGTCGAGGATGATCTGTCGGAAGTTGCAAGATCGGCAGTTCTCCGCCTAATTTCTGCTTCCAATAGGTCATCTGCTCTTCCTTTATGTTTCCTTGCAGCCACTCACGTTGCCATACAGCAAAGTCCGCGTACTGAACTTCCAACTGTACGAATGGAGAAGGATGACCTTGGGAGAATGCTTCATACAAAACATGTAGCTCTTCCATCAGTACCCCAATCGACCAACCGTCAGATACGATATGGTGCATGTTCAGTAACAGCACATGTTCTTCTTCGCCTATTTTGACCAAGGAAACGGCAAACAACGGTGCGTTGCGCAGGTCAAACTCATGATAAACTCCCGTGGCGAGCATCTGCTGCAATTGTTCTTGACGTTGCTCTGGATCGGTTATATCGCTCAAATCTGTACATGTCATGTTCAGGCCCAGTTCTGGCAAGATCACTTGTTTGGCGATGCCATCGACTTCGACAAAGACAGTACGCAATATCTCGTGACGTCGAACAATTTCATTCAGCGCACACTCTAACACCGAAGTATCCAGCCTGCCATTCAATTGATAGAGCACTGGCATGTTATAAACGAAACGATCGGACAAGAATTGATCGATGAACCAGAGGCTTTGCTGAGCAAAAGATAATGGCAGTTGCTCCCTTGACTCTACTGCCTGTAGAACCGGTAACATAGACAACTCAACTTCAAGGTGCAGTTGTTCACACTTGATACAGAACGCAGCGAGAGTATCCGCTTCAAACAGGAGGCGAACTGGGATGTTCCAATTCAGAACTTCCAGTATGCGGGAAACGACTTGTGTTGCCAGCAACGAATGTCCACCTAATGCAAAGAAATTGTGGTTGCGGCTTATATGCGCTACATTCAACACATTTGCCCAAATTTCGGAAACCGTAATTTCCAATTCCGTAACTGGTGGCAAATACGCTTCATCAGTAGCCGTCTCCAGTTCCAGTACTGGAACTGGCAATGCTTGGCGATCCACCTTCCCGTTCGGAGTCAAAGGCATAGCTTCCAACACTACAATCGGCGACGGTATCATATACTCTGGCATGTGCTCTTTGAGCCTGTGGCGTACCTCATGAGCCGTTACTTCACCTGTAACGTATGCGACCAGACGCTTGTCTCCATCTTCACGCACGATCACGACCGCATGGCGGACTCCTGCACAAAGGCTCAAGGCGGCTTCAATCTCTTCCAATTCAATCCGGTGACCACGGATTTTCACTTGGTTGTCAGCTCTGCCCAAGTATTCAATCACTCCGGCTTTGTTCCAGCGCACCAAGTCACCCGTCTTATACAAACGCGCCGCTTGTTCCTCCGAGAAGGGATGTGAGATGAAACGCTCTGACGTCAGTTCCGGTTGATTCAAATACCCGCGTGCGAGCGCAACACCCCCTAGATACAACTCCCCTGGCACGCCGACTGGAACCGGCTGCAGATTCTGATCGAGCACGTATACCTGCGTGTTCATGATCGGCTTGCCGATTGGTGGATGGCTCTCCTCTTGCGGGTTGCAGAAATACAATGTCGCGCATACTGTCGATTCGGTCGGACCATATGCGTTGAAGAGGTTCCGGCCCTCCCCCCAGCGTTTGACCAGGTCTTGTGTGCAAGCCTCTCCCCCGACGATCAAATTGCGCAAGTCTGGCAACTCCTGTGGCGTTTGCATCGCCAAGAACGACGGAGGCAACAATGCCGCTGTGATCTTCTTCTCCCGTAACATGTCAACGAAATTGGCTCCCAGCAACGACTCTCGATCGGTCAGATACAAGGTGGCACCCGTTAACAGCGTCATCACCAGTTCCCATACAAACGCATCGAAGCTGATCGAGCTAAACTGCAAGACACGGTCTCCCGCCTGCACTCCAAAACTGCGCTTATGTTCGGTCATCAAGTTGCCGATCCCCGAATGAGTGACCACGACGCCTTTTGGTCGACCGGTTGAACCCGATGTGTAGATGACATACGCCGCATGGTCGAGTTGTGTTTCATACTGCAACCGTTCCGTGTTCTGCTCAGCGATCTGCTCCCAATCCGAGTCCAGCAAGATCGTTCTTGCTGAATGAGTCGGTAATGAATGGAGCCACTTCTCTTCTGTGACCAACACAGAAACTTGCGAGTCTTCCATCATGTACGCCAGGCGATCAGTTGGATAGTTCGGATCAAGCGGTACATACGCACCACCTGCTTTCAAGATGCCGAGCACACCAACGATCATCGAAGGCGAACGATCAAAGCTAAGACCGACCAATGTTTCCACTCCGACTCCCTGCTCGCGAAGATATCTAGCCAATTGATTCGATCGCACATCCAATTCGCAGTATGTCATCTGACCATCTGTAAACTCAATCGCCACCGCATCCTGCCTTAGCTCCACTTGCGATTCAAACAGTTCCTGGAACGTCTTTGCCGGATAGTCGAGCACCTCACAGTTCCATTCTTGAAAAAGTTGGTTCCGCTCGGCTGGTGACAACATTGGCAATTGAACAACTTGCTGATCAGGTTCGCTAACGGCCGATTCGAGCACCTGTTGGAAATGTTCTAGCATGCGCTTAATTGTTGCACCTTCAAATAAATCTCGATTGTATTCGATCGATACGTGCAGACGATCGCTCATTTCATGAACTTGCATGGTTAAATCAAACATCGTCATGCCCCGATCAAATTCATAGGCTTGCATTTGCAAGTCATCCATTTGGAACTGACCCAATCCATCACCCGAGGCATTTTGCAATACGAACATGATTTGAAACAGTGGGGAATAACCAAGACTGCGATCAGGACTTAACTCTTCGACCAATTTTTCAAACGGAACATCTTGATGTGCATACGCCTCGATTGTGACCTCACGCACACGATGCAACAGTTCTCGGAAGCTCAGTTGCTCCGACAGCTCCGTACGCAGGACCAGCGTGTTAACAAAAAACCCAATCAATTCTTCGATCTCCCGACGATTTCGGTTGGCGATCGGACTGCCGACGAGCAGGTCGTGTTGCCCGGTGTAACGGTGCAGCAGTACCTTGAAGGCTGTCAACAACGTCATGAATAAGGTGACACCTTCGCTTCGGCTCAGTTCTTGCAATGCCTGACCAAGTGCAACGGGCAATTGAATTTTCTGTTGCCCACCACGATAGGTTTGAATGTTCGGACGTGGATGATCTGTCGGCAAAAGCAACACAGGCAGTTCCCCGCTTAGTTGCTTCTTCCAGTAGTCCATCTGCTGTTGAAGTGCATCTCCTTGCATCCATTCCCGTTGCCAAGCAGCAAAATCGGAATATTGGATCGGAAGTTCTAGCAAAGGAGAGACTTGATTATGCGCAAACGCTTGGTAGAGCGATTTCAGTTCCTCAACCAACAGGCCCAGCGACCAACCATCAAAAATGATGTGATGCATAATCAAGACCAGGAAATGTCCCGTTTCTGCATATTGAATCAGGAAACCACGTACTAACGGCCCTTGCTTCAAATCAAAAGCACGCGCACATTCGCGCTGTGTAAATCGTTCCACTTCTGCCAATACATCTGTCGAACACTCTTGGAAGTCGACTTCGCTCAAGACCAAGTGCAATGCTGGTGCCACAACTTGTATCGCCACACCGTCAACGTTCGCAAATGTGGTACGCAGCGCATCATGGCGCCGAATGATCTCATTCAAACTTTTCTCGAGAGCCGCTCGATTCAATGCACCTTCGAGACGAAACGCAAACTGCACGTTGTAGATCGATGGATCTTCAAGATACTGATCGAGGAACCAGAGCCGTTCTTGAGCGAAGGACAACGGCGCACTTTCGCCGCGTCTGGCGAACATCGACTCCACTTTTTCAGATTTAACTGCGGCACGAACGACGTCTGCGAACTCCGGTATTGTCGGCGCATTAAACAGCATTCCGATTGGCACCTCGATCTGGAAGAGTTCTTTTACACGCGAACCCACTCGCGTTAAAGACAGCGAATGTGCGCCCAGATCAAAGATGTTATCTTCCGCACTGACTTGCTGCACCTGCAAAATTTCACACCAAATCTTCGCAATCTCCTCTTCAAGGGAATCGCGGAATTTTCCCGTTTCCCACTCGACTTGCTGAGCGACGTTCGGTGGTGGGAGCAACCTTTTTTCGATCTTGCCGTTCGGATTTAACGGGAATGCATCGAGGCAAACAAATGCAGACGGCATCATGTAAGGCGGCAGTTTGCCTTTCAACCAATGACGAATATTCATCACGTCGTCGAGCTGTTTATCAACTGTAAAGTAAGCGACCAAACGTTGATCATCCAACTGGTCTTCACGTAGGATCACAACCGCTTCCCTGACAGCGGGGCAGTCTCCCAACACCGCTTCAACCTCGCCAAGTTCAATACGATGTCCACGAACCTTGACTTGATTGTCAATTCGACCGATGTATTCGATCTCGCCGTCTTTTCTCCAACGAACCAAGTCGCCTGTTCTATAAACACGCTTACCAGTTTGCTCTGAGAAAGGATGCTCGATATAGCGTTCCTGGGTAAGATCAGGTCGATGTAAGTATCCACGGGCGAGACCAACTCCCCCTATATACAGTTCACCTGGTACACCAATAGGCACTGGTTGCATGTATTTGTCCAAAACGTAACTCTCTACATTGCGTATTGGACGACCGATCGCTGGGTTGGTTTCTTCTTCAACAGAGCATTGATACAGGTTTGAAGCCACCGTCGCCTCGGTTGGGCCATAAACATTAAAGAACTTTTGACCGCGTCCCCAACGTTGCACCAAATTTTTTGAACACGCCTCTCCGCCTACAATTAAATGCCGAAGGTATTTCATTTCCTTTGGCTCATGCATCGCCAAGAATGTAGGTGGCACCGTGACGGTTGTGATCTGTTTCTCATCTAATAAACCGGCAAAGTTGGGTCCTAGCAAGGTCTCTCGGTCTGTAAGGCATAAAGTAGCACCTGTCAGCAAACTTAACGTCAATTCCCAAACAAATGCATCAAAACTAATCGAGTTAAACTGTAAGACGCGGAATCCCGAACCTATTTCCAATTTCGCCACTTGTTCAGTCATCAAGTTGCCAATGCCTGCATGGGTGACTAAAACACCTTTGGGACGACCTGTAGAGCCCGAAGTGTAAATGACATAGGCAACGTTGTCGATGGTTGATTGGTGAACCAAACGCTCACTGCTTTCTTTCTCAATCAGGTTCCAATCCCCATCAATTCGCACGACTTCAATATCCTGAGTAGGCACACGGCCAATCCACTGTTCCTGCAGTATCAATACAGGTGCTGTTGTATCTGCCAACATGAAGGAGAGGCGATCCACTGGGTAAGACGGGTCAAGCGGTACATAGGCACCTCCCGCTTTTAAAATGCCGAGCAAACCAACGATTAATTCGATCGAACGGTCAACGCACAGACCGACCAATGTTTCCGGCTTGACCCCTTTACCACGCAAGTAATGAGCTAACCGATTTGAACGCTCGTCCAATTCGCGATAAGTAAGTCGTTGACCGTTAAATTCAACCGCGATTGCATCAGGAGTTCGTTCTGCCTGTTCCTCGAACAGTTGGTGAAAGCACTTGTCTGCTGGAAAGTCCTCACTTGTACGCAACCATTCATCAAACAACAATCGGCGCTCATCGGCAGTAAGGATTGAAATTTCTGACATTTTTACTTGTGGATTGTTTACAAAATCCTGCAAGAGATTACAATACCGCTCCGCAAATCCTTTAATTGTACTCTCCTCGTATAAAGAACCATTGTATTGCCAATACAGTTTGAGCGTATTACCTTGCTCCACAACGTGCAGTGCGAGATCACTTGTAAACTTCTCGTTGTTTACCCAATCATTTGAATGGTATCGATACATGATCTGAAACAGCGGGTCATCTCCCTGAGCTCCCTCGCTTTGCAACATCTCCTTGATCTGTTCAATCGACACATCAGCGTGGTCGCTTGCCTTTTCCCATGTGTCACGAACTCTGGTTAGGGATTCACAAAAACTGAGGTTTCCGCCCAAGTCCGTACGCAACACCACATCATTCTCCCATCGTTCATCTGCACCACGTGACGGACGAATGCGGGTTCCAATCCAAACATCATCGTGGTCAGTCAATCGATGTAACAGGATAAAGAAGGTGGTCATGAACATTAAAGGCCGGTCAACACATACGTCCTTACAGCACCTGGAAAGAGATTCGAGTAGATTTGGAGTCAATTCATAGCTCAACATATTCCAGTTTTCAAGGTTGCCATGCGTGCGTGGATAGTCAGTCTGAAGTTGTTGGCGCACGACATCTCCTCCTAATTTTTGTTGCCAATAGATCAACTGTTCAGTCACCTGAGCAGTTGTCTGTAGTTTATCCGACATATTGTTACTGCTCCCTTCGTGGAAACGTATTTTTCTGACTTAAATAAAATATGTCTAGATTAAAATTTACTACCATTTCAATAGAAATCCACCGAGATTATTCAGTTGATAAAACATTATCGTAAAATAGTTATTATTCGTGATTTATAATCTATTTATTATATACAACCTTGTAATTTTATACAAGTATCTTCCGAAAAATAAAATATTCCTTTTCAGGAAAACAACACAATCCCTTCATAGTATTCGTAGCTCAACTTTCGCAGCATGAAATAGGCAGATAAGCCTTGATGTAATTGGGCAGAGAAGGAATCCACTGTTGGAGTTGACGCTGAATGAGAGCCGAAAGCTTTTTCTCTGCTTTTGCGACAATTTCGTGGATCAAATCGACCAGTTGCTGTAACGACATGGCCCAGACTATCGCACCAACTTCGTCACACAGCAAATAAAACAAGCCGCCAAACGAGCGGTCGTCCGCGCTTTGCCGATGCTTCCAAGCCTGTACTATGCGCGATCATGCGTTTTCATCCGTGGAACACCATGCACGACAAACAATTGCTTGATTGTCCACCAAGAGTGCCCCGTCATATTGCCGAGCGCTTCGAAAGTTTATAGGTCTCCACAATACATGAGCACCAGCTTGTACAGATCCGGCACAAGACCTTCCAATTTGTAAGCAGAAGTCCGTCCCACCCCAACGCACCTTCGACATGTTGAAATCATCCTTTGATCGGTATAATTTTTCAAACCTTAGTCTTGACCATCGTGTCGATGGCCCCTTGCCCAAAATCTTTTTCACCGTCGCGTGCTAGCGATTACGCTTCATTGATAAACATAATACCGCCCAATGCTTTTTTGATATTGTCTCGCGTCTTTTGCGCCGTGTGTCCGATGTACTCCCCGACCAGATTGGCGCGTTCCACTTCGACCAGATGCCCTTTGGACAGCACGCCCATCTCGCGCAGAAGTTTTGCGAGAATGCGGGCGAGCGTCGTCTTTCTCGTGCCCGGGTTCCCTTTGAAAATCATTTGCAACACGATCGGCTCGGTTGCAAGGTTCGCTTGTGCGCGCTTTTGTTGGATTTGCACAAATGCGTTGCTTCCCACCTCACTTTGACAAGAGTGTTGTAAAGCCTATGTGGCTCTTGCAGGATGGTGAATGTCTTAGGTCACTCTTTCCAACGAAAAAAAAGCCGGAACTGATTTCCGGCTTGCTGAGATTCCTTGTAAAAGGAAAGTAATACTTTTCGGCCCAATTTCCCATCGGCAGTCAACGGAATATTGATCCATTTTTACAGCGGGTACGCAAAATGACACCGACTAGTAACGAAGTTCCTTCGGCGTAGGTAAACGTCAGTTGAGTAACACGCAGCCGTTCATCCCTTATAAGATAAACTTAGCTGTCAATCGAACCCAAACAGCAATTGGAAATAACTCCGGCTCCAGCCTGCCGTTTCACCAGTCGCACGAATACCTATTTATCGATACTCGTCTCGTTCAACGGTGTAAATAGAAAAGCAAATCGGCTCAAAAACATGTTTTCCGCTTTCCTTTGGTTTGTGATTGTCACAGCCAACATCGGATTGGTTTTATGCAATACGTATCTTACGAATTCAAAGGCATACGGTTCAAAACGGCAATCGCCTGTTCAACAGTATGCTGAACAATCTCGGCTGCGGAGCGGTCCGTAGCCTGTCGGACGCCTTGTCCCGCCCAAAGGGACATATACTCCGGATTGTTTGCTTTTGCGGCTGCCTGGCGAATGTCGCGTGTCAGGGCATTTTGAATCGGATAAGGAGGAATCGCACCGGAGTATTGATCCATATCCTTCACAAAATCTGTGATGATGCCTCGCGCAGCTTTGCCCGAATAGACATGGGTTATAACGGTCTCGTCCTCATGTGCCACAAGCACCTTCTGCTTGTATGCTGGGTGCGCCCCACTTTCGGTGCAAGCCAAAAATGCTGTTCCCATTTGTACAGCCGACGCGCCTAACGCCAGACTTGCGGCGAGTCCGCGTCCATCCATAATGCCTCCAGCAGCAATTACAGGTAGCGACACAGCGTCTACCATCTGCGGAACAAGCGCCATGGTGCCAACGAGCGGTTCGATCGGTTGGTTCAGAAAAGCGCCTCTGTGCCCTCCGGCTTCGCTTCCTTGGGCGACAATAGCATCCACTCCTGCCGCTTCCAGTCGAATGGCTTCTTCAACAGTTGTTGCCGTCCCGATCACCAGAGTTCCTCGCTGCTTAAGAGCCTTAATGATCCGTGATTCTGGGATACCAAACGTAAAACTGCATACAGGCACTTTCCCATCCAATACCGCTTGGACCTGCTCCTCAAACGATTCTGCATAGTTGGAGATATTAGGATTTTGCGTAATACCCAGCTGCACACGATAAGCATTGAGATGGTTTGTCACCTGATGAATCTCTTCTGCGGATTCTATGAATGGCTCTGGTACAAACAAATTTACACCAAACGGATGATCCGTCCGCTCCTTGACCTCTCGAATCGCTTGTCCAATTTGTTGCGGCGTGAGGTATCCCGCGCCTAAATTGCCCAATCCACCTGCGTTAGAGACGGCCGCGATCAAATCGGGGGTTGTTGGGCCACCGGCCATAGGCGCTTGAACGATCGGATGACGAATTTGGAGTTTCTGAGTAAATGGTGTATGCATCATGATGGAATTCCTCCTTCATTTTCATTCGAACCAAGCCTTGGAAAGAAGATGAATGCCTTCACGAATCCGCCTCTCACCTAGCCCGGCAAAACAGAGGAGGACTTGAGCGGGCTCCGCAGTAGGCGGCTGCTCGTAAAACGACGACTCCCGATAGATCCTAACCCCTCTGTTCTTTGGCAACAGCGGTAAGTTCCTGCGGTGGCATGTCATTTCCGAGTTCCACAGCAGGTGTAAACCAGAGTCCGAACCCCGAATTTCGGACGCGATCCCGCATTTTCGCCTGAAACGTTGCATGTAAAACGTGATGCCTCCCTTTTACGCCCCGTAACGGTTTTTGAGAATCACCGTAATTATCTATTATGTTCAGCATATCGAAGTAGAAATACATAAAACAAAACCGCAAAGTAGCGATCAGTGGCTATTTGTTATTCTCTCACCCAACGAAGCGTGCCGTCTGTAACTGAAGATACTGTTTGACCGTTGCAATCTGTTCGTCTGTTGGACAGTGCTAATTTTGTGGACAGTACCAAATTCGAGCGTGAATCCTTGATGAACTCACGTAGCCGCGTCATGTTGTGGTTTACTCGAGGCGAGTAGGCCGGAACGCTACACACCTGCGTACAAGCAGCCCCCCAAAAATCGTCAAGGCCTGGCGGGTAAAGTAACAAAGCAGTTTCCCCCACCAGCTCCAGATCCCAGTTCCAAAAGCAAGGGGGGGATCGCCCTCGCTTTGCAATCCAGTTCCACATAGGTCATGGACGCTTCTGCAAAATCGAGCAGGAAAGTATACATCTGCCAATCAGGTTGAACGATTTAGCGATGCTACAGATGAACGATCAACGAGACGCTGTCGAATGCAATGCTCGAATTTAAACTTTTCTTTATCTTTATCCACTTTCCCCCTTTTTCACCAGAATATAATGAACGATTGCCCATGCGTGGGAGATAAGTGGCGCGAGCTTGTCAATGTTCACTTAAACTTTGCCAGATCAACGCTGTCAATATTGCCGATCTTCACCAGTCCAGCAGGTGCCGCAGGGCCGTCTCCCATTCACAGAGCGCCGTCGAGATCTTCATTAGAGGCCTTCACTGGCTTGCCATGATAATTCATGATTGCGGCAAGGTTGTCATCGATGCCCTCCGCCCTCACTTTCAGCATAAAAAAAGCGCTTATCAGCATCGCTCTGCTCACGTACCCTTCGATTTGCAACGATCGACGGTACTTAGAGGATGTTGAAAGCGCTCAAAAACAAACGGACTCTCCTTCAAAACCTACGAATTCGCTTCGATTTCTTTTCCTTTCATCTGCACGACATCAGAGTCGGACGAACCTTTTTGCGAAGATCGTAGCGGGATTTCTTTCAAGAAGAACACGAGGAGCAACGCCACCACCAGCAACCCCGATCCATAAAGAAACACGGTGGATAAGGTGTCGGCTAATACGCTACGCAACATGCTGATCATTTGATTAAACAAAGTGAGCATTTCTTGTGGCATCGCTGCTTGCATCGACTCAAGTTTCGGTTGGTCGAGCAAGATTTGCGGATTGAGGTACGGTGCCAAGCGTTCAACAACCTGCGGATCTGCTTGCGACAGGTCCACGCCCGCCCCTTCAGCCATTGATTTTTCTAAGTTTCGGGTGAGTGTAGCGTTCATGACAGAACCAAGCACCGCGATCCCGATCGTCCCGCCCAAATTACGGAACAAGGTGGCAGTAGAGGTTGCAACTCCCAATTGATTCATCGGGACCGCATTCTGAACGGTCAATGTGAAGACTGGCATGCTCAGGCCAAGGCCCAAGCCGAATACGCACATACTTGCCACTGCCATCACAATGCTGTTCATGTAAACCATCATCAGCATCCCGATGATCATGAAGAGAATCCCAGTGATTGCGTAGCGTTTGTATTTGCCCGATTTGGACATCCAACGGCCGACCAATCCGCTAAGCACGATCATCGTTATCGACATCGGCATATTTACGAATCCAGATTGCGTCGGGGTTAACCCTTCCACGCCTTGTACAAAGAAAGGCAGGTAAACCATCGCTCCCATCATGCCTGCATTCATGAGAAAACCAACCGAGTTGGAGATGGTCACAATGCCGTTCCTAAATAATGACAGTGGTAATACTGGACTTTTCACTTTCCGTTCGATCAAAATCAGGATGACGGCAAAAACGACCGCTGCGCCAAACAAACCGAGGATTTCAGCCGAAGCCCACGCATATTTCGTGCCTGCCCAAGAAAAGCCTAACAGCAGTGAGACAATGGCCAAGGATAAGAAGAACGATCCCCCGTAATCGATCGATTCATTTTGAACGTTCCCTTTCTTGGGGAACATGCGCCAGATCATGATCATCGCGACAAAGCCCAGCGGCAGGAACATCCAGTACAACCATTTCCAATCCATATAATCTATAATGACTCCGCCTAAAGTTGGCCCGATGACGCTGGAAAAACCGAAAATCGCCATCATGAGTCCGGTCCATTTCGCTCGTTCACGAGGCGCGAACAGGTCGCCTACAGCCATGGTCGTAACCGACATGAGCACCCCGCCGCCTAAACCTTGAATCCCACGATAGGTGATCATTTGGAAAATATCATTTGATAACCCCGTCAGGAACGAACCCAACATGAACACAACGATACCGAACAGCAGAAACGGCTTTCGTCCATAAATATCGGACAGCTTCCCGACCAATACGGTCGCTACAGTAGAGGTGAGCATATAAATCATGATCACCCAGGAATAGTACTCCATTCCTCCCAAAATCGCGATGATCCTTGGCATCGCGGTACTGACGAGCGTCTGATTGATGGCTGCAAAGAACATTGAGGCCATTAATGCAATCATGATGGTAACTTTTTGTTTTTCCGATAAACTCTCCATCCCGATTCCTCATTTCTTTAGTTCCAGACTCAATATTTAGGTAGGCAACCTAAATAAATAGTATGTGATTCCCCTCAAATAATCAACCATTATTTCCCCTTTTCTTGAAAGGGCTTGTGTTGACGACTCCATTTCCTTTACTTATCATGAAGGTACACCATTATCGCAACACAGACTGGCGGTGACATGACATGAACAGTGATTCAAATAAATGTGTGGCCCATTCAAATGAAAATGCGGCTCAATTGATGGAAGTTTTCTCTCGATTCGCGAAGGCAGACTGGCGGAAGTCAACAAGATGGGGTCTCAAAGCTAGTGAAGTACGTGTCCTCCTCGCGATTAAAAAACGAAATGATCAGGGAATGGACAGGGGCATTTCGGTTTCAGAACTGAGCAAGATCTTGCAAGTCACCTCCCCAACCGTCACCCAAATGATAAATAGTTTGATCAAAGGCGGGTATATTCTTCGTTCCATCCATCCGACCGATCGTAGGATATCAGAAATCACCTTGACGGAAAAAGGTGAGCAGATCGCCCAGGAAGCCATGTCCGAATTCCGAGCCATTTTTACTGGACTGATCGACCATTTAGGCAAAGAACAGTCTGATCAATTAATCAGCATTCTAAACCAAGCGATTGATTATTTACAAAATGTAAATAAAACAGGCAATGATTGAGATCCAAATCGGGTCGAACCTGTTCAGATCTCAGATCTGCATCGAATAGAAGAAAGCCGAAACCCCATTTTTAAGGAGGTTTCGGCTTTTCTTGTCTTGACGCAGAGGTCATTGTGATAAACATTTTGATTTCACCGCAAGCGGTAGACAGACTCCCTCGTTGTAGCCCCTCTCCACTGCCTAACCCTTCAGCAGTCGCATTCTGCACGTGATTTGAAGCGAGCAATTTCCACCGTTCCTCAGACGAATGTCATCCGTCATGGCCAAGTCGAGCTTCCTGAACGGCGGTTTCTGTGCTGTTCAAGCTGTTTTTCGTGGGTCAGCTTCGGTAACCGATTGAACAGCCCCGAAAAGAAAAAATCGATACACTCCTCCTTCATTCCCCTCTCTCACACATGAAATTTAGTAGATTCACAAATCACACAAAAACATAATTAACTTTTATAGTAAACAAATATTACCCATTCTATTGACCCCTTCGTTTACACGGTGTACACTTATGCAAAAGGACAGGGCGCGGAATCCTTTAATTAAATTTGAAAATTCCGACGAAAGACAAACTAGAAAGGCGGTCGTTCCTCCTATGAAACTCACCATACGCCAAAAACTCCTTCTCGGGCTCGGCTCCTCCCTTTTGTTTACGATTCTGTCTGCATGGCTGATGTTTATCTCCCTTGATCGAGTCAAAATGACGTTTGAGGAATATGCGGATCTCAATGCCCGCAAACTATCGCTCGCCCAAGAAATTCAATACAAAGACTTATCCCGATCCTTCTCCGTGCGCGGCTTGTTGCTCAGCCCCAATAATCTCACTGAACAAAAGCGATATGCGCAAGACTTAGAAGAGATCATTCAACTCGCCACGGAGATCGAACCGTTGCTCTCAACCGCACCGGAAAAGGAAATCTTTGAGGATTTAAATCAAAAAGCCGATTCACTAGACTCGCTGGAAACGCAAATCATCGATCTGTCCAGCACAGATCTTTCACTTGCTACCGTTATGTATGAAGGTGAATACACGCTGACTCACAAATTGTTCGCAGATAAACTGCAAGAATTCAAAGAAATCCAGTATCGGCAAAACGCACAGGCTTTAGCTGAGACGCAGAAACTGATCCAGACACGTTCCTATTTCGCGCTCGGTTTTGCGATTTTCGCCTTGGTGGCCGGCAGTATCATGATTGCCCGCATCGCCCGCTCGATCATTCGGCCGTTGATGAATGTCGTAACGAAAATGCGCGAGTTGTCGGGCAACGCAGGCGACTTGACCGTTCGCTTCGAGAACACCGGGCGAGATGAGCTAGGCCAACTGGCCTCCGCCTTCAATTCCATGCTCGACACGATGCAAAGCTTGATTCGCAAAACGGTTCTCACCACCGAGCAAGTGGCTGCCGCTTCGGAACAGTTGTCGGCAAGTGCGGCTGAGACCAGCGAAGCATCGGAACACATTGCGGTGACTATCCAAGATGTTGCAGAAGGCTCCTACAAGCAGGTTCAAAGTATCGAACAGAGCTCACAGCTCATTGAGGAACTATCTGCTGGTGCCCAACAGATCGCATCATATGCAACCGATGTCTCGCATAGCGCCACGCACGCTTCCCAACTCGCGACAGAGGGCAACACAGCCATTCAAACGGCAATTACTCAGATGAGTTCGATTAACTCCACCATGCATGTCTTAGCTGACGAAGTGGAGAAGCTTGGCGGAAATTCACAACGCATCGGTGAGATCGTCACCGTGATCTCAGACATCGCGGAGCAAACGAACCTCTTGGCACTAAACGCTGCGATTGAAGCGGCGCGGGCTGGTGAGCATGGTCGTGGCTTTGCCGTCGTAGCAGGTGAAGTTCGTAAGCTTGCAGAAGGTACCACACGCTCCGCCAAACAGATTTCGGAATTGGCAACAGAGATTCAGTCGAACTCGAAGCAAACGATTCGCACGATGGAAACCAGCTCGGCCGAGGTCGCAGCAGGCATCACGCAAGTCGATCAGGCTGGAGCGTCATTCCAAGAGATTAATCACGCGGTGCAAGCGGTCAGCCTCCAGATTCAAAAAGTATCGGCAGCCGTCCAACAAATGTATGCCGGTACGGAGCAAGCCGTGCAATCGATCGATGCGATTGCCAACATCACAAACGAAACGTCGATAGCTGCGCACAACGTATCGGCCGGAGCCGAAGAGCAACTGGCCTCGATGGAAGAGATTCGCGCCTCTGCTGAACACCTCGCGCAAACTTCGGAAGAATTACAAGTGCTGATTGGTAAATTTCATGTCTAGTTCCTGAGTGCATGTTCTCACACGCACACATAGAAAAGCCCGCCTGTTATCGGCGGGCTTTTGTCATTGTACGATTCTTGAACAGATAGAAGCCTGCGAAGCTCAAGGCCAAGATCGGTATCACGATGAGGAAGCGACCGATTGACCACATCGATACATACGCAGCAACACAACCAATTCCTGCACTTGCCAACAGACTGGGAATCGAACGCTTGATCACGCCCATGACCCCCAAATAAAGGCTAAGCAGCAAGATCAAATAGAACAGCGGAATGATTAGCAAAGTTAGGGTATTCATCCTTTTCGATCGCCCCCTTTGCTATTCATTATCGCAAATTACCATGATTTAGAAAAGTGGTTTCACCATATGATCGAACAGGTAACCACTTACTGTGAGTGATTCATCGGCCAGAAAACCTCTTTTCTCATATAAACGGCGAGCTCGCTCATTGTTTTGTTCAACGAGCAAAGCTAACCGTTGCTGTCCTTCCAAGCGCGCTTTGTCTTCAAACGCTCGCATCAGTTCGGTACCGAACCCACGTCCCTCATAGGCAGAGGCGACTGCGATCGTATCGAGGTAGTATTCATCATCTTTCGCTTCTTTGGTGATCGTAAGCGTCGGGTCGCCCGTTTGTGCGATCAGACGATCGAGAAACGGTTGATCCAACTTGTACGTTTGGCTCCCCAGATAGGAGACGAGAACGCCGACGACTTGTCCTTCTTGTTCTTTGATCAGGGTGTTCTCGTAGCTGAGACGGTTGCCTTCTTGAATGAAGAAACTTTCCAACACCCGAGTCACTTCTACCGGGTCGTCAGTTCCGGCGAGCGTGTTGCCGATATTTCCGATCGTGGCGTAGATCAGTGCGATGGCAGGTTGGACGTCTTCTTTGCGAGCTGGTCGGATCATGATGGCTCCTCCTTGGTGTCTGTCATTGATTATCTACCATCTTACACGTTTCAAATAGGTAAAAAAAGACCCCTTCAACTCTTGCGCCTAGTCGGAGCAGAAACTGCTCTGCTTTTGCACGCTTTCATGACAGCTGGAAGTACCTTGCCGTGGATTTTACCCGCTCCGATGTCGTATACTCCTTCTTGAAAGGTTTTGACATCACCCTCCCCTGCCGTAATCGGTTGCTTGCTAGTTTGCCAACGTGTGGTTGGAGGGGCTTTTACGTTCCCCACTATTCTCATGTTCAGAAAAGTGTTAAGATATGAAAAGACTCTATTCCAAAAGAAGGTAGTTTTTGATGAACAGTTCAATCGACTTTTCACTCTTCGCGGGACAGATCGTGAATTCCGTTGAGTTCGACAATCTTTCCTCTCACTTAAAGTTTAGTTATGGCGCACTCCATATCGAGTGTTTTTGGAGAGTGCGCACTAGGGAATACATATTGTATGGAAAATATGATGCAGAAGCGTTGCCCCGTCTTAGGCAAGACCTGATGGGATGTACGGTGACCGCCGTTTTGCATCGCGAATTTCCGTCCGATCTGACGGTGGAATTGCGTGACGACCTGTATCTGGAAGTGATATGTTCCAGCACGCTTTCAGATAACTGGCAATTGACGAGGCCAGATGGGTTCTATTTAGTAGCCAGTCCGAGCGGGCGCTATACGTTTTGGGAACCAGAATTGAAAATAGATATCGCGGAGGATACGTAAGGAGGTGTTGGCTTGAATTTGCCGTTGCAAATTTATGATTTTATCGCCGTGCTCTTCCCTGGCGTCCTGCTGATGGCGATCATCGAGCGGGAAGCACCGTGGTTGCCATTTTGGGACAACAACATGGAAGTGGGAACGCTCGCTTTGATGCTGGTCGTCGGATACATCGTCGGACAGTTGTTGGCTCAGATCGCACGAATGATCGAAGCGGAGCCGCTGACACGGTGGATGTTGCAGTTCGGTCGCCGCAAGAGCCGTCGCAAAAAAGCGCTCGAAGGGCGTATGACCAAACTGAATTTTACCAATGAGATGAGTGAGGCGATCCTCTCTGCGCTCAGCGACTTTTATGGACGGCCCGTGCATCCCAATGACCCGGAACTGTTCAACCTCGCATTTTCTCCGGTGCAGGACAAGATGACCAAGCGCGATGTGTTCTTAGCCCTCGCCAACATGATGCGGTCGCTTGCGATCCTCGGGTTGCTGTACGCAGTCTACTTGGTCGGTGAAATGCTGCTCGGCCCCTTGTTGGGCCGCGAATTTGAGTATTATTCGATCCACCTGCTGGTGCTGAGCCTGATCGGATACTATTTCTTCCGGAAAGGCTATCAACAGTACGAAGCATTTGCAGACAAGATCCCGTTCCTCGCCTTTCTGGCCTGGTATCGACAACAGAAGATGAAAGCGTAAGAAACCGCCGTTTGCACGGCGGTTTCTTTGTTTCCCGTTATGGAAGTTGAATCTCGGAGATCGACTGCTCCGAATCGGTTACGAAAGCGACCAGAATCGATTGGTATTGCTCGATGAGTCGTTGCGCCGTCGCGAGCAGGTAGAGATCGGTGCTGAACTCGAGGAACCCTTGCAAACGTCCGTCCGATTCGATCATGGTGATCGTCAGGTCGAATTTTGCCACTTCCATCTCCGGAGAGAGCACCGAAGTTGCCACTCCCGGCAAGTCAGGCTGTTGCAGCGGCATATTTTGCAAGATGAACAAGGCGTTATACAGCGCCGATTTGCTCTGCAACCTTTGTGAGATCAGGAACTGCGGCACCATCTGATGCTCGTACGCACCGAGCGTGGATCGACGGATGCGTTGCAACAATTCGCTGACCGTCGGATCGCCAGAAAGATCGCCGCGCATCGGGACATTGCCGATAAAATACCCGATCATCTCCTCCGTCTCCTGACGGTAGCGGTTCGCCACCGGGGAACCGACAACGATGTCGTTCTGACCGCTCAGGCGGGAAAGCAGCAGCTGGTAGGCGCTCATCAGCGTCATGAACAGCGTGACCCCCTGCCGAGCGCTCAGTTCGTTGATCCGATTGGTCAGTTCTGACGACAGCTCAAAATTCAAGGTCTTACCCCGCTTGCTCGACTGTTCCGGGCGCGGCAAGTCGGTCGGATACTGCTGGGATGCACTGCCACCCAACTGATGCTCCCAATATTGCAATTTTGCTTCCAACACATCCCCTTGCAACCAGTTGCGAAGCCAAGCCGAGTAGTCGGCAAACTGGATGTCCAGTTCCGGAAGCGGCGATTCCTGCCCTGTCGAATACGCGGTATAGAGCACAGCTAATTCTTTGGAGAAAACACCCATCGACCAGCCATCGGTAATGATGTGATGAATGGTTAGCGACCAAATGTAGTCCTCTTCACCCACTTGCAGCAGTGCCGTGGAAAACAGCGGGCCAGTCGTCAGGTCGAAGTTGGTTTGCGCTTCTTGGCTGAGCAGTCGTTTCACTTCCGCTTCCTGCAGTTCGGCAGAGAGGTTGCGCAAGTCGTGGAACGCAATCGGCCAGTGACGATTCGGAAGAATTCGCTGGTAAACGCTGCCCGCTTCCTCGCCAAACACGGTGCGCAGCGATTCGTGACGTCTGACGATCTCGTTGAAGCTCTTCTCTAAACTGTCGATGTCGAGCGGTCCGGTCAAGCGCATCGCAGTTGGCACATTGTACGCCGGCGTGCCTGGGTCCATGCGGTCGAGGTACCAGACGCGCTCTTGGTTGAACGCAGTAACTAATTTTCCGCTTCTGTCGATCGGCACCATCGGCAAGGCAGAGACGTCATCACCTGCAGCCAGCACCTCAGCGATCGACTCGGCTAAAGCGGCCGCTGACGGTGCTTCGAACAGAACGCGCAATGGAAGTTGCAAATGGAACGCCTCATTGACCCGCGAGATCGCTCGTGTGGCGAGCAGCGAATGACCGCCCAGTTCGAAGAAGCTGTCGAAAATGCTGACCTGCTCCAGTTTCAGCACGTCCTGCCAAATCTCGACTACCCGTTGTTCCCGCTCATTGCGCGGCGGCTGATACTCCCCTTCTCCGCCAAAGGAGGACCAGTCTGGCGTAGGTAGTGCTCTACGGTCCACTTTGCCGTTTTGCGTAAGCGGCAAGGCGTTCAGGAACACGAAGGCGGAAGGCACCATATAGCTTGGGACACGCGCTTTCAGCGCGGCGCGCAGATCGCTTGCCGTCAGTTCTTCATTCGGATCAGTCACTACATAAGCGACCAGTTTTCCGTCCAGAGCGATGACGATGCTGTCCAGCACTCGCGCGTTCTGCCCGAGAATGCTTTCAATTTCGCTCAGCTCAATACGGAAGCCACGGATTTTTACTTGGTGGTCAAGACGACCGAGAAACTCGAGATTTCCATCGGCCAGACGGCGCACTAGGTCACCCGTGCGGTATAGGCGGTCCTCCGGTTTTTCACTGAACGGGTGGGGCAGGAAGCGCTCAGCGGTCATTTCCGGCTGGTTGAGATAGCCAAGTGCTACCCCATCCCCCCCGATATAAAGTTCGCCAGGCACACCGACCGGCAGTAGCTGGCCATTGGCGTCCAACACGTAGACTTGGGCATTGGCCACCGCCTGGCCGATCGGGACAACTTGCAGCTCTCGGTTCGCCTCGTGCACCTGATAAGCGGTCGCATAGATCGACCCTTCGGTCGGACCGTACAGGTTGGTCAGACGCGTTGTCGGCAGTTGGGTGCGCACTTTGTTGGCATGTGCGGCAGACATCGCTTCCCCGCCGATGATAAATTGCTTCACATTGCGCAGGTCGTCGATACGCTCGTCGAGCAATTGGTGGAACAAGGCGGTGGTCAGGAACAGCAAACCAACCTGCTCGTTTCGAATCACCTCGCCCAGCTCTTCAAGCGATGGCAGATACGGTGGGAAGATCACCAAGCGCATTCCGTTGAGCAGACTGCCCCAAATTTCCATTCCCGCGGCGTCAAACGAGATCGAGGAGAACTGCAAAGTTGTCTCACCCTCATGATAGTCAACCGTCGGGTTGTTCTTGAACAAGCGCACCAGGCCGCGGTGCGATACCATGACACCTTTCGGCTGGCCAGTGGAACCGGAGGTGTAGATCACGTGCAGAACATCGTCTGGGCTCAGCGTGCATGCCAGCTGGTCGGCACTTTCCGCCTCAAAGCGAGCGGCATCCGCATCGAGCAGGATCACGCGTGCCTCATGGGATGGGAGTTTGGCGACGAGATGCGCTTGGGTCAACAACACACGTACACCAGAGTCCTGCATCAAATAGGACAAACGCTCCTGCGGGTAACTCGGATCGAGGGCGACGAGCGACCCGCCCGCTTTTAGCACAGCCAGCATCGCGGTGATCATCGCAAAGGAGCGCTCACAAGCCAAGCCGACGAGGTCTCTTGCCGACACGCCCTGTTGTTGTAGGTAGCGTGCCAAGCGGTTCGAGCGCTCATCAAGTTCGCGATAGGTCATATGTTGACCTTGGAATGTAAGCGCGATCGCATCTGGTGTCGCGGCCGCCTGCGCTACAAACAGTTGGTGAATGCATTGGTTCGGATAGTCGGAGCGAGTATCGTTCCAGCCGCTCAACAACTGGTCGCGCTCCGCTATGGTAAGCATTGGCAAGTTGGTGATCAGTTGCTCCGGATGATCGGAAATCGCAACGAGCAGTGTTTCAAAATGCCCGATCAGACGGCGCACCGTTTCGCGATCATACAGGTCGGTCGCGTATTCAACGGTGCCAGTTAATTTCCCATCGACTTCTTCCATCGACAGGGTCAGATCAAATTTGGCAAACGTCTCTTCGATCTCCACTGGCATCAGTTGCAGCCCTGGCAATTCAGCGCGGGTGAACGGCGCGTTTTGCATGGCGAACATCGCTTGCACCAGCGGCGGACGGCTCAAATCGCGCTCCGGTTGCAGTTCCTCGACCAATTTTTCAAACGGTACGTCTTGATGTTCATAGGCGGAAAGCGCCGTGCTGCGGACACGTTCGAGCAACTCAACAAAGCTCGGGGCGCCCGACAGGTCGGTGCGAAGGACGAGCGTGTTGACAAAAAATCCGATCAGATTCTCTGTCGCCAATTGATTGCGTCCCGCGATCGGTGAACCGACCGCAATGTCTTCCTGTCCACTCCAGCGCATCAGCAACATTTGAAACGCGCCGAGCAAGGTCATGTACAGCGTGACATCGTGCTGCTGGCTGATCGCATGCAGCTTGGAAGTCAAGTTTTCGGACAAGGTGAACCGTTCGGTTGCTCCGGCGTGTGTCTGCATGTGCGGGCGCGGACGATCGGTCGGCAGTTGCAGAACGGGCAAGCTGTCCAGCGCTGTTCGCCAATAGTCGAGCTGCCCTTCCAACACGCCGCTATCCAACCAGTTGCGTTGCCAGACGGCATAGTCGGCGTAATGTACGGGTAACTCCGGCAGAGCGGGGTCGCCCCCTGTCACAAATGATTCGTACAGCGCAGCAAACTCGCGCACGAAAATCCCCATCGACCAACCGTCAGTCACGATATGATGCATGTTCAGTACGAGCAGATGGTCCTGCTCGGCCGTCTGGAACAGGCGGAAGCGCACCAATGGCCCCGTTGTCAAATCGAACGGTGTCTCCATCTCGTCGCGGACCAAGCGGAAGACTTCAGCATCACTCAGCTGTTGGACATCTGCAAACGCGGCTTCGACCATTTGGGAGTCGGCGATCACTTGCGTCGCTAGCCCGTTTACCGCTGGAAAACTGGTGCGCAGCGCTTCATGGCGATCGACGATCGTTTGCAGACTGCGCGTCAGTGCGATCCGGTTCAACTCGCCCTGTAGGCGCACAGTCCCCGGCATGTTGTACAGAGCGGTGCCTGGGGCAAGCTGATCCAACACCCACAGCCGCTGTTGGGCGAATGAGAGCGGCAACCCTTCGGTGCGAGAAACACGAGTGATCGGCGGTGCTTGCTCTCGACTTGGCTGTTCGGACAGCACCTGTGCCAACTCGGCCACCGTCGGCGCTTGGAACAGCGTGCGCAGTGGGATCTCCTTTGAAAAAGCATTCTGTAGTCTGGAGATCACCTGCGTCGCGAGCAGTGAGTGACCGCCTATTTCGAAGAAGTTTTCCTCCACACCCACCGCCTGCTGGCCCAACACTTCGGCAAATACGGCGGCAACTTTTGCTTCCGCCGCGTTGCGCGGCGCGAGCAGCATCGCTTCTGCGATCAGGTTTTCCGGCTTAGGAAGCGCGTGGCGATCGATTTTGCCGTTGCGGTTCACCGGCATGGCTTCCAAGAACACAAATGCGGCTGGGATCATATGCTCGGGCAGCGTTTCTTTTAGGTACCCGCGCACCTCCGCACTTGTAACCTCTTGATCTGGTTTGCTGACCACATAAGCGGCGAGGCTCTTGATACCTTTTTCGTTTTCGACGACGATCACTACCGTTTCCGAAACGGCGGGATGCTTGCTCAACACCATTTCGATCTCGCCAAGTTCGATGCGGAAACCGCGCAATTTCACTTGGTCATCAGTGCGTCCGAGGTATTCGATCCGCCCGTTCGGAAGCCAACGCCCGAGGTCGCCCGTCCGATAGAGGCGTTCTCCTTCGGCAAACGGATTGGGGAGGAACTTTTCTGCGGTCAGATCTGGGCGGTTGAGATACCCACGCGCCAGTCCGACACCGCCGATGAACAGCTCGCCTTGCACCCCGATAGGCACCGGACGCAGATTGCGGTCGAGGATATACGCCTTTTTGTTGCGCAGCGGACGACCGATGTCGGTGACAAGCAGTTCCGTCACATTTTGATAACGTGCATTTGTGGCGCTGACGGTGGTCTCTGTCGGGCCGTATTGGTTTTGCAAAACCCGCCCTTTCGACCAACGCATGATCACTTCCGGCATGACCGCTTCCCCACCGGTTGTCACGACTCGGAGGAACGGAAAGTCCGCTTCCGGAATCGCGGTCAGCACAGATGGCCCCAGATCGAGATGGGTAATTTTTTGCTCCTGCAAAAATTGAACCAGTTCCCACCCAGGCATCCGCACTTCCTCGTGTGCGATAACGAGTGTTGCGCCGACCGAAAGCGTCGTAAAGATCTCATGCACAGAAGCATCAAAATTGATCGAGATAAACTGCAATACACGGCTGTCCGTATCAAACAGATGAGTCGGATCGCTGACCAGGTTGACAACACCGCTATGCTCAATCAAGACGCCTTTGGGTCGCCCTGTCGAACCGGAGGTGTAGATCATGTAGGCCAAATTGTCAGCTTTGACCTCCGAGACGAGATTGCTCGCGTCTGCTTGCGCCAGGTCTTGGACAGTCGCTTCTTCATCGAGCACGAACAGAGGCGTCCCCGCGTCAGGCATTGCATCTCGATTTTTGGTCATCGTTACAATCAGCTGTGGGGTAGCGTCAGCGATCATGTACCGCAAGCGTTCTTCTGGATAATCCGGGTCAAGCGGCAGATAAGCGCCGCCCGCTTTGAAGACGGCGAGCATGGCGACGATCAGATCGTGCGAGCGCTCCATGAACAGTCCAACCACAATTTCAGGACCTACCCCCTGCTCTTGCAGTCGGCGTGCGAGACGATTGGCGCGCGCGTTCAGTTCCCGATAGCTCAGCACCTCGTCACGGAATTGCACAGCTGGATGCTCAGGACGAAGTTTTGCCTGCGCTTCGAACAGGTGATGGATGCATCCTGCTGGAAATTCTTGCTCCTGATCGATCCACTCGCCAAGCAATTGCTGAGACTCGGCGATGGTCAACAGCGGCAATGCAGAGATCGTCTGTTCAGCATCTGCCAACACCGCATGGAGCAGTGTGGTGAAGTGTCCGACCATACGTAAAATCGTCGTGCGGTCGAACAAACGAGTGTTGTACTCAAACTCTCCGACTAGCCCCTGTTCCCCCTCTTCCAGGCTGAGCGTCAGATCGTATTTGGCCGTATTTGTTTCGACATGGACACGCTCCACTACCAACCCTTGCAAGCGCAGTTCGGAGGCGGGCGCATTTTGCAAGACGAACATCGTTTGGAAGAGCGGCGCTACACTGCGATTGCGCTCTGGCTGCAACTCCTCGACCAGTCTCTCAAACGGTACTTCTTCATGTTCGTACGCTCCGAGCGCCGTTTCTTTGACACGACGCAGCATGTCTGCAAACGTCGGATCACCAGAGAAATCGGTGCGCATGACCAGCGTGTTGACGAAGAAGCCGATCAGCCTTTCTGTCTCGCTCCGGCCCCGTCCGGCGATCGGTGTGCCGACGAGGATGTCGTCTTGCGAGCTATACCTTGCAAGCATCGTTTGATAGACACAAAGCAGGGTCATGAACAGGGTCACACCGTGACGCTGTGACAGCTCTTGCAGTTGCTCAGTCAACGCCGCATCGAATGCAAAACGCTCCACCGCCCCGTCGTGCGTCTGCACGGGCGGGCGCGGACGGTCGAGCGGAAGTTGTAACACCGGGAGTTCGCCGCCCAATTTGTCTTTCCAATAGTCGAGTTGACGCACCAGCGCAGGTTCTGCCAAACGCTGTTGTTGCCACGCTGCGTAATCGGCATATTGCACCGGAAGCTCTGGCAACAGAGCCGCTTCTCTGCGCACCGACGCATCGTACAGCGCGACAAGCTCTTCGATAAACAACCCCACCGACCAGCCGTCAAACGCGATGTGGTGAACGTTGAACAGCAACAGGTGCTCCGTTTCGGTCAAGCGCAGCAGTGCCAAACGAAGCATCGGCCCTTGCGCAAGATCGAACGGCTTTTGGCCATGCTCTGCTGCCAAACGCGCCGCCGTTGCTTCACGTTCCTCCGCCTGCAAGGTGCTCAGATCGACAAGCGGCACCTCCACTCCGACCAACGCTGCCACTTGTTGCACCGCTTGCCCGTCCTGCTCAAGATAGGTGGTGCGCAATACTTCATGCCGCTCCCAAATGGCTTGCAGACTGTGTTTCAACGCCTCGACATCCAGCGGGCCGCGCAGTCTGAGCGCGTGCGGGATGTTATAAAATGCCGACTGCGGATTGATCTGCTCCAACATCCACAACCGCTGTTGAGCTGAAGAAAGCGGCAATTGACCGACGCGTGAAATCGGTACGATCGCATGCAGCCTTTCTCGCTCCGCTTCCAATTCCAACAGGCACTCCAGCTTTTCCGAAAACTCGGCCACCGTCGGTGCTTCAAACAGCGTGCGTAGCGGCACTTGCACACCAAACGCTTTGTTCACCCGCGCCACGACCTGTGTCGCCAGCAACGAATGGCCACCAAGCATGAAAAATTGATCGTGCACACCGACTTTTTCCACGTCAAGCACATCCGCCCAAACGGACGCAACCCGTTCCTCGACCGACGTGCGCGGTGCGAGATACTCCCCCTCGTCTTGCAAGGAAAAATCGGGAGCAGGCAACGCTCGGCGGTTGATCTTGCCGTTCGCAGTCAGCGGAAGTTCGGCAAGCATCACAAACGCAGACGGCACCATATGCTCCGGCAATTTCTCCCTTACGAACCCGCGCATCTCACTCGGGGTGATGGTTGCATCTCGCTTCGTCACCAGATAGGCGGCCAGACGCTTATCGCCCGGTCGCACCTCGCGTGCCACGACGACCGTCTCCACCACGGCCGGATGCTTGGCGATCACCGTTTCAATCTCGCCGATCTCAATGCGGAACCCGCGAATTTTCACCTGATTATCGATCCGTCCTAAAAACTCCAGCAGACCATCTGGACGGTAGCGCACCAAGTCACCCGTCTTATACAGCCGCGCACCCGGTTTCCCCGAAATATGATCGGGAATGAAGGACTGCGCCGTGCGATCCGGATTTTTTAAATAGCCGGGCCCGACCCCGATTCCGCCGATGTGCAGTTCACCGGGCACGCCAAGCGGTACCAACTGCATCTGTGCGTCGAGCACATACAGTTTCATATTCGGAATCACGCGGCCGATCGAAATATTGGTCACCTCTTGACCAGGCGGCTCTTTGATAAAATGGTGCGTCACATCATCGGAGCACTCTGTCGGCCCATACGCGTTGATCAGCCACGCGCTCGGATAGAAGGCCAGCCATTTTCGGCACAGCTCCGGCGGCAGGACTTCTCCGTTCGGGATCATCCAGCGCAGCGCCGACAGATCGGGCGGCGTTTCCCGCTCTGTCACTTCATCGATCATCGCGCGCAACAAAGAAGGCACCGTCTCGACGACGGTCAATTGTGTCGCTTCCATCTCATCAAGTTGTCGAGCCGGGTCAAAGGCCACCTCGTCTGGCAAAATGTGCGTCACAGCTCCCGCCATCCAGCCAGTCAGCAACTGCCACATCGAGATGTCAACACACTGGGAGGAGTTTTGCGCAATCCGATCTGCTGGCGTCACCTGTAGTTCATCGACTTTGGCAAGCAAGTGGTTGAGCATTCCTTTGTGCTCGACCTGTGCTCCCTTAGGACGACCTGTCGATCCGGAAGTGAAGATCACATACGCCACATCATCGGGCGTCAAGCCGCTTTTCACAGGCGCTGTACTCGCAAGCCTGATCACGTCTTGATCCGTATCCAAGCAGACGACCTGCGACGTGTGAGCAGGCAATTTTGCTACGAGGTCAGAGGTTGTCAGCATCACTTGCGGCTCGGTGTCCTCCACCATAAAGGTCAAGCGCTCCAGCGGGTATTTGGGGTCGAGCGGGACATAGATGCCGCCCGCCTTCAAGATGGCCAGCACCGCCACAGCCCACTCTAGATCGCGCTCGGCAAAATAGCCGACAGCAAGCCCTGGCACAACGCCTTTCTCTTGCAGATGGTGGGCCAGTCGATTCGCCTGCTCCTGCAACTCGCGATAGGACAGACGCGCCCCTTTGAATATCACCGCCGCATCATTCGGTGTTTTGTCTGCTTGCTCATCGAACAGATCGATCGCTGTCAAGTGATGCGGGTACGGTGCGACTTTGTCATTCAAACCATATAAAAGCCAATTCTTCTCCGCTTCTGTCAACAGCTCAAGCGTCGCCACCGGACGTTTTATAGCTTCGGGAAGACCGCTTAACAGCGTGGTGAAATGTTCTGCCATCCGCTGTGCCGTCTCCGGTAAAAAGAGGTCGGTGTTGTACTCGATGCGCCCCGTCAGCCCATCGTCCGTCTCCGCCACCGAAAGTGCCAGATCGGACTGCACAAAGCGCTGTTGCAATTCGACCGCTTCCATCACCAGATCGCCAAATGGCAACTGAGTGCCACCGTCGCCCAATGCAAATTTTGCAAAGTCTGCGCCCAGCTCAGCCAGATGCGATTTCTGGTAGGTGAACATCACCTGTACCAGCGGCGGATCGCTCGGGTCGCGGTCGGCGCCCAGTTCCTGCGCCACCAGCGGGTACGGATACTCCTGATGCGCCAGTGCCCCAAGCACTGTACGACGCACTTGTTGCAAAAAGGCTTCAAAGGTCGGTCGTCCTGAAAAATCGGCGCGCTGCACGACCGGGTTGACAAAATAGCCGATCAACTCGGCGTTCTTTACGCCGTTTCGCCCAGCTGTCGGTGAGCCGACCACCAATTCGTCCTGCCCGGTATAGCGGTGCAAAAGAACTTGGAACGCAGCCAAAAACACCATGTGCAAGGTCACTTTTTGCTCTTTGGCTAAACTCCGCAGTGCCGTAGTCAACTGCGGCGACACCTGAAAGGGTACTGCGGTTCCCACGAACGTCAGCTCCGGTGGACGAGAGAAGTCGGTCGGCAGGTTGAGCACCGGAGCCTTCCCCTGCAATTGCTCGATCCAATACTCTCGCAAATCGCGTCCGCGTGTCCCGGAGAGCAGCGCCGCTTCCTCCTGCACATGATCGGCAAAACTGCGAGATACGGCAGGCAATTCTGCCCCGCCATAAAGCGCTTGCAATTCTTTGACCAACACGCCAAGCGACCAGAAGTCGGACACGAGATGATGCACGGTCAGCAACAGCACAGCTTCCTGTGCCGAACGCAGGAACAGCATGGCGCGCAACGGGAACTCCGTCTCTAACGCAAAGGGTTGGTCGCCAAATGTCTGCAGTTGGTTCTGCAACTCCTGCTCCGACCACGTGGATGCATCGACGACGACAACCGATACTTCGTCCGCACGGCTCACAGAAAAGACTGGCTCCCCTGCTTGTTCCGTAACGAAGGCGCGTAGAAGTGGATGGCGCTCCGCTAACGCTTCGAACGCCGCGCGGAGGCGCTCCACCTCATAGGGTCCGGTCAAGCGAGCCGCCCTCGCGATATTATACGCCGCACTCTCAGGAGCCAACCGCTGCAAATACAAGAGCGCCCGCTGCCCCTTGTTCAGAGCGATCGTATTCGAAGCGGCACTCTTAGCCTCAAGCTCCTGCACGTCTGCCCCGTTTTCGATCCGCTGAAGCACCTGCTCGGCGATGCCCGCAACGGTCAACCCATCAAGCAGTTCAACCAACGGCAGGGCAACGCCAAATTCCTCTTCCACACGATGTTGCAGTTCGACTGCCGCGATCGAATCCATACCGAGCGACGTCAGGGGCTGGCTGGCATCGAGCCCTTGCGTGCCAAGGCGCAGCGCTTCTGCCGCCTTCGCCGCCAGATAAGCGGTCAACACAGCCTGCGCTTCTCCGTGCGGCAGGTTGCAGAGCTCCTCACAGCTTATCTGCTGCGCCACCTGTCCTGTCATCTCTTTTGCAGCTGCCACGCTCTGCTCCGCCTGGCCCAACACGCTTCCGTACACCACATCGAGCGCCTCTTGTAAAAAGCGTTCCTGGCACAGATGGCGCTGCACCTTCCCAGACGACGTTTTCGGAATCGAAACAGGTTTCAGCAACAGGACAGCATACAGTTGGAGGTCATGCTCTTCCGCCACCGCCTGCCGGACTGCACGCACCACCGCTTCCAGTTCGGCCTTGCGGAAAGCACGCTCAATCTCCTGCACCACGACCACGCGCTCTTCGCCGTCCACGTCAACCGCAAAAGCGGCGCCGTTGCTGTTCTTCACCGCCGGATGTGCCGACTGCACAGCAAACTCCACATCCTGCGGATAAATGTTGCGTCCGCGGACAATCATCAGATCCTTTTGCCGTCCCGTGATATACAGTTCACCGTCTTGGACAAAACCCAAGTCTCCCGTTCGCAAAAACGGACCTTCGCCCGAAGCCAGACGAGCCGCAAACGCTTGCTCCGTCTGCTCGCTGCGCTGCCAGTAGCCCCGTGCCACACTCGGCCCAGCGACCCAGATTTCACCGACGCTACCCGCTGCACAGGGCAATGCTGTCTCCCCATCGACGACCAGCACCGTCTGTCCGCTCCCAGTCAGGCGTCCGCTGCTCACCATCTCCTGACCGTCACCTTCGACCGCTCGATGCTCCTTCAAGTGCTCTCGATCGAATGTCCGCACGATTGGAGCTTCTCCTTTCAAGCCCCCCGAGACAAACAGGGTGCCCTCAGCCAAGCCGTAGCACGGATAAAACGCTTCCTTCTTAAATCCGCACGGCGCAAAAAACTCTGCAAACTTCTGCAAGGTCTCAGCCCGCACCGGTTCAGCACCTGTAAACGCGATCTGCCACGAACTCAAGTCGAGCGTATCACGCTGCTCCGGTGTGATTTTCTGCAAGCACAGTTCATAGGCAAAATTCGGCCCGCCGCTGACGGTCGCTTTCGTGCGCGAAATCGTCTCCAACCATCGCAGAGGCTTCTGAATAAAATCGACAGGTGCCATCAGCGTGACCGGATAGCCAGTAAAGAGCGGCTGTAAGATTCCACCGATCAGTCCCATGTCATGATAAGGGGGCAACCAGATCACACAACGATCTTCCGCCGACGTGCCAAAACTCCGTTCGATCTCTCCGAGGTTGTGCAACAGATTCCCGTGCGTCAGCATCACCCCTTTAGGTAGCGAGGTGGACCCCGACGTATACTGCAAAAACGCCAAATCGGCCGCCGACGTCACAGGCGGCACATATTGCGCTTCCATCTCGTCGAGCGCGTTCATCGGCACCAGCCATTCCAGCTCTTGCAACTCACGGCGATCACCAAAACGAGTCTCCACGCTTCTCAAAATGGCCGAGGTGGTCAAGGCAAACCGCGCCTGCGCATCCTGCACAACCGCCTGTAAGCGACTCAAATTTCCGTTTGCGCGTGGCGGATAGGCCGGCACTGCGATCACACCTGCGTATAAACATCCAAAAAAGGCAGCGATATACTCCATCCCCGGTGGATAGAGCAACAAGGCGCGCTCCCCAGTAGCTCCTCGTTGTTGAAGCAGTGCCGCCCATTGCCGAGCCTGACGGTCCAATTCTCCATACGTCATCTTTTGATCCGATCCATCTTCCGACACAAACGCATATGCCGCTCGTTCGCCTTGCTCCGCAGCCCTCCGTCGAAGGAGTTCTGACACCGTCATGTAAAAACCCCCAATTACCAAAGTAGTCTTGATTTCAATTCTACACGTTGCAAAAATACACCTGCCTTAAAATCTTTATTTCACAAAAAGAAAAAACCGGCTCTGCTACGCCGGTTTCTTCCTAAGCCTCTGCGGAAAAATTTTACGGAAGCGAAATTTCGGAGATCCGTTGCTCCGGATTATCCAGAAACGCCTGCACGATCGTTTCGAAATGCAGAAGCATCCGGTCGATCGTTTCCCGTTTAAACAGTTCGGTACTGTATTCGAACGATCCGACGAAGTGCCCTCCCGCATCCATCATCGTGATCGTAAAATCAAACTTCGACCCTTCCAGTGCCCCATCGACTCCATGCACCGTGAGGCCAGGCAGTTCCACATCGGAAGTTGGGAAGTTCTGCAACACGAACATGCTTTGATAGAGCGGTGTTTGACGCTGCAACGCTTCTGAGATCAGCACCTGCGGAATCATCTGGTGCTCAAAAGCGCCAAGCGTCGCCGCCCGGGTACGACGCAACAAGTCCCGCACGGTCGGATCGCCAGAGAGATCACCCCGAATCGGCGCGTTGCCGATGAAGAAGCCGATCAGATTCTCCAACTCTTTGCGATAGCGACCAGCGATCGGCGAGCCGACCGTGATATCATCGCCACCACCATTGCGCAATTGCATCGTCTGGAACGCGCTGAGCAGGTACATGAACGGCGTGATCGCATTTTGATCGCAGAACTGCTTGATTTGCGCCGTCAATTCTTCTGAGAAGCCAACTCGAATCCGGTCGCCCGTCTTCGCTGGCACTTCCGGACGTGGGAAGTCGGTCGGGTAGCTCGGCGGCTTCGCGTCGCCGAGGTGGTTGAGCCAGTATGCCATCTTGCGATCAAAGAACTCCCCTTGCATCCAGCCCCGCTGCCAGGCGGCAAAGTCTGCGTATTGGATGGTCAGTTCAGGCAACGGTGATGGCTGTCCGGACACATAGGCCGAATAGAGTACGGCAAATTCGTGGGAGAACACGCCCGTCGACCAGCCGTCGGTGATGATGTGATGCATATTTAGAATCCAAACGTGTTCTTCCTCATCGAATTTTAACAGCGCGCTGTACATCGGCGGCTCCGCTTCCAAGTCGAAGTTGCGACCCGCTTCGATTTCCATGTACCGTGCGACCTCCGCTTTGCGCTGCTCTTCGCTCAAGCCGGGCAGTTCGATCACGGTGAGCGGTGTCCAGTCTGGTGCCAACACGTTCTGACGCACGCCTTCACCCCGATCATACAAGACGGTGCGCAACGACTCGTGGCGACTGATGATCTCATTGAGCACTTTCTCCATCACCAAAACATCGAGCTTGCCTTTGAAGAGCATACCCGTCGGAATGTTGTAAATCGGCGTGCCCGGCGCCATGCGATCGAGTTGCCAGACTCGCTCTTGACCGAACGAGCAGACCAGTTCACCATTGCGGGAGACCGGAACAATCGGCGGGAAGTCCTCTTCTCGTTTATGGGTGAGCGCCACATCGATTTGCTCGGCAAGTTCTGCCACGGTCGGAGCTTCGAACAGGAGACGCAATGGCAATTGCACGTCGAACGCTTCATTGATCCGCGAAATGGTCTGTGTGGCCAACAGCGAATGACCGCCCGTCTCAAAGAAATTGTCACGGATGCCAATCTTCTCATGACCAAGCACGATCTGCCAGATCTGGCTCAATCGTTCTTCGACCTCGTTGCGCGGCGCTTCATACTGTCCCTTCAGCCCATAGTCGGCCGAATCGGGTGCAGGCAGCGCACGGCGGTCCACCTTACCGTTTTGCGTCAATGGCAGTTCGGAAAGCAGCACGAAAGCGGACGGCACCATGTAGTCGGGCAACAGATTTTTGAGATAGGTGCGCAGTTCGGACGCCATCGTGTCGTTGTCATCACCTACCACATAAGCGACCAGACGCTTGTCACCAGGGCGGTCTTCGCGGGCCAGCACGACGACAGCCTGCACGGACGGGTGCTCGCCAAGAATGCTTTCGATTTCCGCCAGTTCAATGCGGAAACCACGAATTTTCACCTGATGGTCGATTCGACCCATGAACTCCAAGCTCCCGTCGGACAGGTAACGCACCAAGTCTCCCGTCTTGTACAGCCGCGACCCGTCCGCTTTGAACGGATTGGCGATAAACATCGCTTCGGTCAACTCTGGGCGATTCAGATAGCCGCGTGCCAATCCCGGCCCTCCGACATGCAGTTCGCCCGGTACACCGACCGGAAGCGGTTGCAGATGGCGATCGAGCACGTACAATTCGTTGTTGTGAATGGCCGGGCCGATCGGCACCACCGCCGCCACCTGATCGGGATCGTTCATCCAAAGCGTGGCCGAAGCGACCGTATTCTCCGTCGGACCATACGCGTTGGCGAGCACGCAACCGGGCATTTTTTGTAAAAACTTCTTGGCGTGCGGTGCAGACATCACGTCACCGCCGACCGAGAGCAGTTTGAGGTGGCCGATGCTGTCCAGATTTGCGTCTGCCAACTGCGGCAACAGGCCAGAGGTCAACAGCGCCACGGTCACTTTTTCCTCAGCAAGCACGCGCACCACTTCATCGATCGTCGGTGTTTGCGCCGGAAACACGACCAGTTTCGCGCCATTGAGCAAGGCGCCCCACACTTCTGGCGTCGCCGCATCAAACGAGATCGCCGCCAGTTGCAAGAACACTTCATCCGCTCCGAACATCAGGTAGTTGCTGTTTTTCACCAATCGCGCGACCCCGCGATGCGGGATCAGCACGCCCTTCGGACGGCCTGTCGAACCTGACGTGTAGATCACGTAGGCAAGATGGTCGGGCGTCAAAGTCACATTGGGCGCCAACTTGCTCTGTGCCTCCACCTGCGACCAATCGCGGTCAAGACAGATCACCTCGGCACGATGTTCCGGCAACTCGGCCAGCAAACGCTCCTGTGTCAACAACACCTTGGCCCCGCTGTCTTCCAGCATGTAGGCGAGGCGTTCTTGCGGATAGGACGGGTCGAGTGGCACATACGCCCCACCTGCTTTGACAATCCCAAGCATTCCGATGACCATCTCGAGCGATCGCTCCACGCAGAGAGCAACGAGCACATCCGGCCCGACACCTTTTTGCTGCAGCATGTGTGCTAGCGCGTTCGCCCGTTCGTTCAACTCATCATAGGTGAGCGTTGCTCCGGCAAAACTCACAGCCACCTTGTGGGGAGAGCATGCCACCTGTTCCGTAAACATCTGTGGAATCGTCATGTCCTGCGGGTACTCGACCGCATTTTGATTCCACTGGACCAGTTGTTGGTGCAACTCCTCCTCCGTCAACAGCGACAAGGTCGCAATCTCTACATCGGGGTTGGCAACAATCGCTTCGATCAGTCGGGTGAAATGCCCGGTCATCCGCGAGATCGTCGCAGAATCAAACAAATCGACACTGTATTCAAAGTTCGCAACGATCCCGTGCGGGTGCTCGCTCATCGTCAGGTTAAGATCGAATTTGGCTGTGTTGAGGCCTGTCTCCAGGCCACTGATCGTCAGTTCGGATACTTTCTGCGCACCCACAGTTGCATTTGTCAGGCTGAACATCGTTTGAAACAAAGGCGTGTAGCTCAAGTTACGCTCTGGCTGAATCTCCTCGACCAGCTTTTCAAACGGCAGATCTTGATGCGCGTACGCCTCCAGCGCCGTGGTGCGCACACGCTGCAACAGCTCGCGGAAGGTCGGTCGATCGGACAGGTCGGTGCGCATGACAAGCGTGTTGACAAAAAAGCCGATCAGATCTTCGATCTGCCCGATGTTGCGCCCCGCGATCGGAGAACCGATGGTGATGTCATCCTGCCCCGTGTAGCGGTGTAGCAACACCGTATAGGCTGCCAGCATCATCATGTACATCGTGACGTTTTCCTGTTTTGCTCGTTCGCTCAACTTATCGATCAGCTTTTTAGGCAACGTAAACGGCATGAAGGCCCCGCGGTGATTCGGCACCGCCGGACGCGGGCGATCGGTTGGCAGTTGGAGCACTGGCGGATGATCGCCCAACTTCCCTTTCCAATAGGAGATCTGCCGTTCTAGCTCTTCACCTGCCAGATGCTGCATTTGCCAGTTGGTAAAATCGACATACTGGATCGGCAATTCAGGAAGCGGAGAAGGCAAGCCCCTGGAAAATGCTTCGTACAGCACCCCCACTTCCTTTTGCATCACCCCGCACGACCAGCCGTCGGAGATGATATGATGCATCGTCAGCAGCATGACATGGTCCTGCTCATCCAATTTTAACAGCGTCGATCGGATCAGCGGTCCTTTGGCCAGATTGAACGGACGGTTGGAATCTTCAGCGGCCAGCTTGCTCACTTGTTCCATCCGCGACTCGGCAGGAAGATGACGCAAATCGACAACGGGCATGGCAAACGGAATCTCTGGCAGCACAACCTGCACCGGCGCGCCATTTTCTTCTGCAAATACAGTGCGCAGCGTCTCGTGGCGCACCACGACCTCCTGCAAACTGCGCCTCATCGCCTCAATATTGAGATTGCCCAACATCCGCAAGGCAAACGGAATGTTATACATCGCACTGCCCGGCATCAACTTGTCAAGAAACCACAACCTCTGCTGTGCATACGACGCCGGAAAGACAAATGCCCCTTCTTCCAAAATCGCCTGGTTGCCTGAATGTTCCATTTCCCCTACCTCCTGGCTCTATCAAAATCCCAGTTCAACTGTTATCTAATTAATAGTCATTCGTTCTCCTTTCTATTTCTTTCTAAATCCAATCTAAACCTTCTGAAACTTTAAAAGTTCATAAAAAACGAGCCTCCCCACCGCCCGATCGGGCGATCGAAAACGCTCATTTTTCTTGCTACCGAACCAAAATCATTTTATCTGGATCATCGCGGTGCAACTTGTAAAAGGCAACCGCTTTTTCAATATAGGAATGGAAGTCGGGACACTTGATGCCTGCCGATTGCAGTACCCGTTGCGCCTCCGTTGCGTCATACTCGGCTTGGCAGGAAAAATAGACGATCGTCTCCTTTTCCACTTTTACAAATCGCCGGAACGCACCGATTGCCAAGGCAGAGCCGATCAGCGCCGACGGAAGTGTATACGTAGGCTTTTTGCCGATCAGCTCTTGGCAGATTCGCTCATACACCTCGCGCGCCCGATACGGATCAGGATCGGTCAGATGAAACACGCCGTCTGCCGCCTCGTCAGCATGAGCCAAATACACGGTCGCCTCCACGATATAGTCGATCGGCACCAGATTGATCCTCGCTTCCGAAGCGCCGACATAGGGTAGCGGGAATTTCGCAAACGCATCGAGGAAGCGCATCACAAAATACGGTCCGTCAAATTTGGCCGTTTCGCCCGTCTTTGAATCGCCCATCACGATGCCGGGACGAATGATCGTCACCGGAAGATCGGATCGCAGTTCCTGCACTCGTAATTCCGCCTCATACTTCGTCGCTTCGTAGTGATTTTTAAACTGCTGCCCCACGCTGAGCTCCGTTTCCAATATCCGTCCTGTGCGATCACCCGAAACATAGGCGGTCGAAAAATAAACGAAGCGCCGCAAATTGTGCAGACGTCTGACAAACTGGCAGACCTGCTCCGTGCCCTGCACATTGACCCGATAGGCGATGTCCTGCGGCACGGCCAGATCATAGACGGCAGCCAGGTGGAACACATGCGTCACACGGTCTTCCAGCTCATCAAGGTAATCCTCCCCGATCGCCAACCCTGTTTCGGTGATGTTGCCTGCGATCAGCACGAACCGCTCAGGATCGGCACCTTCTGCCTGGCACAGCTCATTCACCGCAGCCTGTGCCATTTCCACTCGATAGGGCTGTACCAACAGCTCAAAGCGCGCCGTTACATCTTTGTGCACCAGACTCGCGATCAGGCGGCTGGCGATAAAACCGGGAAAACCGGTGAAAAAATACGTATTCTGCACCTCTACCCTCTCCCTTCGGCATTCGGCAACAAGCTCGCGACAACCATCCGCTTACGATGTTGTAGACGTACTCGTGCCTACTTGCTCCTCAATGATCCTGTTTATGACACCGTAGCGATTGGCTCATCGCACGCCACATCACGAAGCGCGGGCATACGAGGGGCTGCTTCGCAACTTAGGCATCGATCAGCATGCTTCGCCGATCAATCGGTAGTCAAGTTCGGCAAGTCTTGACGTGATCTTGCGCTATGCGCGTCTCACTTCGATTCGCACAGGCAAGCATCTGACGGAACAACGCGCGTTTGTCCAGAGAGCAACAGCTCGGACAGCCCGGCTTTCAGCTCCTGTAATCCTTTGCGCCCGCGTTGCTCTGCGGCGATCTTCTGGTCAAAACCGCGCAAAATTTCCCCGATCCGCTTTTGTTCATCGAGAGGTGGCAGCGCGATCTGCAACTCCTCTTTAAACACTTCACTCGGCACGCGCTGGCGTCCCGTCGTGCCGCCCATCCGCGACATCGCATAGCTGCGCACCCGCTCGCTGCGCACCGTGTAGTAGAGAAATTCGGGGAGGATCTGCTCGGGCGACGGAGAGAGGACGATAAACTCCGTCGAGCCGACACCATAATTGCTCGGCAAGTCCTGCACCAGCCCGATCTTGCCATTTTCCGTGCAAGGCGTGATGCGAGCAAACAGCACGTCGCCGCTTTTAAAGCGCGAGCCACCTGGAGACTTGACCTCTCGCTCCAGAAGGTACTGAATATCGGGCAAAGTCGTGTCGAGCGCCGCCATTTCGATATATGGGTAGGTCTCACCTCTGTTCAACCGATAGCCAGGGTTGACCTTACACACTTTTTTGAGCGGCAGCGCCTGCCACGAAGCGGGCAACTCACCCAACTCGGTCTGCCGAAAGCTCTCGTGCCCGATCCCCTTTTGCAAAAGGAGATCCATCGTCCCTTGTTTGACCTCCTGCGTTTGTGCAAGTATCGCATCCGTCTTGACGAGCGCCTGATCGATCGAAGCGAGAATCTCCGCAATCCGACGTTGCTCTTTCAGCGTGGGCAAGTCGATCAGAATGCCCTCCACATCTTTCGCGCTCAGATTGGCAGGAGCACCGCCTGAAGCGAGCATGCGCAACGTTTTCTGAAAGGAGGCGCTTTTCACAAGCTGGGCCAAAAAATCGACGGAGAGCTGCGACTCATCGACCAAGAAGCGTCCGACGCGCTGGTTGAGCAGACTGGGTGTGTGCGCTTCTGTCACCTGCGCCGAAAAACCGATCGATCCGGACAGCCCGAGCAGCAGATCCCCCGGTTCGAGCAGGAAGCGTTCCAAGCCGAGCAACAACTCGTCCGGATAGCACACGGCGTCAGACAGATCAAGCCCTGCCTCCTTCATGTTCGACATGCGGACGATCGGGATGCCTCGATCTGTAAACGCAGCACTTTTAAAGGCGAAACCGCCCTGCAGGCGGCAGACGGAGCCCAAAGCGACCTGTTGCCAATCGTGGCGCTGGTCGGTCATGACAGCCCCAACTCCTTTAAGTATCCATACACCGTGCTAGTGATCTCCTCGCGCTCCGCTTCCAGCCGTCGCAGATTGGCGACCGCCTGCTCCAGATCGATCCGGTCGCCACGCTCACCGCTCTCCACATAGCGGGAGATGTTCAGGTTGTAGTCCTGTCCGCGAATGTCGGAGAGCGCGACCACCTTGCAGTATCCCGTTTGATCTTGAAACTGTTGGTAGGCGCCCACGATGTTCCTCAGATCTTCTTCGCGCAGGAAATTTTGATTTTTGCGAGCCTGATAGCCGTTCATCGCCTGAATCAGCAGCACTTTTTCCCGTCGCTCCGGTGGTTTGTTTTTCGAGAACACCAGAATCGAAGCCGGGATGCCCGTGCCGAAAAACAGGTTGGGCGGCAAGGCGATCACCGCTTCAAACAGGTCCGCTTCCAGCAGGGCTTTGCGAATCGGCTGTTCTTGCCCGCCGCGGAACAACACTCCATTTGGCATCACGACCGCCAATTTTCCCGTTTCATTGAGCGTGGCAATCATATGCTGTACAAACGCGAAATCACCATAGGAATGGCTGGGCAGTCCGTACTCAAAACGACCAAAGCGGTCCTCGCGCGCTTCCTCCAGCCCCCAATTTTTCAAAGAGAAGGGGGGATTGGCGATCACGCGGTCATAGCGTTTTAAGCGACTGCCTTCGGTGAGCTTAGGCGTGCGGATCGTGTCGCCAAACTCGATCTGGTGGTCGATCAAGCCGTGTAGAAGCAGATTCATTTTGCAGATCGCCCACGTGTTCATGTTCTTTTCCTGCCCGTGCAAGGTCAACTGCCGCTCCTGGCCGCCGCTGCGCTCCACATGCTTGGCGCATTCGATCAGCATTCCGCCCGAGCCGCAGGTCGGGTCGCAGATCATCATGCCAGCTTGTGGATCTAGCAGTTCGACGAGCAGTTGCACGACCTTGTGCGGCGTATAGTATTCGCCGCCTTTTTTACCAGCGTCATCGGCAAACTGCGCGATCAGATACTCGTAGGCCGCCCCTAAAATGTCCGGTTTTTCCAGATTGGAGTTGCCAAGGGGAGGGTTTCAAACTGGTGAATCAGCTGGGACAGCGTGCCGTCGGTGAGCGTCTTCACATCAAAATCGATCGTTTCCAGCACCCCTTCAAGCTTGTCCCGATTCGCTTTTTCAATGGCGGAAAACGCCAAATTGAGCTTTTTCCCCACCGCTGTGCGATACCGCTGTAGATCGAACCACAACGCATCTTCTGGTAGAAAAAACTGATGGGCTGTCGGCTCATACATCGCGAGGTGCAAATTGCCCGTTTGCGCGAAGATGCGCGCCGCTTCCTCTAAAAACACGTCGGACAGCCGTTTGAGAAACAACATGCCGAAAATATAGATTTTATAATCGGACGAGTCAACCGACCCCCGCAAAATGTTGGCCGCTTCCCACAGATGGGACTCTAATTGCTGTTGCGTCACGAGCGGCTGTGAACAATTCTCAATCTCTGTATGTAAATGAGTTAAATACTCGGCGGTTATCTGATCCATCGGGGAGCCTCCTACTTACGTGCAACCATTTCTCCACAACAGAAGAATATTTGACGCACTCAGGCGCATTCCTTCAAACGACACTTTTCATTTCGTGAAAAAAAGCCATTGGCACATCGCGGCCAATGGCTTTCTCGTGCATTTACACCTGTAAGAGCTCTGCTTCGGTCTTGAACACGCGATCGATCGTCGCACCGCCCAAGCAGACATCACCATCGTACAGAACGACCGATTGGCCTGGGGTGACCGCTTTTTGCGGTTGGTCAAACACGACCACACAGGTGTTGTTAGGATGAAGGTGCACGGTGACACCTTGGTCCGGCTGACGATAGCGGAATTTAGCTGTGCAGGTGAAGGTCTGCGGACGGTTCACCTCGGAGAACAGGTTGAGATCTGTCGCATACAATCCGCGTGAGAACAACTCCTCATGTTCACCTTGCTCCACATACAGCACATTGCGCTCCAAATCTTTCCCAACCACAAACCACGGATCACCCGAGCCACCGATGCCAAGCCCGTGACGTTGACCAAGGGTGTAGTACATTAGGCCGTCATGACGGCCTTTCACTTCCCCGGACAATGTCTGCATCTCCCCCGGTTGGGCCGGCAGGTAGTTGCTCAAGAACTCTTTAAAATTGCGCTCTCCAATGAAGCAAATGCCGGTCGAATCCTTTTTCTTCGCGGTGGCCAGACCTGCTTCTTCAGCGATCTTGCGCACTTCCGGTTTCGGCAGGTCGCCGATCGGAAACATCGCTTTGGAAAGCTGATATTGACTGAGCTGGTTGAGAAAATAGGTCTGATCCTTGTTCTGATCAACACCGCGCAACAAACGATATTCCCCGCCTTGCTGCTCCACGCGGGCATAATGCCCAGTCGCGATATAATCAGCTCCGAGATCGAGCGCCGCATCAAGAAACTCCTTAAACTTGATCTCGCGGTTGCACAGCACGTCCGGATTGGGCGTGCGGCCTTTTCTATATTCGTCGAGGAAGTAGGAGAACACTTTCTCGTAATATTCCTTCTCAAAATTCACCGTGTAATACGGGATGCCGATGTTATCACAAACGCGGCGCACGTCAGCAAAGTCATCCTCCGCCGTACAGTGGCCAAATTCGTCGGTGTCATCCCAATTTTTCATGAATACGCCAATCACATCGTACCCCTGTTGCTTGAGCAGCCAAGCGGTGACGGAGGAATCGACGCCCCCTGACATGCCCACGACAACCCGGGTTTCTTCCGGTCTATTACTCATATGCATCCCCAATCTAAAGAAAACGTTCTGTGTTTGTACCATAGACTATGTTGTCCATTTTAGCAAGGGTCTATTTTGATATTCCATATAAGATAAAATCGCATAGTTCCTCAACTACCTGTTCACGGTCATGCTCGCCTGCTTCCAGCACCAGCGTGTAATAGGCCATCTGATCGACCAAGGAAATGATCATCTGCGACACCAATAGCGGTGAACAGGTACGCAGTTCGCACGCTTCTTGCCCTTGTTTTAGCAGGTCAACAACGCGGGTACCGAGGATGTCACAAAACGAGCGGTATTTAAACAGTTGGAACTCGTGCCCCCGCCGGAGCGATAGACTTGCAGCAATTCTTTTTTATCAGCCAAGGCGTTGAAAATGGACCTGATGATCGTTCTTAGCACATCATCCCCGACCAGACTGTTGCCGCTGATACGCTCTACCTCTTCCCAGAGCAGGTCGGTTGTGTTGCGGAACAACTCCGTCAAAACGGACTCCAAGGAATCAAAGTACAGATAAAACGTTCCGCGAGCCATCTCACACGCCTTCACAATGTCGCTTACTGTGGTCTGCTCATAGCCCTTTTCGGCAAAGAGCCGTGCTGCTTCGGCCAGGATTCGCTCTTGGCGCGCTTCCTTTTTCTGTACATGCAATGGTCACACCTCAAATCTTTAAAAAAAGGGGCGTTCGCACGCCCCTTTCCCTAGTATTGTACCGCTTCTTCTTTCGGAACGGAAGATTTTTTCGATCGCTTCAGCGGCCACCAGTTCGCTTCACCAAACAAGATGGCAGTAGCAGGGACGATCAGTCCCATCACGATTGTGGTGTAGAGGATCAATCCGAGCAATACGGTCGCACCGATCTGCACCATCGAAGCCACACCGGAAAAGACGAGTGCGGCGAACGTGCCACCCATGATCACCGCGGCAGAAATGATCACACCGCCAGTGGTCGTCATCGCGCGTTTCATCGAGGTCATCACATCTTGGGAGTGTAGATACTCTTCACGGAAACGCGCCATCAGGAAGATCGAGTAATCGACCCCCAGAGCTACTAACAGCATGAACGCGAAGAAGGAGACGGTCCATGACAAGCCCGGCTGCCCGAGAAGATCGACGAAGATCCATTCGATGATCCCCATCGTCACCAGATAGGAGAACGCGAGCGATACCAGCAAGTAGATCGGTGCCAGCACCGAACGGAGCAACAGCGCGAGCACGATGTAAATCCCGATCAGGATCAATGCGCCCGTGCGGATGAAGTCCGCCTTCGAAATTCCGGAAAGTTCACTATATTGCGCGGTCGTGCCGGTGAACTTGATCTGCGGGTTTTTCAAAGCTGTTCCGTACGCTCCTTGTTCAATCGCCGAGCGAATCTGATCGAGCATGTTGATCGCGTCATTGGAATACGGGTTGATCGCGAGCACCACTTCGAGTTTCGCCACTTTGCCATCTGGCGACAAGTAGCTGTCGAACGCCTTCTTCAGGTCATCATTTTCGGCAACCATCTCCGGCGGCAGGTACCAGCCATCGATCTGCTTTGCACCATTTTCGACCATGCCCGTCTGTGCATCTTTGACTTGTGTTAAGCCATCAGCAATCTGACCGAGCGCGTTCGTGCCTTCGCCGAGCCCTTTGTTCAGGTCATTGAGGCCCGACTTCAATTCACCGACCCCACCGCCGGCTTGTTTCGTGCCGTCAGCCAGTTGGGTTTGACCGTCTTTGATCAGGTTCAAAGCGGAAACCGATTGGTTTAAGCCTTGCGCCAGTTGACCCATCTGCGCTGGAAGCGCCTGAACGCCTTTTTGCATTTGTCCTTGTGCGGCGGCGATCTGTCCGAGACCATTGGCGATCTCGCCCGTGCCGTCTACAAACTGCTTCATGCCTGGGTCGATCTGAGCCAACCCTTTTTGCGACTCTGACAACCCTTGCGTCACGCCCTGCTGTTTGCCTTGCAGGCTCAAGAACGCAGGATCGTTCGCCAACTGCGGGTAGTTTTGCAGGAGTTGTTGCAGGTCTGCAGACATCGACGCTGTCGTTTGCTGCAAAGTGCCAAGACCGTTCACTGCTCCATTCAAACCATCCTTCGTCTGTTGCAGACCGCCATTGATCTGTTGCAGGCCCCGTTGCATCTCAGTCGAGCTGGCCTGAAGCTTACCAAGCCCTCCGCCAAGCTCTTGTAGCTGCGGCAGACCTGCTTGAATCTGCTGCGCACCTTGCTTGAGACCTTGTGCGATCTGCTCGGTGCCCTTAGCGATTTCTGTTTGCTTCGATGCGATCGTGCCCAGACCATCTTCGAGTTTGACAATATCGCCTTGCCCGTTCGTAAGTCCGGACGATGCTTCGCTTAGACCGTCCTTCAACTCGCGAACACCCGATCTCATCTCACCAAGCGCATCGTTGACTTGATTCAACTGCTTGCTGAGCACAAGTTCCTCAAGCTGCTCCCCGAGTGGGCGTGCAGCGCTGCGAACTTCTTTGACATTCGGAACCTGGCTGGCATTGGCAGAGATCTTCTCCAGTGCCGCCAAGCTTTCTGCATTGCGCATCGATTCATCTGAAGTGATCGCCACCGTCACTGGGAACATCTCCCCTGAAGAGAAGGCGTTCTCAATGGTGCGGAAACCTTTTACCGAGCCGATCTCCGGATCGATCTCGGCGATCTCATCAAACGAGCGCTCGTTTTGGAACAGCAGGGTGAGCGGTGCGAGAATGATCACCGTGATCAACAGCACGAGCAGCGGCTTTCGCGAAACGAGCGACGCCATGCCGCCCCACAATTTCGAATCGCCGTGCCCTTGACCAGGTTTGATCTGAAACGGCCAGTACATCTTCGGCCCTAAGATCATCATCAGCGCCGGGGTCAGCGTCAAGCCAGCGATCAATGTGGCCGCCATCCCGATCGCCACGCCGACTGCCGATTGGTACAAACCGAATTTCGCAAATCCGATCATGAAAAAGCCAATCAAAACGGTCGAAGCCGAGAAAATAACCGTTTTACCAACCGTCTTCATCGTTTTCACCAGCGCATCCACGCGGTCCAATCCATTGGACAACTCTTCTCGGAAGCGGTGGATCAACAGGATACAATAGTCGGTTCCTGCACCGAACAAGACGGCCACGAGGAAGGTCTCCGTAAATGAGGAGACTGGCATCCCGAATTCTGTCGCCAGCGCCACCAGACCACGGGACAGGATAAACGACAGCCCGATGGTCAACAAGGGCACAAACGGCGCAATTGGAGAGCGGAAAACCACCAGCAAGATCGCGAGCACCAGACCGATCGTCAGGAACTCCGTCTTGCGCAAACCATCTTTCGAAGTGGTCATGTAGTCCTTCATGATGGCAGCGCCGCCTGTCACATAGGCTTGTGCACCTTCCGGGACTTCCGAAAGTCGCTCACGAAGCAAGTCAATGCTGGTTTGCGTCACTTCCGCTTGACCTTCACGCGGGAAACCGACGAGGAGCATCTGTGTCGTTTTGTCTTTGCTTTCAAACTTGTCGGCCAGCGACGGTTCTTCGTAGGCTGTTTGAGTGTTCTCGATACCGAGAGCTGATTTGTCTCGAATCAATTCTTCCCATTTTCCCTTCAACCAATCGCGGTCGTTTGCGGTCAAACCGCCGTCACGGTGCATCACTACGATGGCCGATGACTTTGCTTGATCATCTTGTGAGATCTGCTCCAGCAACTGTTTGGCCTGCTCTGATTCAGCGTCAGAAGGTACAAACGCCGATTCTGTCTCTGCGACGATCTTCCCAAGATCGGGCATCACAAAAACTGAACCTGCGACCAGCGCCACCCACAAGAGCACCACAAACCAGCGGGCCTTCGCCAAGCCGCGAATCCATGTTTCGATCAAAGGTTTCTCCCCTCCTTGACAGGACAAATGACACCGTGTCATTTTTAATCACAAGAGTTACTATACAGCGACAAATGACACGGTGTCAACATGAAAACAAAAAAGACCCAGTTCAATGAACTGAGTCTTACTTTGCCTAGCGGCGTCCTACTCTCCCAGGACCCTGCGATCCAAGTACCATACCTCCGCTCTCGCTTCGGTGGTTCTTCGCTCCACTTCGAACGTGGCACTTTTTCTATTGACCTTGGACAACGAAAAAGACCCAGTTCAGTGAACTGAGTCTTACTTTGCCTAGCGGCGTCCTACTCTCCCAGGACCCTGCGGTCCAAGTACCATACCTCCGCTTTCGCTCCGGTGGTTCTTCGCTCCGCTTCGAACGCGGCACTTTTTCTATTGACCTTGAACAACAAAAAAGACCCAGTTCATTGAACTGAGTCCTTCTCTTTGCCTAGCGGCGTCCTACTCTCCCAGGACCCTGCGGTCCAAGTACCATCGGCTCTGAGGAGCTTAACTTCTGTGTTCGGGATGGGAACAGGTGTGACCTCCACGACATTACCACTAGACGTACAAAATGGTGGGCCCAAGAAGATTCGAACTTCCGACCTCACGATTATCAGTCGTGCGCTCTAGCCAACTGAGCTATGGGCCCATTGTGGAGCGGATGATGGGAATCGAACCCACGCTGTCGGCTTGGGAAGCCGAAGTTCTACCATTGAACTACATCCGCAAATGGAGGAGAGCAAGGGATTCGAACCCTCGATACTGTTTCCAGTATACTCCCTTAGCAGGGGAGCGCCTTCGACCGACTCGGCCAACTCTCCGTGAAACATCATATGAAAATGGCGGAGCTGACGGGATTCGAACCCGCGGTCTCCCGCGTGACAGGCGGGCATGTTAGGCCACTACACCACAGCTCCATGTGGTTGCGGGGACAGGACTTGAACCTGCGACCTTCGGGTTATGAGCCCGACGAGCTGCCAACTGCTCCACCCCGCGATGATATGATGTTAGAGTACCTATGCGTAACAGAATACCGCTACAATCAATCGGATTTACTCTATTGTAAAGATGGTGGAGGTTGACGGGATCGAACCGCCGACCCTCTGCTTGTAAGGCAGATGCTCTCCCAGCTGAGCTAAACCTCCAAATGGTGACTCGTACGGGATTCGAACCCGTGAATGCCGCCTTGAAAGGGCGGTGAGTTAAGCCGCTTCTCCAACGAGCCTTACTGGCTCCCCGAACAGGACTCGAACCTGTGACCATCCGATTAACAGTCGGGCGCTCTACCAACTGAGCTATCGAGGAACAATGGTGGAGATAAGCGGATTCGAACCGCTGACCCCCTGCTTGCAAGGCAGGTGCTCTACCAACTGAGCTATACCCCCACAAAATGGCGTGCCTTGAGGGATTCGAACCCCCGGCCTTTTGATTCGTAGTCAAACGCTCTATCCAGCTGAGCTAAAGGCACATGTGAATCGAATAAAAGTGGTGCGGATGAAGGGACTCGAACCCCCACGGTCGCCCGCTGGTACCTAAAACCAGTGCGTCTGCCAATTCCGCCACATCCGCATACATAAAGTGGCTGGGGAGGAAGGGATCGAACCTTCGCATGACGGAGTCAAAGTCCGTTGCCTTACCGCTTGGCGACTCCCCACCGGCTGAGTTTATAATTTACCACATATCGCAATGCGAATCAAGTGGTAGTTGTTGTAAGAGTGGCAGGGGCAGTAGGACTTGAACCCACGACATCCGGTTTTGGAGACCGACGTTCTACCAACTGAACTATACCCCTGTATCGTGAGAACCATTCTATCACAGCCTGCATCTTCGGTCAAGCATTAATTTGTTGCCCGCCTGACGAGATATAATGTACCATGATTAGATTCCCCTTTTCAACAGCCGTGATCGAACAAAATGGCAGATTATCGTCAATTGACAACATCTAGGCTCATTTCTCTTCTCCAGAAACCATAAATCGTCCGGCACCTTCAAAGTCGCATGTTGCATAGCTTGGTAACAGCGAAGGAAGGTGAAACTGGCTCATGATGAACAATAACAACGGCAATCCGCTTGATCAGATGCGCGGACTTGGCAACATGAACGAAGGGTTACGCCGCATGTTCGGCCCACAGTTTTTGCAAAACGTCATGAAGCAGCTTCCGATGGCTGAGCTCAACAAATTACAAGCAATGCCCGATTGGCAAGGTCTGTTCGGCGGTCAAGGTTTGCATGGCACCGATGTGATGCATGACAGCCAGTTCCCGCGCATCGACATCTATCAGACCCGTCAGGAAGTTGTCGCGATCATCGAAGTACCCGGCTTAGAATCGGCCAACGACGTCAAAGTGGATGTGCAACCGGAGGAGCTGACCGTCTCGGGGTCGCTAGCCGGCCGTTTCCTCAACTTTGCCAAGGATCGCTTTCACTTGGATGAGCGGTTTCGCGGCTCCTTTGAGCGCAGCGTCACACTTCCCCACCGCGTTCGCCAGCAACAGGCACGTGCGCAGTACAAAAACGGCCTGCTCGAAGTGCGAATGATCAAAGATACTCGCAAAGGTCCGAAAAGACGCGGCCATAGCGTGCCGATCACTTTTTAATCACAAGCAATCGGCACAAAAAGACCGCAGTCGCTCCGCTGCGGTCTTTCCTATCCCTCTACGTCCAGAGGTCCTCGCCGTCATACAGGTCAGCTTCGGACGGTTCTTCTACATTGATTTCCCCCGTTTGAAACGCCTCGTGGTACCAATAGGCGAGCGAATCGACCGCGTCCGACACGGGGAGCTTGGCCGTCTTGACATCGTTTAGGATCTCGAAGATATGCTCGACGGTCATCCCTTGCGGCAGTTGATCTTGTTCGTTGTACACAGCTCTATCACCTCACCCCTCCAGTCTGCCCCACTCGCGCAGAAAATAAAAAAAGAAGTGTTCCAATGGAACACTTCCCAAGCGTTATCTATCTCAACGCTTATTCGGCAGCGTGAAAACTTACATTCTTCATCGGGGTAAACGTAGAGATTGCGTGCTTATAGACCATTTGCTGCTTGCCTTCTGACTCGACGATGATCGTGAAGTTGTCAAATGCTTTGACAACACCTCGAATTTGGAAACCGTTCACGAGGTAAATGATCACCGGAATGTTGTCCTTGCGGATTTGATTCAGAAAGTGATCTTGGATATTGATTTGTTGTTTGTTCAAAGTATTTACCCCCATCTCTTTTTATATAAGGTATTCGAACCCCTTCTACGAAATTCCTTCTAGCATGTTGCTGATTTTTCGTAAACATTCTGATTCGTTGAGGTGAGCTCCATCTTCGTTCAGATGGCCTCCATCGAACCAATGAATCCGTTCTTCACGCCGCCACCAAGACAGTTGCCGCTTGGCGTAGCGCCGCGATCCCTGTTTCACGCTTTCGACCGCTTCTTCGAACGTAGCACGCCCGTCGAGGAAATCGACGATCTCCTTGTAACCGATCGCCTGCATGCTTTGCAGGTCACGATGGTAACCTGCTGCTAATAAAGCTTTCACCTCTTCGACCAGCCCCTGCTCGATCATGATGTCCACTCGCCGATTGATGCGCTGATAGAGCTCCTGCCGATCTGCAAGGTTCAAACCGACCAGCACCGGGTCATAAGGCCCTTCCGTTGCCTGATTGGTGAACGATTGGGACAAAGGCACACCGGTCGCATGATGCACTTCCAGAGCTCGGATCACACGCTTTACATCATTTGGATGCAGACGTTCTGCAGTGATCGGATCGACCTCCTGCAGCCGTTTATGTAATGGATCGCCGCCTTGCTCCTCAGCTTGTTGCCAGAGCTGTTGACGAAACTCGGGGTCTTCTTTAGCTTCCGTAAAATCCATCGGATCGATCAGCGCTTTGACATACAGCATCGTACCGCCAACGATGATTGGCAGTTTGCCGCGCGCCTGAGTCTCTCGAATCATTCGATCTGCATACGCCTTAAACTCCACGACCGTATACGGCTGGTCTGGGTAGACGAGGTCGAGCCCAAAGTGCGGAACTCCTTCCATCTCCTCTGGCCGGATCTTTGCCGTGCCGATGTCCATGCCTTTGTAAATCTGCATCGAGTCGGCCGAGAGAATCTCGCCGTTCAAGGCTTTTGCACAGGCGAGGCTCAGCGCCGTTTTGCCAACGGCGGTGGGACCTACGATGATCAGAATTCTCGGTTTGTCTCCCATCATATGCGGTTCTCCTCCAGATCAATCACCCCATAATTTGTCGAGCCGGAAGATTTGCGTAAACGTTGGAACCCGAGGCGCGCAAATTCGGTGGAATACCAGCGCTCTTTCATCACGATGCGCCGTCTCGCCACACGCTTCGCCTCGCCGATCGCTTCCAGCAGGATCGGGCGATCATCGCCTAAGACGCGCATCGGTTCCATCGACTGCGACTTTAAAACGGTGTGGCGAAACATCGGGTCGAAATACACGATGTCCACCGAATTGTCCGGAAGCGTGCGCATATAGTCGAGATGGTCGGCTGCGACCACTTCGACGCGCCGCATCGCAACATTTACCGCTTGGACATCGACGGTGAATTCCTGCAGGCCACGCTGGACGATATAGGCGATAACCGGCGATGCTTCCACGCCGATCACCCTCCCTGTCTCGCCTACGACATGTGCAAAGACGATCGAGTCCGAGCCAAGGCCCAGCGTGCAGTCGAGAATCACATCGCCAGCCCGAGCTTCAGTATATTCGATCACGATATCATTCTCGCCAGATTTAAGCCGCTTAATTCTCGTATTGGCCATGCTGGGGTGAAAAAAGAATTCATTTTCTCCGATGTGCAACTTGACCCGTTCGGAGACGACGAGCAACGGATCACCGTACGTCTCCTGCATTTTGGCTAGAGAGTGCCTGTTGCGCTGGACGTACGTACCGCCGATCGCTTTGGCATACTCGTGCGCTTGTTTTACGTATTCATCGCGGACTTTCAGTCCGGTGGTTACGGTAATTGGACTGTGTTTCAACTACATCACCCTTTTGAATTGCTTTTCCAGATCATAGTTCGACATGTGGATGATGATCGGGCGTCCGTGCGGGCAGGTAAACGGGTTTTTCAACTCCCGCAACTGATCGCACAAAGCGATCATCTCAGGCATCGATAGCCACTGGTTCGCTTTGATCGCCGCTTTGCACGCTTTGGTGATCACTTTGTCTTCGATCAGTTGCAGTGGGCTTTTCGCACTGCCTTCCTGAAGCAGTTCATCGATCAGCTCCTGTAGGAGCCCCTGTGTGTTCAGCCCTTCCCAGATGTCGGGTACCGAACGGATCAGAAAGCTCCTGCCACCGAAGCTTTCCACCTCGATCTGGCATTCGGTCAGCGCCGGAATCTGTTCCTCCAACTGCGCCGCTTCGGCCGCTGTCAGTTCTAACGTGAGCGGAACCAGCAACGGCAACGGATTGATCTGACGAGCCGACAGCTTGCTCGAAAATTTCTCAAACAAAACTTTTTCATGCGCCGCATGTTGGTCGATTAGATACAGCCCCGTATCATCCTGTGCCACGATGTACATGCCCAACACCTGTGCGACCGGCTGAAACTGCGGGACGTTGGCACCCTCATGCCGTTCTGGTTCACCAACTGAGGTTGTCTCTTGTTGAGGAACCACTTCTTGGCGCGACACACTTGCCTGCTCGCTTGGTCGCCCATCAACAGACCGCGCCTGTCCATCCGACTGACCAGTCACCACTTCAGCTGCCCGGTCAGTTTTGTTCGAATGTGCAACACCGTCCGTCCGTTCTTCAGTCGGTCGGCGGTAGGCCCCCAATGCGGCATCGACCTGCTGACGAGTCAAAGTTGCATCGCGTTCTCGGCTGCGATCCTTGGCGCCATAAGAAGCGATCGGCGTTTCGCGCACGAGAGCGCCACCCTGTGGAAGCGATTCGCGATATTTCGGCCCGTTGGTGCCAGGCATGTATCGGGCCGGGCCGGGTGGAGTTGGTTCCGGCTGTCGAGCTGGGGAGATCACACGCAGATCCATCGTCTCTTGCGACGATTTTTCCTTCGGCTGCACATCGATCGATTTTGCTGTCGCCTTCGGAATAAAGGTCTGACCTTTTAAGGCATGTTCCACCGCCTGCTGTACGGCGGTCATCACGTCTTTTTCTTCCGAAAAGCGCACTTCCAACTTGTTGGGATGGACGTTCACATCGACCAAACCAGGATCGAGCGACAGCGACAACACCACGACAGGATAGCGATTGATCGGCAACAGCGTGTGGTAGGCCGACTGCACGGCATTCATCAATTGATAGCTTCTGACAAAGCGACCATTGATAAAAAAGGAACAATGGTTGCGATTGGCTCGGTTTAGTTCAGGGTATCCCACAACGCCTTCAATCTTGTAATCATAGGTTTCCCACTCGACAGGCACCATCTGCCGGGCCTGATCGCTGCCATAGATGGCGGCCACCGCATGCAGCAACTTCCCGTCACCTGGCGACTGAATCACCTGCCGTCCGTTGTGATACAGCCGAAACGAAATGTGCGGATGGGCCATCGCCATCCGATTGACATAGTCCAAAATGTGCCCGAGCTCCGTCTGAATCGACTTGAGGTACTTCAAGCGCGCGGGCGTGTTGAAAAACAGATCTCGAACGGCGATTTCCGTGCCCTTTTTGGCGGCGCATACATCATGAGCCACCAGTTTGCCCCCGTCGATCACCACCCGAGTGCCTTCGTTCGCCGCAAGCGTTCGCGTCTTCGCCTCCACCTTGGCCACCGAGGCGATCGACGGCAACGCCTCGCCGCGAAAGCCGAGCGTGCGGATGCGGAACAGGTCCTTATCCGTCTTGATCTTACTCGTCGCATGGCGTTCGAACGCTTTTAATGCGTCCTCGCGCTCCATGCCGACCCCGTTGTCCGAAACTTTGATCAGATCGAGGCCGCCTTGCTCAATTTCGACGATGATCTGCGTACTTTCCGCATCGATCGCATTTTCGAGCAGCTCTTTGATGACCGACGCCGGGCGTTCGACCACTTCTCCGGCGGCGATCTTGTTGGCGAGCAGGTCGCTCAGAACCTGAATGTTTCCCATCTATGCCTCGCTTTCCCGCGCTCGTTGCTGCAGTTGATAGATCAGATTGATCGCATCGAGCGGCGTCAATTTCATCACGTCAAGCGTGCGCAGTTCCGCCACGATCGGATGGTCGGCAGCCTGATCCGCAAACAAGGACAATTGCATCGAGTTAGCCGCTTCTTTTCCCGCTTTTTTCTTGCTCGGAGTCTCTTCAATAGCGGGTGCCGCCTCGCATTCCGCCTCCTCGCGCAAGATCATCGCACCGCCCAACTCCGCTTTGGGACGATACCCGCTCTGCTCGGCCCACTCCGGCTTGCCCTGCTCCAGTTCGGCCAAAATTTCCCGAGCTCGCACCAATACTTCCTGTGGTAGTCCGGCCAGTTTTGCCACTTGAATCCCGTATGAGCGGTCGGCCGCCTGCGGTAGAATCTTGCGCAAAAATACGATGCCTTCGCCTTGTTCCTGCACGTGCGTCGAATAGTGGCGCACCCCTGCAAACAGCTCCGTAAACTTCGTCAATTCATGATAATGTGTCGCAAACAACGTCTTTGCGCCCACCTTTGGATTTTGATGTAAAAATTCAACGACCGCCTGCGCGATGGAAATCCCGTCAAACGTCGAGGTTCCACGCCCGATCTCATCGAGGATGATCAAACTTTTCGGAGTCGCATGGTGCAAAATGTTGGCCAGTTCCACCATTTCGACCATAAATGTCGATTGTCCGCCAGCCAGATCGTCCGAAGCGCCGATGCGAGTAAACACGCGATCCACAATCCCGATCTCGGCGTGATCTGCCGGCACGAAGCAACCGATCTGAGCGAGCAATACGATCAGTGCCACCTGCCGCATGTAGGTTGATTTCCCCGCCATGTTCGGCCCTGTGATCAACGAAATCTGATGACTGGCATTGTCCAACACCGTATCGTTGGCAACAAAAGGTTCGCCCTTGAGCATCGCTTCCACCACCGGATGACGCCCTTCGGTGATCAAAATCCGATCATCGGTCGCAATCACAGGACGCACATAGCGGCGCTTCGCCGAAACGGTCGCCAGCGACTGCAACACGTCTACGAGCGCGATCGATTCGGCCGCCTGCTGAATCTTGGCCAGCCAAGTTGCGACCTCCTCCCGCACTTTGACAAACGTCTGGTACTCCAGATCGATCAATTTCTCTTCCGCTTCCAGAATCAGCGACTCTTTTTCCTTCAGTTCCGGCGTCACATAGCGCTCTCCATTGGTCAGCGTCTGTTTGCGCTCGTACGTGTCGGGCACATACTGCACATTCGTTCGCGACACTTCGATGTAGTAGCCAAACACCTTATTAAAGCCGACCTTGAGCGATTTGATGCCCGTCTTTTCGCGCTCGGTCGCTTCCAGGTTGGCAATCCAGCGCTTCCCTTCGCGGCTCGCCTGTTTCAGCGTGTCCAAGTACTCGTCAAACCCGTCTCGAATCACGCCACCATCTTTTAGCGAAACCGGAGGCTCGTCCACCACCGCGCGCTCAATCAGATCGACAACTGGCCCGAAATCTTCCATCCGCTCAGCGATTCCCTGCATCAGCCCGGACGCGGTGGCAGCGAGACGCTCTTTTACATGCGGCAAGATCGACAGCGACGATCCGATCGCCTGCAAATCCCTTGCATTGGCCGATCCGTACGCCACCCGCGCTACCAAGCGCTCCAGATCATAGACGAGATCGAGCAGTTGGCGCAGGTCTTCGCGCAGCAGCAGATGCTCGTGCAGTTCTCCTACCGCATCCAAGCGCTCCTCGATCCGCTGTTTGTTCGCCAGTGGCCGCTCGACAAAGCGACGTAAAAGCCTTCCGCCCATCGCCGTCACCGTCTCATCGAGAAGCCCGAGCAGTGCCCCATGCTTACCCTTGTCGCGAAGCGTCTCGATCAGCTCCAGATTGCGGCGTGAAAATGAGTCTAGCGTCATATATTCATCGCTCGTGATATAAGCGGGCATTTTCAAATGGCCTAAACTCCGCTTTTGCGTCGCGGACAGGTAAGACAGCAGCATCCCGGCCGCGGAGACTGCCAACGGGTACTGCGCCAGTCCGAACGAATCGACAGAGATCACGCCAAAATGCTCGAGCAGCGTTGCGCTGGCCCGATCATGGCGGTGAGTCTTCTCCCCGCCAGTGGTCAGAACCGTGCGCAACAGATCGTGCATGGTAATTGCATACTCGCTGTTCTCCTCTCCCGCCGGAACGACGACTTCGGCTGGCTGGAAGCGGATCATCTCATCGAGCATCGCCTGCTCATCTGCATGTTCCACAACTGACAATTCCCCCGTCGAGAGATCACAAAACGCCAACCCGAACATGCCGTCTTTGGGCACGACCGACGCGAGGTAAAGGTTGGTCTTTTCTTGAAGTGCTTTGCTTTCGATCACCGTGCCCGGCGTCACGACGCGCACGATCTCACGGCGCACGATGCCTTTAGCCGCCGATGCATCTTCCACCTGATCACAAATTGCCACCTTATAGCCTTTTTCCACCAAGCGTAGCACATAGTTCTCCGCCGAATGGTGTGGTACACCGCACATCGGAATTTTTTCATCCGACCCGCTACCCCGCCCGGTCAAGGTGATTTCGAGCTCCCGCGCAGCCGTCACCGCATCATCAAAAAACAGTTCATAAAAATCGCCTAAGCGAAAAAACAACAAGGCGTCGGGCGCCTGTGCTTTAGTATCCATATATTGCTGCATCATCGGTGTAAACTTCGCCATTCAGCTAAATCCTCCCGCTCTATGCTCATTCGTTGTCCATTATATCAAAAGTCGCGAAAATTAGTCCCTACCTTATTCAAACAAAAAAGCCTGATTCCTCTTGTGAGAAACCAGACTTTTCCATTCAATCATGTTCTTATGCTGAGCAAGTGGACGCGCTGCCGGTACAGCCTGCACTGGCGGAAACTCCGTCACAGCCAGTCGCGGGGCAGGATGAGCAACATCCGCCCTCCTGTTCCAGCACGATATCCAAACGACCCGACAGCGTCGCCGTCAAAATCTTCGTCACATGCTCAACCACTTCGGACAGCCCTTGCTGTGCGACCGAGAAATGTCGAACCACATCGAGCCCTTCCAGACTGTCGAGCAAGGTATCGACCGCCTCGCCTGCCGCTTGCTTTTGCTGCAATTCTGCAATCAGGTTCTGCGCTTCTTGGTTCTGATGCAGATCGCGTTCCGCTTGTTTAAAAATGGACATCTCCAGCGACCGCGTCACCATTGCGCCGATCTGTTCGGCACGTTCTGCGAGCACAGGATGTTCGGCGAGCACGTTGCTCATACGCCCACCCCCTGCGGAAGAATTTCACCACGCAAGTACCAAGTCTTGGCTTCGGTCACTTTCACATGGATCAGTTGGCCGATCAGCTCTTTCGAACCTACGATATGCACCAGTTTGTTCGACTCGGTACGCGCTTGCAGCACGTCTGCATTCGTCTTCGATTCGCCTTCCACCAACACTTCCAGCACTTGACCGATCAGCTTTTGGTTTTGCTCCAGCGAAATCTTGTCTTGCACATCATTCAGGCGGTACAGGCGTTGTTTTTTATCCGCTTCCGAGACATCATCGGGCAGACGGGTAGCCGGCGTGCCAGCGCGCGGAGAGTAGACGAACGTGTAGGCGCCTTCATAACGCACCTCTTCAATCAAGGTCACCGTTTCTTGGAACTGCTCTTCCGTCTCGCCTGGGAAACCGACGATGATGTCTGTGGTCAGCGCAACATCCGGAATGCGAGTTTTGATCCGGTTGACCAGATCGAGGTACTCTTCACGGGTGTACCCGCGCTTCATCCGGCGCAACACCTGCGAGGAGCCAGACTGCACCGGCAGATGGATGTAGTTTGGAATCTTCTTGTGACGAGCGATCGTATCGATCAGCTTGTCGGTGAAATTCCACGGGTTGGAGGTGGTGAAACGGATGCGTTCGATCCCTTCCACCTGCGCAGCCATCTCCAGCAGATCAGCAAAATCAACATCCTGCAGATCGATGCCGTAATCATTGACGTTTTGGCCGAGCAACGTGATCTCTTTGTAACCGTCCGCCGCCAACTGCTGGATCTCTTCGATCACATCTTGCGGCAGGCGGGAACGCTCTTCGCCGCGGGTAAACGGCACGATGCAATAGGTGCAAAACTTGTTGCAGCCATACTGAATGTTCACCCATGCGCGCACATCATCTTTGCGAACTCTCGGCAGATTTTCGATCGTGCCCTCATGCGCTGCATCCCAGACCTCAAAAATCGTCTCCTTGCTGTGGTGCGCCTCTTCGACCAAGCCAGGCAACACATGGATGTTGTGCGTACCAAAGACGAGGTCAACATGCGGGTGTGTGGTGCGGATGCGGTCACGAACTACTTCTTCCTGTGCCATGCATCCGCACAGACCGATGATCAGGTTCGGATTTCTCGCTTTCAACGGCTTCAAGGAACCGAGGTTGCCCCAGACTTTGTCCTCCGCGTTTTCACGAACGGCGCAGGTGTTATACAAAATAAAATCGGCATCAAGCATCTCACGAGCTGCCTTATAGCCCATCTCTTCCAGCATCCCGGACATGATCTCAGTATCATGTTCGTTCATCTGACAGCCGTGTGTGCGAATAAAATAGGATTTCCCCTCACCCAGGCGGCCAACTTCCTTGGCGATCTCGCGGTAATCGACGCGCTGTCGCTCCGCAATCGTCGGGCGGTGCGTGTCAGCAGCATGCTGGTCCAGATCGTCTATATGAATGAAACCTTCGTTGTTTGCGCTCATCAGAATCCCCTTCCTCTACTCGTTGACTAACTGCCATTATATCGAAATTCGCAAGTGAAATACAAGACAAGTTAACCAACCTCCTACCATATGCTGTCGATCCACGCTTGTCATCTCGGGGACTGAGACGCAACGAGGGCAGGAACATCTCGAGGTGTCATTTGCTCTGGGGGACGTCGTAGCTTGCCATACGCTCGCACAAATCAAGTGCGCGTCCTCTACTATGTAAAAAAACCCGCCTAGCCAGGGCGGGTCTTCGTCATTTTCCCTCACAAATGGTCATGAGCATTTGTGGGGGGATACCGTACAAATTTGCTCGATATCACGTTCCAAATCCAATCAGAAGGAGTACGTTGAATTTGTTGAGAACTGTTTCTTATATTAAAGAAATGTCTCCTTCTGCACAAGCTGTACATTTTTCTAGTCTTACATGATTTAACCATTCTCATGCTACGACCAGTTGAGTTCGTTCAGATGATCAGCAGCGAGCCAACCCCGCTTGTCACGAGCAGGTCCCTCGCACACCGGCGGCGCTGTTGCGCCGAAATCCGCCTCGCTCGATGTGAGGCGAAACGGACTGAGGAATCATGACGTCGCACCCATTCCTTTCCACCTTCTCCTTGCTGATGTGTGTCGCAGTCACTACTTCGCGAAGCAATCCAGTATAAAAATTCGTGCTTTAGCTCAAGTGATGACAGGATCGTTCAGGCCGCCAACGCTACCTTGATTGCGCCGCGTCTTCACCCTCACGCACTCATCCACTTTGTGTAAAGTACAAATTTTTATACCGCAAGGAACAATCCCCTCACCGCGACAACCTGCACGTCTTTGCCTGTGCAACACATCCAGACTTCGCCTAACACCTAGTCCCTATTTTTGGCAAATATAGACGAAGGCGGGCGGTACGTTCATCGGAACAAATCCGATCTTGACACTGCGAAAACGCTCTTGGAGCTGTTTTTTCATCTGTAAGGAGTATTGAAAAGCGATAAATTTACCGCCTGGCTTCAAGCTTTCTACCACTTCGCTGAGCAACTTGTCACGCATGTCCTGCTCAAAATTGGCAAACGGCAACCCAGAGAAGACAACATCGAGTTTGCCCATGCCAAACTGTTGCAACGCGTGATTCAACTCGGTCGCATCGCCCCAGTAGTTCAGGTTTGGGGACTGCTCTTTCAATCGGTTGCGCATCATCGGGTCCGCTTCAAAGATCACCGCCTGCGCTTTACGATGCATGCGACGGTTGATCGCCCGCGTAAACACGCCAGTACCCGCGCCAAGTTCAGCGACAGCGCGCACTTGGTCCCAATCGATCGGCTCTAGCATCTTGTTTGTCAAATAGCGCGAACTAGGCAGGACGGACCCGACCTGCTTGGGCGAAGTTAAAAATTTCGAAAGAAAAACAAATTTATCTGAACGTCGCGTATTTTTCACGTATTGAATATCCAAGTTACTCAATCTCCTTAGTCGGATTTTTGGTGATGATTTCATCATACGCGATAATCGGTCAGAAGTCATCGGGAAATTTTTTATAAAATAAAAAAAATAGAGCGCCTAGGCACTCTGTTTAGAATTTTCGATTTTTTATCGATAATGTCCGCCAATCTTCCCGGACCGCTCAAACGCCTGCCCCGCTTGTGTCAAAGAAGCGGCACGCACCAACGCGGTGTTGCCAAAGCGGTCTTTGATGCTGTCGATCGTGTACGCGAGACGACGTTCGCGCTCGCGATCATGGAAGAGGTCGAGTTGCTGTTCTCCGTCATCACCTAAGTTTTCCACCGAGATGCCGACGGAGCGCACCGCCGTACCTGACCATTTCTCGTGGAAAATCTGACAAGCCGCCGCATATACCTCGCGGGTGATGTTGGTCGAATAGGGCAGTGACACCTGCCGCGAAAAACCGCCGACCAAGCCATGATATCCGCAGTGCATGTGGACGGTTCGCCCGTTGCGTCCCATCCGCCGCAAGCGGCGACAGACATCCTCACACAGTTCGAGCAGCACCACCTCCACCTCGGCAGCCGTCTCGTAATCGCGAGGCAACGTCATCATATGCCCAACGCTTTTCATGTCTTGGCGAAATGTGTTTGGCGTGACCGGCGAATAATCGATGCCGTTGGCGGAGAGATGGTACACTTCGCCCATGATGCCAAACCGCTTTTTTAACAGATGCAGCGGATAGCGAGCGAGGTCGCCGATCGTCACGATGCCGCGCGAGTGAAAATGGCGCTCCATGCGGGAACCGACGCCAAACAGTTCGCGCACCGGAAGTGGATGCATCTCCCGAACGATGTCCTGCGGCTTCCACTCCCAGATCCCTTCGGAGGACTTTTTCGCCTTCGTGTCACAGCAGACCTTGGCGACCAGCTTGTTGTAGCCGATGCCCACCGAGCAGACCACGCCCGTCTCCTCCCGCACCAAGCGCCGAAACTGGCGCGCCACCTCCCAAGGCCCACCCCATAGCTTTTCCGTCCCCGACAAGTCGAGGAAAATTTCATCGATCGAAAACACTTCCACCTGTGGCGTGAAACGTTGCGCGATCTCCATAATGCGCACCGACACTTCCACATAGGTCTCCATACGCGGACGTACGATCACCGCCTGCGGACACTTTTGCTGCACCATCCACAGCGGATCGACCGTCTTGATCCCAAACTGCTTCGCCTCTTTGCTCGCCGCCAGCACAATGCCGCTGCGTCGCTCCGGATCGCCGCAGATCACGACCGGCTTGCCGCGCAACTCGAGGTTTTGCGCCTGCTCAATACTCGCGTAAAACGAATTCATATCGACCAGCAGAATCTGCCGCTTATCTGTTAAATCGTACCCTTCCACAATATCACCACCACTAAATTAAGAACAAATGTTCCTGTATTGTTCTTAGTATATGCGAACATAGGTTCGTGATGCAATCAAAAAATGTACCACTTCTCCCGAAGTGATACAGTAATATTGATGCATATTGATAGAGTGATTTAATATCGTCATTTCAACCGCCCTTTGACGCGCAGGTGCTGGAAGCTCATCGGTTCGGCCTTTTCATGGCGATGTTCATCATGAAAAACGAAGACGCCGAGCAGATAACAGCCAGCCATCGCCAGCAGTGCCACGCCATCCACCCACGGGCCATAAAAACCCACAAGGTTCATCGGATGTGAGAACATCGACAGCCACCCAGACAGCACCAGCAACAGTTGAGTATCCCAGGCCCCGCCGTTCAGCCATTTGTAAAGCAGGAACAGCCCGGCTGGGCCGTGGACGCACAGCATATACCAGAGCGACTCCGCCAGCATGCGCTCGCGCTCAAAATGGCGGGCCTGATAATAGCCGACCATCCCCATCGACAAAGCCAGCAGCGTCCCGAGCACGATCGTCGCCACATCGAGCACGACCATCGCCCCAGACGTTGCACCTAAGAAGCGCCAAACCAGATACGGCACCAGCAAAATTTTTATCAAGATAAACAGGACGATCACAACCTGAGCGGTGACAGTGTGATAAAAAAGCTGTAGATTCCTCACGCGAAGGCCCCCTTGCGCTTGTTCAAGTTCATTCTATTCAGCGCTTGGCCACAAAAGACGTACAATCTCCGACATCGTAGAGCGGATGCCTCGATCTCTACCGATAAGCAATCGAGGACCCCAACAAAAAAAGGCCTGCTCCGCACAAGGAGCAGGCAAACTATGATAGGAGTGGAGAGAAACCAGAACTAAGCTTCTTGGCAATAGAATACTCGATTCCCCTTCCGCTTGTCAATGAATTATCTGATATTTTGCACAAGTTGTGCAAACCCTGGAAACGACACATCGACCGACTCCCAGTCGCGAATCGTCGCAGGCCCGTCAGCAACCAAGGCGGCAACTGCCATCGCCATCGCGATACGGTGGTCATGGTGCGTCTCTACGATCGCACCGCCGCGCAGTTTCATGCCTCCGATAATGCGCAGACCGTCTTCCAACTCTTCCACCTGTGCGCCGAATTTGCGCAGTTCGGCTGCGGTGGTGGCGATGCGGTTGGACTCTTTGACCTTCAGCTCCTTCGCATCGCGAATCTCCGTCACACCTGCGGCTTGCGTGGCGGCGACGGCGAGCACCGGAATCTCATCGATCAGGCGAGGAATCATCGCACCGCGCACGGTGACGCCTCGTAACGCCCCGGCTCGCACGCGCAGGTCAGCGATCGGCTCGTCACCGGAGACCCGCTCGTTAAGCAACTCGATCTGCGCCCCCATCTCGCGCAGCACATCCAAGATGCCGGTCCGCGTCGGATTGATGCCGACATTGCGAATCAGCAGGTCGGAGCCGGGCAGAATGGCGGCGGCAACCAGCAAAAAGGCGGCCGAGGAAATATCGCCTGGCACTTCGATCTCCGTTGCCGTCAGCTTGGCCCCCCCGCGCACCGAGGTGTAGCCGTCCGCTTCGAATACGGGCACGCCAAACGCTCGCAGCATGCGCTCCGTATGATCGCGGGACGGTTCCGGCTCTTTGACGCCCGTGCTGCCATCCGCAAACAACCCGGCGAGCAAAATGGCCGACTTGACCTGAGCGCTTCCGACCGGAGAGTCATAGTTGATCCCGCGCAGATTGCCACCGCGCACCGACAGCGGGGCGAGCCTGCCGTCCTCACGCCCGTCGATCTTGGTGCCCATCTCCCGCAAAGGATTGGTCACGCGCCCCATCGGGCGGCGGCGAATCGAGGCATCGCCTGTGACCGTGCAGTGAAAGGGCTGTCCCGCCAAAATGCCGAGCATCAGGCGGGCGGTGGTACCAGAGTTGCCCACATCGAGCAGGTCGTCAGGCTCTTGCAATCCGTGCAAACCAGCGCCAGTGACGCGCAGTTCTGTCTCGGACAACCTCTCGATCGCCACACCCATCTTGCGAAAACAATCGATCGTGCTCAAGCAGTCTGCACCCGGCAAAAAGCCGCGCACATGTGTCACACCATCGGCCAACGCACCAAACATGACGGCGCGGTGCGAGATCGACTTATCGCCTGGCACCTCGACCTCGCCTTGCACGCGCCCGGCCGGTTCGATCACCATATCCATCGAATACTTCCTCCTCTACTTCATCCCGTCGCGAAACTCTGCCGCTTTGGAAAAAAAGTTCTCGATCTCAGGCCCTGCTTCCTGCTCTAGCATCCCCAAAAAATGATGAATGCTCTGCTGCCAGCCCTGTAGCAGGTCGCGGATCACATCGCGGTTGCTGAGCACGATGTCCCGCCAGATCAAAGGGTTACCGCTTGCGATGCGGGTCACATCGCGAAATCCGCCCGCTGCGAGCCGGGCATAGAGCGCCCCGCTTTCCGATTCCAGCGACAACTTGGCCACCTGTTCAACCAGTTGCGCCGCGATGATGTGCGGCACATGGGAGATCGCCGCCACCACCTCATCATGCAGATTGGGGTCGAGCACCATCACCTGCGCCCCGATGCGTTCAACTGCCCACTTCCATTTGGCAAACACGTCAGGATCGCTGTCCGCAAACGGAGTCAGCACATAGACGGACCCCTGAAACAAGCGCGAGGTCGCCGCTTCCACGCCAGAACGCTCCGATCCAGCCATCGGATGCCCGCCGATAAAAACAACGGAGGCAGGCAGCAAACGCCGCGCCTCCGCACAAATTTCCCGTTTGGTGGAGCCGACGTCGGTGATCAAGCAACCTGGACGAAGCGGCAGCTCGGCCAGAACTTCGAGCGTAGCAGCCATCTCGCGCACAGGTGTCGCCAGCACGATCAGGTCGGCATCTTGCACCGCGTCTTGCAGCGAATCTGCCACATGATCGACCACGGCGCGCGACAACGCCAGCTGACAGCTCTGCGGATTGAGTTCGACGGCGGTCAAATGTTTGACACAGTGGGATTGTTTCAGCGCCAAAGCGAGCGAACCGCCGATCAAGCCGCAACCGATCAACACCGCTTTTTCGAACATCGGCATCTCCTCCTTCGGGATGGGATTGAAGAATCGACAGGAATTGGGGGATTCCTGTAATTATGCTTCTTGCTTGTTCGGATACAACGGCGCTTTCAGGGAAGCCGCAAACTGAACAAGATCCTGCTTCGTCGCTTCAACAAGTGCCGCATCTCCAGCTTGAAGCGCATCGGCGATCGCAGCCGTTTTTTTCACGATAGCTGAGCCGACGACAACACCGTCTGCAAACTGACCGATGATCGCCGCATGCTCCGGTTTGCCAACACCAAAGCCGACCGCTACGGGGAGTGCGGTATGCTTTTTCACGCTGGCAACATAGCTGGACAGGTCGGCATCCAAGTTTTCACGCACGCCTGTGACGCCCAGGGCGGCGACACAGTAGATGAAACCTTGGCCTTGCGCCACAATCTTTGCGATGCGCTCCTGCGAAGTCGGAGCGACGAGCGGGATCAGATCGACCCCCGTCGCCAAACCGGCAGCGAGCGCTTCCTCGCTTTCTTCCAGCGGCAGATCGGGGATGATCACGCCGTTTGCCCCCACCTCTTTGGCGGTTTGGAAGAAGTCATGCACGCCCCACTGAAACACGGGGTTGGCATACGTAAAGAGCACGAGCGATGCTCGAACTTTCGGGCGTACGCGGCGCACCAGTTCAAACACGTCCGGCATCCGCGTGCCGCTGCTCAGCGAGCGCAAGGAACCTGCCTGAATCGTCGGGCCGTCTGCGAGCGGGTCGCTGTACGGAATGCCGATCTCGATGATGTCGGCACCGATTTTGTCCAATTCCACAATCACCTCTTCGGTGATCGCCAAGTTCGGGTCACCTGCGGTCAGAAATGGCATGAATGCTTTTTCACCCGTTTCCTGCAGTCGTCTAAACGTGTCAGCGATGCGAGTCATGCGTCGATCCCTCCCAACATCTCTGCGACTTGATGCACATCTTTGTCACCGCGCCCGGAAAGCGAGACGATGATCAAATGATCGGACGGAAGTTCTGGCGCCAGTTTGACCACCTGCGCGATCGCATGCGACGATTCGAGCGCTGGGATGATCCCTTCGACCCGGGAGAGCAGTTGGAACGCATCGAGCGCTTCTCCGTCGGTGATCGGCAGGTACGTGGCGCGACCTGAGTCGGCGAGGTGCGCATGTTCCGGACCGATGCCGGGGTAGTCGAGACCTGCGGAGATCGAGTGGGCCGGCTGAATTTGTCCGTGTTCATCTTGAAGCAGATAGGTCAGCGAGCCGTGAATGATGCCGGAGCGACCTTTGGTGATCGTCGCAGCGTGGCGCTCGGTGTCCACACCTTCGCCTGCTGCCTCCACGCCGATTAAGCGCACGCCTTCGTCTTCGAGGAACGGATAGAAAATGCCCATCGCGTTCGAACCGCCGCCCACACAAGCGACGATCGTGTCGGGCAGACGCCCCTCCTCTTTCAAAATCTGCTCACGCGCCTCATCGCCGATGATGCGTTGAAAATCCCGCACCATCATCGGATACGGATGCGGGCCGACGACCGAGCCGATGATGTAAAACGTATCTTCCACATGCTCTACCCAGTGCCGAATCGCTTCGTTGGTCGCGTCTTTCAACGTTTTCGTTCCCGATTTGGCCGGAACGACTTCAGCGCCCATCAGCTTCATCCGAAACACGTTGAGCTTTTGACGCTCCATGTCCTCTTCGCCCATGAACACGGTGCACTCCAGACCGAGCAACGCCGAAACGGTCGCCGTCGCCACACCGTGCTGACCAGCCCCAGTTTCTGCGATAACGCGTTTTTTGCCGGTCACCTTCGCGAGCAGACCTTGCGCCAAACAGTTATTGATCTTGTGGGCGCCCGTATGGTTGAGGTCTTCACGCTTCAAGTAGATCTTCGCACCGCCAAGATGCTTCGTCAGATTTTCCGCATAGTACAGCGACGTCGGGCGTCCCGAGTATTTATGGAGATAGTAGCGGAGCTGCTGCTGAAACTCCGCGTCGTTTTTGTAGTGGTTGAAATCCTGCTCCAACTGCTCCAGCGCGTTCATCAGCGTCTCTGGTACGAATTTGCCGCCGAACTTGCCAAATCGTCCTCTGATGTCTGGGAAAATGGTGCTCATTGCTGCTCCCTCACTTTCGTCACGAATGCTGTGATTTTTTCCGGGTCTTTCAAGCCGACCTTCTCCACGCCGGAAGACACATCGACGCCATCGGGGCGGTAGGTGTTGACCAGTTCGCCGACGTTGTCTGCGTCCAGCCCTCCGGCGATAAACAGCTTGGTGTCTTTCAGGTAAGCGCGCAACCGCGGGATCTCAGACCAAGCAAAAGGTACTCCCGAGCCGCCCCGCGCATTGTCGAGTAGGACCGCGTCCGCAATTCCGGCAAAAGCGCCCACTTCTTCATCGCGCTGGTCACCGCGAACACCCCAAGCTTTCCAGACCGCAAGACCCGTTTCACGTTTCACCCGTTCACAAAACTCCGGCGTCTCGTCCCCATGCAGTTGCAAAACGTGCAACCCTGCCGTTTCCGCGATCCTTTTAAGTTCGGTCGCGTCTACGTTGACGAAAACGCCGACGCGTTGCACCGTGTCGGGGAGATTTCCCCCCAGTTCTGCCGCCTCTTCCGCCGTCACCTGTCGCTTGCTCCTGGCAAACACGAATCCGACATACTCGACTGGCAGCGAGCCAACATGGTGAATCGTCTCATGCAGTCTCAGCCCGCAGACTTTGATCAACGTCATGCCTGCGCCCCGCTGCGACCGAGCAACAGATCGATCGACGGCGCGATCAACCGATCACGCATCAGCGTTTCACCGACGAGGATCGCCCCAGCCCCGGCCGCTTTGACCTGCTTGACATCCTCAAATGTCACGATGCCGCTTTCGCTGACCAACAGAGTGCCTGCTGGCACCATTTCCGCCAAGCGGGCGGTCGTGCCGAGATCAACGGTAAAGTCGCGCAGATCGCGGTTGTTGACGCCAAGCAGCCCGGCACCAGCTTCCAGCGCTCGCTCCACCTCCGCCTCATCGTGCACTTCGGTCAGCACATCGAGGCCGAGCAAAGTGGCCAGTTCGAGGTATTCCTGCATTTGTGCGGTCGAGAGGATCGCCGCGATCAATAAAATGCAGTCAGCACCGAGCAGGCGGGATTCGTAAATCTGCTTTTCGTCGATGATGAAGTCTTTGCGCAGCAGTGGCAGATCGACCGCCGCCCGCACGTTGCGCAGATAGTCGGCATGGCCTTGGAAAAATTGCTCATCGGTCAGCACAGACAGACAGTTGGCACCCGATCGCGCATAGATTTCGGCGATGGTCACCGGGTCGAAGTCGGGCCGGATGATCCCTTTGGAGGGCGATGCCTTTTTCACTTCCGCGATCAGGGCGATATACGCGTCGCTTTTGCGCAGGGCCTGCTCAAAACCGCGCGTCACCGGAAGTCCTGCAATCTCTTCTGTAACTCGCGAAAGGTCGAAGTTGCTGGCATACATCGCCACTTCTTCACGTTTGACAGCTACGATTTTGTCCAGGATCATTTAAGCCAGCTCCTTTTCCCGTACCATGCTTTGCGAGACGTTGACCAATTGCTGCAATAGTTCCTTCGCCCGGCCCGAGTCGATCGCCGCCTGCGCCAGTTGCACGCCTTCACCGATCGAAGTTGCCTGACCTGCGACATATAAGGTTGCCGCCGCATTCAGCACGACGATGTCGCGGGCCCCACCTTGTTTGCCGTCGAGAATCTGGATCAGAATCTCCGCATTCTCTTGTGCCTCCCCACCGCGAATGGCCTCGATGGGGTGCCGCTTTAGCCCAACTTCTTCTGGAGTGAACGTGAATACGCGCTCTACCTTGCCGCCGCGCACTTCCGCGATTTTCGTGGCATCGGTGACGGTGATCTCATCGAGACCGTCAGCACCGTGGACAACCAGCGCATGCTCAGTGCCCAATTCGGCCAGCGCATAGGCCATTTTCTCAACGAGGTCCGCGCCGAACGTGCCGATCACCTGCCGCTTCGTACCAGCTGGGTTGGTCAGCGGACCGAGCACGTTGAAAACGGTTCGAAACCCCAGTTCGCGGCGCGGCCCGATCGCATGTTTCATCGCCGGGTGATAGAGTTGGGCGAACAGGAAGGTCAGCCCGACTTGTTCCAGACAGTGGGCCGCCTGCGCCGGGGTCAGGTCGATATTTACCCCCAACGCTTGCAACACATCTGCGCTGCCCGAACGGGACGACACCGAACGGTTGCCATGTTTGGCGATCTTAACGCCAGCTGCAGCTGCCACAAAGGAGGCCGTGGTGGAGATGTTGAACGTGTCCGCTCCGTCTCCCCCCGTCCCGCACGTATCGACCAGCCCGCTCAGACTCGACTCAACTGGGGTGACGAACGAACGCATCGCCTTTGCAAACCCGGTGATCTCTTCCACCGTCTCACCGCGCATCCGCAGCGCGGTGAGCAACGCTGCGATCTGCGACCCGGTCGCTTCTCCCGCCATGATCTGCTCCATCGTCTGCTCTGCCAATTCTCGGGTCAGCATTTCACCGCTGATCACCGCTTGAAGTGCACGTTTGATCATCTACGCTCGCTCCTCTCAACTGTCTCTTCTCTGCTCGAAAAATTCAAAAAGGCCAGAGCAAAGACGCTCTGACCGTAAAGGACAAGAAAGAAGTACGTAGATAGATAGACCTATCCCGTAAATATAAACTCTTCTCGTCTCGGCTCGTCTGTGCTACTCTCATCTCTGCTCTGTTCAAACATGTCTCAGTTCAAAACACACCTACTACAACCTAAAAAACATACAACTCTACTCTGGCTCTAACTTAACTAATTAATATGATACTCGGCCTGCTGAGGGCCGTCAACCCTTTTGTTTCAAATCGGGTCGCAGCCCTTCCGCTTCCCGGAGGTAGATGTGACGAATCTCCTCCTGTGTCTTGACTGTGTTCACATGCAATAACAGACGAATGCACTTCGGCAGCGAGCCTGGCACCGGCACTTCCAATGCACACATCAGCGGAATGATGTCCCAGCCATCCATCGCACGGACCGCTTGGGCCGGAAACGTGGCATCGAGATCGGGAGTCACCGTAATGAAGCAGGACGCAATCTGCTCCGGTGTGATCAGATTTTCCTCCATGATCGTAAGCAGCAGTTCCCGGGTCGCTTGATGTATGCTTTCTGTCTCGTTGTGTTCGACCGTGATCGCCCCGCGAATCCCACGTACGATCATTTCCATGTCTTAGCGCTCCCTTCGGCTGGCAATCACTTCACGCACCCGCTCCGGCGGCACATCTTTGACGATCTCCACTTCGCCAATGCGGCACAGGAGCACAAAGGTCAGCGTACCACCGGATGCTTTTTTGTCCTTTTGCATCGATTTGATCAACTCTTCGGTGTTGATGTGCGCGGGAATCCTCGTCGGCAATCCGGCCCGTTCCACCATCGCTTCCACTTCGGCCGCCGCCGTTGGCGCACAATAGCCCAAGTTTACCGACAGTTCCGCCGCTGCCACCATGCCGATCGCAACCGCTTCACCGTGACGAAAATGCCCCGAACCGGCCAGCGTCTCGACCGCGTGACCGAGCGTGTGCCCAAAATTCAGGATCGCGCGCAGCCCGCGTTCCTGCTCATCGGCCGACACGACCCCCGCTTTGATCCGGCATGAGCGAGCTAGCAACTCTCCCATCGCCACCGGATCATTTTGCAAAATGGAAGGTGTCTGCTCCGTCATCCACGCAAACAGCTCGGCATCGAGAATGATCCCATGCTTGATCGCTTCGGCAAACCCGGAACGCAGTTCGCCGATCGGCAACGTTTGCAGTGCGGCGATGTCGTAGATCACCGCCAACGGCTGATGAAACGCCCCGATGATATTTTTCGCTCCAGACAGGTTGACGGCGACCTTGCCGCCGACCGCGCTGTCGTGAGCGAGCAGCGTGGTCGGCAGCTGTACAAACGAGATACCGCGCATATACGCCGCCGCAACAAATCCGGCAAAGTCACCGACCACACCGCCACCGAGCGCCAGCACGACCGAGTGGCGATCAAGACCTGCTTCGTACGCAAATTCAAACGCCTGCTCCGCAAGCTCCAGCCGTTTGGAGGCTTCACCTGCCGGAATCACAAAGACCTCCGCCCGATAACCCGCCGCTTGCAACGAAGCGAGAACGGGCGACAAGTGGCCTGCCGCCTGCACATTCGTATCGGTGATGATCAGATGCCGAGACGATGCTTTGACGTTCAATTCTTGCAAAAATTGCCCGATCTGCGCCAACAAGCCCGTACCGATGACGATGTCATATTGACTATGTCCAGTATCAACCCGTTCCCGTATCATCGCGCACCGATCATGTCAATATAGCTTTTATAGTTGCGCTCTATCTCTTCGATCGAGTCACCGCCGAATTTTTCCAAAAAGGCTTGTCCTAACACCCACGCGACCATCGCTTCCCCGACGACCGCTGCAGCCGGAACCGCACAGACGTCCGAGCGCTCAATCGTCGCCCGGTATGGCTCTTTCGTGCGCATGTCGACCGACTCCAACGGCTTATACAAGGTCGGGATCGGCTTCATCGCCGCCCGAACGATCACCGGCTGTCCGTTGGTGACGCCACCTTCCAGCCCGCCTGCGTTGTTTGTGCGGCGATAATACTCGCCTTTGCTGTGGCCGATCTCATCGTGAACTTTCGAACCTGGCGTGCGCGCCGCTTCGAAGCCGATGCCGATCTCCACACCTTTGATCGCCTGAATGCTCATCAGCGCTTGAGCCAAACGACCATCCAATTTGCGGTCTGGATGCGCATAGGAGCCAAGGCCGATCGGCAAGCCCGTGACGATGATTTCAAAAATCCCGCCCAGCGTATCGCCTGCCGCCTTCGCCGCATCGATCTCTTCGATGATTTTCTTTTCCGCTTCCGGATCGGCCACCCGCACTTCCGAACTTTCGGCGCGCTCGGCGATCTCCGGAATCGTCCCTTCCAGTCGATCCACCCGCACCGGACCCAGTTCGACCACATGGCCGTACACTTCGATCCCGAAATGGCGCAGCAACAAGCGGGCTGTAGAACCGACTGCCACCATCGTCGCTGTGTTGCGGGCACTGGCCCGCTCCAAGACGTTGCGGATGTCCTCTTGATTGTATTTTAAGGCGCCTGCGAGGTCAGCATGACCTGGGCGCGGCTTTGTAATCTCAACGACACTATCTGGCGCTTCACCTGTGATCGCCATTTTCTCCGACCAATTGCGCCAGTCTTTATTCTGGATCATCAAGGCGACAGGCGTACCCATCGTCTTGCCAAATCGCACTCCGCTCATAATCTCTACTCGATCTGACTCGATTTTCATCCGGCCCCCGCGTCCATATCCTTGCTGGCGGCGCCACAACTGATGATTGATAAAATCAAGATCAAGTGGCAGATTGCCCGGCAGTCCCTCGATGATCGCCGTAAGTGCGGGCCCATGCGACTCCCCGGCCGTCAGATACCTCAACATACTCAAAAACTCCTCTCTATTCTCAACTAGTATGCGCGAGAAGGCAGATGTGCGCAGATAAACTACATTATACCAAGAGAAAACGCCCTTGCACAGTGCAAGGGCGCTTTCGTTTACATCGAATAAGCCTGCAAAACGCGGACTGCCAGCTCCACAGTCGCTTCCACATCGCGCAGATCGACCGTCTCCGCTCCGTTTTCCACAGACACAGGAATGGACAGTGCGCCAGTCGGAATCCCATCTTCGGTCAGCAAGAGCGCTCCCGTATCGGATGTGCCTTCCGCGCTGACTTCCAACTGGTACGCGATGCCTGCCGCTTCCGCCTGCTCGATCAAAAAATGCTTGATCCGCGGCGGGACGATCGCTTGTCGGTCTACCACTTTGATCGCCGTGCCCGCTCCGACTTCCACCACCGAAGTCTGCTCGATGTTCACACCATCGAGCACCAGAGCGAAATCGGGCTTCAGCGCATAGCCTGCCGTCTTGACCCCGCGGGAGCCGACACCGTGCTGTACGGAGAAGACGACCGAGATGTCATGATGCGGCGTGCCCAAGCGTTTCAACACTTCAAGCGCAGCCGCACAACCCGCGCGATTGTCGAGCGCCTTGCCGACCAATCGATTTGGCGCCAACTCCAAAGCCTGTTGCAACGGCACGCAAGAATCGCCTACCTGCACCCGTTCTAACGCCAGTTCCTTCGTCGAGACGCCAAGATCGATGAACAGCGCGAGTGCGGTGACTTCTTTGCCTTCCTTCGCATCGGAGCCGACCGTTCCCACCGTGCCGTTTTGGAACACGACGCGCTTGTCGATCAGCGACTGCGGATCGATCGCACCGATGCCTCCAACGCGCACCCGTCCACCTTCTTCCACATGGATCGCCATCAACCCCGCTTCATCCATATGGGCGACCAGCGCCAGATGTTTTTTGTCGGCACCGTTGCCCTTTTTCGTGACGATCAGGTTGCCGACCACATCTTCGCGAACTTCGTCCGCATAGGAAGAAACTGCTTCCTTGAGCAGCGCGCGCACGATTTCTTCCTGCCCCGACGGGCCGCACGCTTCAGCCAGAGCAATGATCATCTCTTTCATGACTGAAATCCTCCTTGTTCCACACGGCGGAGAAACTGTTCCACCAGTTGAATGGTCTGCTCATAATCGTCCAGCGAAATCAGCTGCGACGGTGCATGGATGTAACGGGTGGGTACGGAGATGACGCCCGACAGAATGCCTTCCTTGGTCAGGTGAATCCGCCCGGCATCGTTACCGCCCGCCACCGTCTTGCGAATCTGGTAGGGAATGTCGGCACCTTCAGCTACTTCAATCATCTCTTTTAAAAACTTGCGGCTGTGCACCGAGCTGCCGTCCATGATCGACAGCGCCGGACCACCACCGCAGATCGTCGCCTGTCCGTGTTCCACCGTGTCCGGCACGTCCGAAGCGAGCGTCCCTTCCAGCACCAGCGCCAGGTCAGGGTTGATGCGGTAGGCGGCTGGACCTGCACCGCGCAGACCGATCTCTTCCTGCACCGTAAACGCATACACGACCGGGATGTCAAATTTCTTCTTGATCGTCTCGACCATCACGGCACAGCCGACGCGGTCATCGAACGATTTCGATTTGGCACGGCGGTGACCGATCTCTTCATAAGTCGTCGCAAAAACGGCCACATCGCCCGGCTTCACATGCTGCAACGCTTCCTCGCGGGTCGTCGCCCCGATGTCGATGCGAAGCTGGTCCAACCCGACCGGATTTTTGCGCTCACCGCTCGATTGATGATGCGGCGGCTTGGAGCCGATTACACCGTGAATTTTCTTTTCGCCGATCAGTACCGGCTTGGACAGTAGCACGCGATCATCAATCCCGCCGAGATGGCGGAACTTGATCAAGCCGTTTGCTTCCACTTGCGTGATGAACAAGCTCACCTCGTCCATATGCGCACACAGCATCACTTTCGGACCTGGACGAGTGCCGTCCACTTCGGCAAACAGGTTGCCCATCGCGTCTGTGTAGACGCGGTCTGCATAGTCTTTGACCTCTTCGTAGATCACTTGCCGAATCTCATCTTCGTACCCGGACGGGCCCATCGCTTCGGTCAGTCTTTTAAGTAGCAACTCAATCCCTCCACATACTCAGCATCAATTCCGGCAATATAGTGGGCGAGCAGTTTTCCGACTTCTTGGATGTCAGAATAGCGCACCGTCTCCACCGAAGTGTGCATATAGCGCAACGGAATCGAAACAAGCCCGGTCGGCACGCCCGCACGCTGCACCTGCATCACCCATGCGTCAGTGCCGGTGTCATCTTCCAAAAATTCGAACGTATACGCCATTTCCAGACGCTCCGCCGTCTCTGTCAGCCCTTTGGTAATCTTGCGGTGAATGTTCGGGCCAACTGCGATCGCGGGTCCCGAACCGAGCGGGAATGTAGCATCGGATGGCGACCCTGGCATCTCGCCAAAAGTCACGTCGATCGCGATCCCAATATCGGGCTGCACACCATAGACCGCCTGACCTGCCCCGACTCGGCCGCGCTCTTCCTGCACGGTGCCAACCACGTACACATCGACGCTGTGCTCCAAATTTTGCAGTTCGACCACACACTCCAACACCGAAGCGATGCTGGCGCGGTTGTCGAGCGCCTTGCCAGAGATGCGATCGAATTGCAGTTCCATCGGCTCGCGGCGAATGGTCACCGGATCACCTACGCTCACTTTTTCACGCACCATCTCTTCTGGCATGCCGATGTCGATGAACAGCTCATCGAGCGACCACGCTTTGTCGCGCTCTTCCTTTGAGGTCAGATGCGGTGGCTTCGAGCCGACGATGCCGACATAGTCACCGCTCTTCGTATGTACCATCACTTCCTGCGCTACCTGAGTGCGCGGATCGACACCGCCAAGTCTGGTCACGCGCAAAAAGCCCTGCGGCTCGATCTTCGTCACCATCAGACCGATCTCGTCCATGTGGGCCGCGAGCATCACGCTTTTGCGCGGCGCCGTGCCTTTGCCCTCAATTTTTGCGATCAGATTGCCAATTTTATCGATCCGGATGTCATCGGTAAAAGGCGTAAGCGCTTCCCGCAGTCGAGCGGCAATTCGGTCCTCATACCCCGGTATGCCCCACTCGGCCATCAAGCCTTTCATCACTTCACGAATGTTGTGCTGGCTCAAGATTTCAACCCCTTTTTCTCAAACTCCGACAATGTAGTATAACCTGACGATCATGAAAAAAAGAACGGACTAGACACCCAGTCTGCCGTTCATCATCCTTATTCACAATGCGTCTACCGCTTCGACTCCTTGGAGCGCAGCGGAGCGATCATTAAAAGCGAAAGACGGAAACTGCGCGCATGCAAATACTCGCCAAGCATGGCGGACAGCACTGTCGAAATGAAACTGACCGCTAGCACGGACGCATCTGGCCACAAGCGCTCCATCACGCTCATCGTCACAAACAAGCTGGCAGCCGTCCCTGCTGCAAGCGAACATGCATAGCCTAAGAGAGCGCTCCAAGCTTGTCCGAACAACTGGGCGCGCATCTGCAAACGAACTCCCCATGTATAGAGCAGATAAACAACTGCTGCGATCAACAAGAAATTCAGCATGATGCGCTCATCCTTTCATTGGGCAGTGGCCTACCAAAGCATACTCTTATTTTATCAATCACAGAATAGATGGTCAAATTGCGTAAAAGAGCCTGATTCTGCGCATACTAGCCCAAACTGGCTGATAAGGAAGTGTTTGCTATGAAAATGACGATTTCAGAAGCGATCGACTATTTGGAAGCAAAAGGCTTCATGGTCAAAGGGTACGACTTTCCAGAAGGCGAGTCGAGCGCAGGAGAACCTGCCTGTGCCAAACAGTATCGCGTTCTTCAAGGCGACTACGATACCGGGATGCTCGTTTCCTCGCAGTTGATCGAAGTCGCAACACGCATGAAAGCGCACTGATCCTACTCGATTCAAACCTCCCCTCTGTGCTAGACTAGTAGACATGGAGATTTCTTACAACCTACCCCTCGCATCACGTGACCTAGCACACCGCGTCAGGTAGCAAGATCAGGAGCACAATGCTCAGCAGACCTGTCACCCGACCGCGCTGCGCTGCACGACGCGGTAGTACCGTTCGCCAGCTGGGTCTTCGCTTGCTTTCCCTCGCTTCTGACGACGACCTGAGCGATCCGGTTGTTGCGCAGAAAGAAGTCAGCTGGCTACCCGAAACGACAGCAGCAGGAAAAGGATGCGCCTTTCTGGAAAAACGGTGCAGGTCACTGCATTCATCAAATCCCATCGTGGAGGCTACCAATCATGGAACCCAAATTTGCAGAAAAAGGCGCTTTTACCATCGTTGGCATAGAACTCACAGCCAACTATCTCGAGATGCACCTTGTCGGTGAACTCTGGAAACGATTCGTCCCCCGTTTCCATGAAGTGCAACATGTCATCAATTCACATAACACCTGGGGCGTCACATGGAATCGCCAAAATGACTTCACCTACGTCGCCTGCTTCGAAGTCAGCGAGCCCTCCAATCTCCCAGAAGGCATGGTCACCCGTGAAGTTCCGGGGAGCCGCTACGCGGTGTTCACGCATCATGGAAAAATCGACACCACCAGCCAAACCTACCACTATGCCTTTGACACTTGGTTCAAGCAAAGCGGCTACGAACACGACTTCACTTTGCCCAGTCTCGAACTTTATGACGACCGATTTTTAGGCACCGACAACGAGGAATCGCAGATGGAGATCTGGCTGCCGATAAAATAGAAAAAGCGCCCTTCAAATGAACATATCCGCTGTCTACTTTAACAGGAATATGTTCAAAGCGAGGGGCCTTTTTCTTTGAAAGCAAGCGGCGCGCATGTTCTTCGAGCAGGCCATTCGAGGTGTACGGCCTGTCCGTTTTCCGCTCAACTTCACGTATAAAATCGAATGTGGTACCTATATTCAAACGGTCTCCACGAGATTGTGACCCGTTCAGCGCCACTTGCCGTTCCTACGTTTTCGTACTTCTCACATCGAGTGGTTGAAACTTACTGAACGCAAAGAACGGATCGAATTCACCAACAAGCTTGGCCCTTGTGCATCGTGCACCTCGTTATTCAGGCCCACACTAAGCACCTCACTGCGCTGAGGAACCGTACCAGCTTTTGCTCCACGGACAGATCCTTTACCTCTGCCCACTTACCGCAAAATACTCATCAATCCCAGCGGCGAACTCCACCGCAAACTGTTGCTGCAGGGAGGCATCTTTCAACTTGGTCAGATCACTCGCGTTCGATAGGAAGCCAATTTCCACCAACACAGCCGGAACCGTATTTTTCCGGAGCACATAGAAATTGCTGTCCTTCGCACCGCGATTGTACGTCCCAAGCGCCCGAACTGCATGCTTTTGAATGATGCCTGCCAACTGCTTGCTTTGCACAGGAAACGGATTGACGCTACCGTCATACGTGTTGGTCGTGTTGTAGTAGGTTTCCGTTCCGTACGTTGCAGGGTTGGTAAACGAATTTGCATGTACCGAAACGAACAGGTTCGCATTGTTCGCCTTCGAAATATTTACCCGAGCCTGCAACTCCTTGACCAGATCGGACGTGTAAGGATCAACCTCCACATCGCTCTCCCTCGCCATCACGACCTTGTAGCCGCGCTTGATCAACTCTTCTTTCGCTTTCATGCTGAAGGAGAGCACAATCGACTTCTCTTGCGTTCCATCCGCGGCGATCGCCCCCGGGTCTTTCCCTCCATGACCTGGATCGAGCACGAGCGTCTTCACCGTGTAATTGTCCCACACCCACCGCTCATCCTCGATCTGACGCACCGACGATCCTGCCCACAACCGTGCATACGCGACCGCCTCGTCAAACAGTTTGTACTCTCTCAGCATCCGTTCTCCTTGATAGACCCGATACTTCGGATAGTTATCCCACAGCCAAGAACCTTGCCATGTCCGCACCGACGAACGAGCCCACAGTTTCGCGTAGTCCATGGCGGCCGATTGCGTCGTAAATTCTTTGAGCAGCCGCTCGCCTTGAAACACATGAAACCGCGGGTAGTTGTCCCACACCCACAGGTTGCCTGCAATTTTGATCACGGATGAATGATCCCACAACTTCGCATAAGCGACCGCCTCGTTGAACGTGGCGAAACTCTTCAAATAGGTACTTCTCTGCAAAACGTTATATTGATTTGTGGTCGTCGTCACTGTCGTCGTTGCAGCCTCCGTTGCCGAAACGCTCCCTACCAATAACAGTCCTGCCAATAGAAGGCTGATGTAGTTCTTCATGATCGTCATTCTTCCTCCTGGTTACCGATTTGCGCATGACCCCCTCTTCGACAAACTTCGACACGAACCTGTTCAAATTGCTACAGATAGTCCCCCCTCCGCGCAAAAATGGGGCCAATGACATATCTGGACCTGTCGGGTTCAGGACAAATCACAATAAAAAAGGTACCGGAGTAAGGAAACTGGTCGGTTGACAAAGGAAAGCGAAGTCCGAAACATGCACTTCGAGGAGGTCCAACTACTCCTGGCTTCCTCATGCCCCGATCCCATTTGGGCAAATAAAAAGCTGTCCTACAAAGGACAGCTCTCATCTATTGCTGTTCGATTCGGTCGTTCACATCAATCCCATTGGAATTTTTTAACCCCGATCAATGCACCGACGATGAAAATCCCGGCCAAAACCAGCGTCGGCATAACTGCCGCCTCGGTGTACAGATTACCAACCCAGCCAAGCTGAAGCAGATCTTTCACATAGGTCATCGGGATGAAGTTCGAGATCGTCTGCACCACAGCGGGCATCGAATCGAGCGGCATTGTAGAACCGGAGAGGAACATCATCGGATACATCGCCACCATCGAGATCGCCATCGCAGTTTGCATGCGCTTCGCAATGCTGGCGATCAGGAAACCCATCGAGAAAAACGCGAGCGAGCAAAGAATCATGGCAAGAACAAATTGGAATAGCGTATCGGTGATGGTCGCATCAAACATATATTTAGCGATCAAAATGATCTCCAGCGTACCGATCAGAATACAGAAAAACCCTTTGGTGATGATCGCAGAAAACACGTACGATGATTTGAGCGGTGTACCGCGCAGTCGTTTGTAAATGCCCTTTTCCCGGTCGATGACCACCTGTAGACCGATTGTGAAAAAGCCGGTCGTAAACATGACGATCGACACCATGCCAGGGATGTACGTATCGATGAAACTATAACCGTCGTACGTTTCCCCGCCAAACATCGTGCCGAAAAAGATAAAGCTTACCGCTGGCAAGAGGAACGTGAAGAAGACGAAGAGGATCTCGCGGAAGAAGAGCTTGATCTCCATTTTCGTATGTGTAAGCATTGCTGTCAGGTTCATCAGACCTACGCTCCCTTCGTCGCCGCAGCAATTTCCACGTACACGTCATCCATCGTACCTTGGCCGCTCGGCAACATCTTGATCAGGTTGGCTGGCGTGTCGCAAGCGACAAGTTCACCACTGCGGATCACGGCCACCCGATCACAATACTTGTTTGCTTCTTCCATATAATGAGTGGAGAGCAAAATCGTTTTGCCTTCCCCTCTTAACTGGAGGATGATCTCCCAAAGATCATGTCTCGCCTTCGGGTCCAACCCAGTCGTCGGCTCATCCAAAAAGATGATCTCCGGATCGTTGATCAGCGCCAAGGCCAGCGCAGTGCGCTGTTGCCAGCCACCCGAAAGCTTTTTTACAAATTGCTTCAGGTAGGGCTCCAAGCCGAGGAGACGAATGATCTCCTTCGAGTCGCGCGTCTTCTTATAGTACGATTGGAACAGATTGATCGCTTCGCCGACTCGGATTCGATCATAGAGCGAAGTTTTCTGCAATTGAATGCCGATCTTCTCTTTTAATTCCATCGGCTGCTTCTTTACATCATGTCCGAGCACACTCACCGAACCGGACGTCGGTTCGATCAGTCCCATCATCATCTCGAGGGTTGTCGTCTTCCCGGCACCGTTTGCTCCGATGATGCCGAGAACTTCACCCTTGTATACATTCAACGAGATACCCCGTACGGCCTGTACCGTCCCATAGGTCTTCTTGGCATCGTGTAGTTCGATCACCGTTTGTTCGTTCACGTTGCTACCTCCTCACTGATCTGCTGCTCCGCCTGGCACCCGCATACTGCACAACGCGGCTTCTTGACGATCGGATGCAGAGTCGCATCGAATGTCCGCATATCCATCTGCAGTTGTCTGTTTATCGTCAGGCTGGACTCTGTTTCAATACGTTGCGGCATGTTTCCAACAAGGTTCGGCACGTCAGATGCGAGCATTCCCGCTGCGACATCGGCAAAGGTCGGGCTGATCGAAAGCACAGCCTGTGCATCAGTATCGACGAGATGTTTGACATACTGGTCATACGAAGCCGGGTTGGCCAGCCTGCTGCGACGATCGCTTTCCAAGCAATGAAAACAGCCGGTGCGACCTGGCAGAAAAGTCGGCCCGATCTGGACGTTCCACCCGTCGATCATGATCATCGACCAAGTGATGTTCCGTTCGAGCGCCGCCCGATTCACCGCCTCATACAAAGCCGGAACAAAAGCATCCTCGGCCACAAGCACCAGCGTCCGACCTTCCATCAAACGGTGCAATCCTTCCTCATCGCGCACTTGCCAGTCATGCCCGGACGCGCGTTGCACTCCGGCCATGCGATTTAAACTGTCGGCCAGAGCCGTTGCACGCATCTCACCGAGCTCTGTGAACGCGTAAGCCATCGAATGTCGGTGGTCATCCTCGGTGACCGTTCGTCCGTCGGCGACCGCCACGTGACCTGCACCAAGCTGCATCAGACCAGCCGCCAGTCGGCTACCGATCATCCCAGCACCGAGCACGAGAATGTTCGCCTCAGCAAGCTCCTCCTGATAAAAGAATCGCGCTGTAGGACGCGTACCCATCAGATGCGGCAGCCATCGTTCCTCTCGAGTGCGTTGATCGGCAATCGGGGTCGGGGATTCTATCAAAAACGAGCGGCGCAGTGCGGCTGCAATTTTCAAACAGTCCTCGCGGCGTTCATCAGGAACGCTGGACATCATGTCCTGCAACGTGCGAGTGCCGTCCATTTCGCCAAAGACTTCTTGCAGCCAAGTCTCTCCAACATGTGCACCGATGCGGGCTAGACTGTCACCCCAATGAATGTGTCGAACCTGCATTTCATGAGCTTCTGGAAAACTAAAAAAATAACCATCGCGCAACATATAATATGAATTCAACAGCTTGGTTAGAAAACCCTCTTTATCCATTTATACTCCTCCTTCCCGCCCGATCGGAATCATGTACAGCGCCGCGCGCTCCACGCCGTCCAGCTGTAAAAACTGATTGACCCGTTCATCATAAAACCCAGCTAGCGTGACGCCCGTCATGCCAAGCGCCGTGGAAACCAACATGATGTTTTGCGCGGCATGACCCGCCTCGAGCAGCGTCAAGCGATAAGCACGCGCCCCGTATTTGTCAGACTGATGGCGAAAATCGGCCGCGAGGAAAAAATGAACGGCAGCCAGACTGTAGTCCTGCTTGATAAAGCCTGGATTGCTGTTCGGATCGGTCGAGGCGGTCATTCCGGCGATCTGCACGCTAAAGTCCCCCGCGACCTGCAGATAGAGTCGGTTTAAATACGGACAGAACCGATAGAGGCCCTGCTCCAGTCCTTGCACCTGATGCAGATAGAGATAGAACTGCACCGGATAGAGCGCACCGCCCGACGGATAGCTGCGCAGACGAAGTTGCAATTCCTTCGCTCCGTCTGGCACCGTCTTCAGCGCGTTGGTTCCCAACGCGTATTTGAGCAACAAGATCAGCTCTTCCCGTTCGATCGGCATCGTGAAATCCCATGAGCTTCTGCGACTGAGCAAGACGTCGCCAAACGCTCCTGGCAACGGCGGCAGTTCTTCAAAACGAGGGAGATCGAAGTAGTGTTCGGTCGCGTCCTCCATCACATCGGGCACCGAGTATTTGTCCAACGGCAACTGCAACGACATCAGATCGGGATCGAACTTGCTGTTTGCATGATACATTTCTGCAAGGTGAAACGGGTTGTCTATCTCGCTTCGCTTGAGCTCCATGCGCTCCTGCACAGACGAGGCCCGTCTGGATGCGGCCAGCCAACGCCCTTCGCGTATGTTATGGTGCGGCCCGTTGCTCTCCATCAGCGCCCCTCCTCTACCGTCGTGACCTGACGGGCCGCCGCCAGATGAAGCATGCAGCTCAGATAGTGTTCATAAGACATCAGCACACCCAATCGGTTGTTGGTCATATGGATCTGTGACACTGCAATCGAGGCGATCGCATAGCGTCGGCGGCGCTCATGATCGACCGGATCATCATCGTAGGGGCAGACCAGTTCACCGCGCAGTGCGATCTCTTCATAGCGAGCGAAGGCCGCCTTGAGGTGATCGACCCACTGCCGGTAGAACATGAACTCCTGATCAGAATCGACAAACTCGACCAGGGTGCGAAAGCGCGTGACCCACATGTCGCGCTGCCGTTCGAACATCTCCCCGATCTTGGCACGCTGCTCGTCCGGTTTGTCAACGAACCCCTGCCAACTGTACATGTATCGTTCAAAAAACATCCCGACATCCTCTGCGCGCACACCGAGGCAGAGCGCCGTCAAGAGCATCATGTCCATCGCGATGTTCATCCGCTTTTGGTACTCACCTCGCGTCGCCTGCAACACCTGCTCCACAATATCGCTAGAATGGGTGAACAGGTCTTCGCTCACCGCCATCGCCTTGATTCCACCATAGCGTTTGAACTCCGGTTCATAAGGCAGGTTGACGATGCTACCATTGCCATACCAAGAGAGGCTGTCTTGATCGACCGCTTCGCCGTCAAATTTGTGATTGGCATAGTACGTCGAAGCATCCATCTCCTGTTGCGGCAGATTGGCGGCGATGAAAGCGGCAGCCTGTTCCCGAATATAAGTCTCTACCTGTTCGGAAGGCTGCAAAAAGCGGATGCGGATATGGGGGCCTCCATCCCAGTAGCGCAGGAAGAACCATTCGTTACAATGACCCTCCGCCTGCAGTTTGCGCACCGCCGGCATCAGGCAGTCAAGCAGCAGGTCGTCCTGTTTTTCAAAATGGTGATAAAAAATATGGAGGGCTGTCCACTCCCGCTCCGTTGGCGCTGTCATCCTGTCTCCTCCCTTTACAAACCCATGTCAAATTCCAAATACGGCGTATCACTTTCCCCCATCACCAACTGATAGGCGACGATTTGTGTCGATTGTGCGATGCCGAGCATCTCTTCCGCTTCAGCATCGCGATAGCTTTTCAATGGTCGGGCAAACCAGCCGCGCGCCGCGGCCAATAGACACAGCGATTGTGCCAGCCGCCCCACCTTCATCAATAGAATCTGATACCCGCGATTGCCATACTTTTGCAACGTCCTCTCGAGATCAACTGCGAAATAGAAGCTGAGTGGAATCGAGCGGAAATTGATAAATTTCCCGTCTACCACGCTGGCACGTTCCATCGCCCGCCCGACATCTTCCTGAACTGTCAAGGTACACAAGGCGGGAACAGACAGATCACAGCGGTAGATCCCCGACTGCAATCCTTCAACGCGATGCGCAGCCAGATACAGGCCGACCTCTTGGGCCAGCTCGATCGCTTCTGGATTGGCAGCCAACTCACACAACAATCCGGACAGTTCGGCAAAAGGTAGCGGTCGTCCGACTGCGTTCAACCCGATGCGGTCATTGGCAGAGTTGCGCGACTTTAGCGCCTCCAGCAGATCCGGATGGCGACTTTTTGTCGAGCGCTGTACAAGCTCGACACAGGAAGCGGACGTGTGCACAAGCTCCTCAGTCACCCCTGAACTGTCGATCTCGGGTAGTTCCAGTTCAACACGGCTCGTCAATCGCGAAGCTTTCATCATCTGTTGCAAATCCGCGCATTGGTTCATCTCCCGTTCAAACCGAGTGGAGACCGACGCCATGTCAATCAGTTTCCGTTCCCGAACCAGCTCTCGTTTGGGCGACTCGCCCGCTGTCGCTTGTGGCCAAAGCACAATCACAGCGAGCGGCGTCTTCACGTCTTCGTTCATGCCCAGCAATTCCATCAAGTCTTGATCGAGAAACTGCTCATGAACGGTTGGCGTGTACCCCAAACGGGTCGCTATCATGTTCAATTGGGCGATCACATGCCCCGCTTCCAAACTGGCGATGTTGTACGCAAAGTCCGCGTAGAGCCGAGCGATGCGCCAGAAATCTGCACCCACCACCAGCACGCCTTCTGCGCCGGCCAGAGATCGCCCTAACGCATTTTCCAACACATCCCAATTCGTATGCAAATCAATACGTTCCAATGCATGCATGAGCGGATCATAGCGATAGATGCCTTCCTCGCCTAGCCAATCGGAATCGGCTGGGATCACGTACAGTTCGGTCGAATATAAACAACGCGCCGAAGGGGCCCCCCGATGAAATGGGCGTACGCTCCCGTATTCATATCGCACCAATCCAAGCGCGTTGTGCAGCAAGGTTGTCAATTTAACCAAAGGAGCCAAATGCGTCCCTTGCCGCAATTGATGCAACGGCTCGACCGTGCCGAGTTCTCGAACCGTTTCACGGCTCAACGGGACGTGTCCGCGATGAGAGGAAGCGGTGAGGAACGGCTCCGGTTCGGTGCGCACTTCTAAATCGCGCATCGTCTGAAAGCGTAGATAGCTCGTTTGTAGCCAAAAGGAGCGGCCGATCGAAAGGTTGCGATTGCTCATCCTCCGTCCCCCTTATGGGAACGGATGCGGTTGCAGATTGATTTCTTCCGGCGCGATCGGTTCCTTGCGGTATCCCATGGTGACCGGAGCTTGCTGCACACGCTCCATGACGATGCGTCTAAACTGATGGCCAAACGACATCGTCAGCATCCCTTGCACGATCACTTTGACCGCCCGAATCCCCAGCGGTTCCAACTCCGGTGGTGTCTCATCGATGATCAGAATATCCTGATGATGCTCGAGCAAACGGTCCATCAGATCGGTCAACTCGGCAGAAAAGTCCTTGGGAGGTGTGTTTTCGTACCAATTGGCGTACAGGTCGCGCACGCTTTTTACCTGACGCCCTTCGCCGAACAAAAAGTCATAGCGCGGCAACGTGTCCGGATGCGAGTAGAGCAACACGTGATCTTCCATCGTCTGCACCAGCGTCGGATCGTTCACCATCGCCTCCGCTTCATCGCGTTTTGGCGTCAACGAAATCTCGTAGATCGGCATCGAGGTCACCACTTCGACCATCGCTCCCATGATCGCTTTTTCCGGGTCGGCATGAGCTCCGGCAGCCGTATACGTTTTCACACCCGCGTCCTCTGCCGGATTGATCAGCGTCGCCCAGATACTCGGGATGCCACTTTCCATCGTCATGTCGAACAGATGCAAGCGGTACCCCATCGCTTCGACGCGGTCTTTCACAAGCAGGATGTTTTGGTCCTTTACGCCTTCCAGATCGATTTCGGTAAGCGGCAGACGATTGTACCAAGCGACGAGGAACGCATCGCGCTCGATCACTTCCATCAGACCATAGTAAATCGCTTCTTCGAGCGAACCGCCCATCGCACAGCCGTTCGAAGTCTCATAGACAAAGCGATTGACCGGAGGTTGGTCGGGCGTCGTCTGACTCAATCGATAGTAGACCATCTGTTCCGGGATCAGCACCGATTTTTGCTGACGCCACGAGTAGGCCCACACCCAGCCAACTTTTAGATCATCATCATAGGGATGGTAACGAAAGCCTGGCTCCGCGCGCTGGGCCGGATCGTGAATGCCCAGCTGAGGCGGATGGATCGCATGTTCACGGAACTCTTGATAGGAACCGAAGTTCACCGTCTTTCTGCCGCGTGGAATCATACCCGCATAACGTTCCAGCGCTTCCAAAATGGAAGTTAATTCCGAATCGTTAAACGTGACGGTGCGGCCAAATCCGATCTCCGTATGGTTCTCCGTTTCCAGAGGCAGTTCAGCGCCAGTGATCGGAATGAATTTCGAGTACGTCTCCCGATACAGGTGATGGATCAAGCCCATGCGCCAATCGTAAAATTCTTTGCGCAAATTCTCCCGGTTCAACTTGGGGTTGGGCAAACGGTAAGAGCGCGGGTCTGACTTCAGGCGCGATTCGATCCGCACCTCCGCCAATTCCGGGCTGTCATCTGGCACAACTGAACATTCAGGGCACTGCGGATGGGCGAGGAAATGATGAATCTGTCCCTTTAGATTGCCATCATATCCGGCGTACACCGCTTGTGTGAAGCGCAGCGTGCGACCTGCTGCGAACGACTCCAACTCCTCCGCGATCAACTCGCCAAACCAGTCGAGAAACGGTACGGTCCAGAGCTTAGGCGCAACCCGATACGACTCGCTTTGTTGAGCTTTGCTCACCGCGTTCCAGATCGGCTTGTTCGGATGGACATTGCGCATTCGAATCTCCGCGCACTGCAGACAACCTTCTTGCTCCGCGAACGACCACGGCCCGAGAAAGCCTCGATCGACATAGAGATAAGCGCGCAAGTAAGGAACGCCATGCGCTCGCGTCTCCCGTTGAATGTTCATCTCCCAGTCAGGGTCACGGCGATCTGACAGGCTCAATACCACACCGGGCTTGGCCCCTGACAGATCGAGCGCTTGCGAGTTCTGCAAACGAACCAGTTCAAAGTCAGCTTCCAGACGCTCGGAAACCGCTTCTGCAAAAAGACCTTCGCCTACGATCCATATCTGCCGCTTGTTCATCGCGCACTCACCTCCTCCAATCCGATCTGACCGATAAGCACGCCATACTGCAGCGGTGCTTCATCGACCAGCCAAGGCATCGAAACGACGGTGATTCCCTGGAACAGCAGTTGCTCATGCATCTCGCTGTTCCAAGCCTGCCAAGTCAGACTCTCCGCTTCTGGCACCCATTCGACCTGCTCGACGCGCTCAGGCAGTTGTGCTGGCTCAGCAGTCGCTGCCGCCGCCCGTTCCGGATGGTTTTCCTGCAGTTGACAAGCGCTCAGCGCCTGCAACAAAGCGGCTTTCAGCGCCTCACGCCGCGTGCGGCCAATTCCCGAAGCGATCCATTGATTGTCACACCAGATGCGAACCTGATGTGCTGACGAAACGCCCAGATCGACTGCGAACAGACGAACCTGCAAGCCATAACGCAGTGTCAGCATCTTCAGAAAAGACTGCTCGACATTCGCTTCCAAACGCACTCCCGTAAACTCTTCCAACCGTGTGCCAAGACGTCCAGCCCGCTCGATCAACGCTTGCAAGATCCCTCGTCCCTGCCACTCATGCACATCGCGCCCATGGCTCCAGGCCGCATCGATCGACAGGTTCACAGAAGATACTTGCTCCTCGACAAAGCGCGCATAGGCGGTCAGACCTTCCCGAACTGCCATCTCCATCGCCTCATCGATCTGCTCACCGCCAGTGACCACGGCGAGCGCTCGTCCGTCCACAGCGCCCGGCAAGCGGACGACCGCTTGCGCATGTGCGAACGGAAGCTGCCAGAGATCGCCTGGATGCAACAAGCTCAGCACACCGACCCGATCATCCTTGATCTCTTCCAAGTGTCCCAAGAAATCGCGCAGAGGTTCCGCTTCCTGTACCTGTAGGAAACGCTCCATCCCCTGCTCAGCCGAACTCTTGCCCGGTCGCTGTAGCGGTGAAGGCCAGAGGCGGTGATGCTTGGCTTCCAGTTCTCGCGGGTCGATCAGCGCAACCTGATCGCGCACGCTCAGCGTGTCCAAAGCGGTAATCGCTTTGAAAGCTTCCAAGGCGGCGACGTTTCCGATCATCACCTGAAAGATTGGCGATTCCGATTCCACCAAACGCTCACCCAGCGGCACAAAGCGATCGAGCAGACAATGCCAAGAGGTCGTCGCTTCCTCATCGAGCAGTGGCCCGATCACGCCAAGGCCAGACAACTGTGTGCCGATCAAAGCAGGAATCTTCAATTCGGCGCACACGTCAATCAGTTGGCCGACTGCCGCCTCTTCATACGCATCACTCACATGTACGACGAGCGATGGACGTTCTGTCTGTTCACGAAGCCACGTATCCTTGCGGCCCGCCGTGATCCAAGCAGGATCGAACGCCGCATCTCGTTCCTTCCAGCGATCGATCCAATTGCGCAATTCCGCATCGTCCGTCTCGGCGATCATCGGCGCCCGCAGTCCCATCTTGATCAAAGCGCGCACCAGCGCGCGGAAACTAAGCCCCGATCCGGTGAGCAGCACCTGTCGATCTCGATAGCGGCGGAACAGCTCACGACCGTTCGACGCCTGATCTTCTAAAAAGAGCAACGACTGTTTGTACAGCGTCTGTTCCGATTCGCTGATCGGCACTTCGCTGTCGCTCGTCGCATCGATGACCACGCCGCGTCGCACCAGCTCGTGCACCAGCGTGCGCACAAAATTTGCTTGCGCTTCCGGTAGCGGTGCAACCAATTCATCCAATGTCCGCTCTCCGGTGAGGTAAGGAAAGACCTGCTCCACCCATTGATAGATCGTCTGACCCTTGATGACAAATTCGTTTGTCCACGTCCGAAAATAAACACCTTCGTCTGTAGCTGCATAATGCACATGCGGTTTATACTTTGGCTTCATGCTCGTCAGGAACTCCTTCCCCACCAGATTGTCCAAACCCCTTGACCAACTCCTGCCAAGTGATCCCTTTCACACGCTCAACCGCACCGCAAAGCAGGTAGCAGAGCAGATGTTTATAGTTCGGATTGATACCAAACAAGGGTAGATAGGTGTAGAAAACATTGATCAACATTCGATAGGTGGCAAACTCCGGCGATTGGAAAAACTGCTCGTTGCCCTGTTTGGCAAACAAAGTTTTATGGAAATCGCTCATGCCAGCCTCTGGGTCATCCATCTTCCAACGATCGACCGCTTCCTGACCGATGCGCTCAGCCAGATCCTTGTAATGGTCGGTGCTCGAAGTGAGCTTCCCATCCTTCGCCATCGTGTAGCACTCCTGAAATAGATCACGAAGCGACTCCGACCAGATGCGCAGCGGACGTTCTTCTCCGATGTACACGCCGTTCGCATCCATCTTGCTCAACACGTCGCGAAGCGTCTCCTCTACGATGCCGCCAAGTTGCTCCTCCTGCTGTTTGTAGGCAGCCAGCAGTTGACCTTTTTGATCCATCTGTTTCAAAAAGCCCTCAACGTGTGAGCGGTAGGACAGATGACCGCGCAAGATTCCATCGCTCGGGAATTGCTCCGCGACCGCCGCCATCATCTTGATCATCCAGAGGTAGCGCTTGAGCGTATCACCGCGCGAGTCCTCCATGATGTCCAGCACCGCATCGAGCGCCTTCACCCAGAAGTTTTCGATGGCTGTCATCACGTTGACCCCGTTCACCACTTCCGAACGGCGCACAAACGGCAGTTCGACAACCGTATTGTCCGCCTGCAGCGGCTCGTAAGGACCCGCTTCTAACTCCCAGGCCCCAAGTGTCTTACTCAGTTGAATATACTGAGCCGGATCGAGTGTGCGAAGTGAAGGGTGCGCTTGTAGATAGGGAGCCAGCGCCTCGCGCACATAGGGCAGGATCGAATCGGTGAAACGATCATGATCCGCTTCCATCTGCAACACCACATGCGGACCAAATTTCCAGTGGCGACGCAAATGCAGTCGCTCCACGCCAAATTTCGTGCGCAGCTCTTGTAGCAGCGGACGAATGGCGTCCAGCAAGAGCGCCTCCTTTTGATCTTCATAGTAGTACACGTGAATCGCTTGCCACACCTTCCTCAACCCCTTCCACCCGGCTTGCCAAGTTCGACCGTCAATTCTGTCACATGAGTGCGACCCTGCTCGTTAAAAAACATCCCCTCAGCATCGGGTAGCATCTCTTCAATTTTCATGCCCAGCTTGGTGTCCACGATGATCTTGCCGAACAGACGAACCAGTAACGGACTTTCAAAATCGATATATTGCGGTTTAAAATTGGTGAAATTCACTTCCGTCTGCTCCGCCTCTTTCCCTTCGAACATCTGGGCAAACGGGTTCTCCTCGTCGGTCATCGGCATAAAGCGAATAAAGACGCGGCTGGGCAGCCCAAGTTTCGTACGCCACTTGTGTACACGGGAGAAGAATTCATAATCGCTCTCTTTCTTCTCACGCTCGATCAATCGACTGCGCGGCACCATCCATTTTTGACGTGAGACCACGACCTGTCCGAGACGCACGCGCGGATATCTGCGCACTTCCTGCAAACGCTGCTCATCGGTCAACGTGTGCTCATGGAAGGAGTGGAAATTGAGCGGGAGCAGCGAGTTGGTAAACAGGTTGGTGACCATGCGCACCAAGCTCGGTAGCATCAGCGGGATCAGCGTACCCAAAAATGCAGTTTGGAGCGGACCTGTTTCGGGATGATGAAGCATCACGCGGTCCGTCTGTTTGTCATAGACCCACGACAGGTCGCTCCAGCGCAGCGATTCGGGCGCCGCTTCGCTCGGCCAAGTCTGAGGCAGATCGGGAAATACCAGTTCGCGTTGGGCCAGTGGTTCGCGCAAGTTTGCGTTAAATCCGTACACACCCGATACTTCAGCAAAGGCACCGGTGCCTTCAAACAACGATTCCAAATAGGCGCGCAGTTCCTGCACTTCGTTCCCCTCTGCATACTCCAGGAAACGGGTGAAGAAGGTGAGAAAACCGTGATAGGCTTGGTTGAGCACCAGCAGGTTTTGTCCATCTGCCCGTTTCTCCCATTGAACGAAAAAGTCGTGCGCCATCGGGCGATTGCGAATGCTTTTTGGAATCCGTGACGTGAACGACTCCACATCAGCGTCGCTCAACACCACTTCTTCCCCGCTCAACAGCCGTTCGGTGATCAGGCGCCCAAACTCCAACTTCAGCTCGTTTAAGATGCGAATGTTTTCCACATCGTTCGCAAGCTTCAAATCTGCATGCAGTTCCTCCGGCACCATCGCCCGGAAGAATTCCTGATTGACCGTCACCAGTGCCTGAATCATGTCGGAAGCACGGGTGCAGACACCATCTTCCCCGTACTGCTCGCGGAACACCTGTGCCAATCTTGACTGCAGGCGGTACTTCACATCGAACAGCGGCGAGAGTTCTTGCAGGCGAGCGAGATCCTGTGCCATCGCTTGCCACTCGTCAGCAGGCAAACGAGTTGGCTCCGGCATGATCGCATCTTCATAGAGAAGCATGGCAAAACGAGTGCCGTCCGGCTCCAGGCCGACCGTCGCATACAGCCCCTCGAACAGCGCGGTCAATTGCGATAAAAGCTCCTTGCGCTCTTCCACCCCTGCCGTTTCAAACGTGGTGATCAGTGCCTGCACCGTATGCAGATCATTGGCAACTCTGTCCGTGATCTCTGTCGGCCACTGCTCAAGCCACCCCAGTACCTCGGCCAGAATATCGGGTGTCTGATCCAGTATTTCGGCGGCCGGTTCGAGAATCTGCAAGTCGATCAACTGCCCGAGGAATTTCGCGATCTCCTCTTGTTTGCCAAAACCGGACAGATCTTGGAGCAGATCGGCAAACGAGAGCCGCTCTCCCGGTGCAGATTTCACTTTATCCAAGACGGTCTGAATCGAGGGGTTATAATTAAGCGAGACGTGCGCTTCGGACGTGCGGAACACGCGCGGTCTGCGCTTCGGATTGTCTGTGCGGCGCATCATGCGGAATTGACCGTTGCTTACCATCGATGAGCGATTCGTTCGGTAGGTGAGCAGTGGACGAATCTCCGGCCGATTCAACAGCCCATCAAACAAGCGGAGCACATATGTATGATTGATCCGCAGGCGGCTGCTGTAATGTCCGACCGATGCGAGAGACTGTTTGCCGTCCTGATCCCATTCACCGAGTCCGACTAAGGTAAAGGAGCTAAAAGGTGATGTCTTAGCTCCTGTGCGCGTCAACACCGTGCTCAGGTTGTATTCCACTTTGCGCAACCGTGCACTCTGCTCTTCGATTGGTGTTTCGATGTACTTTTGCAGCTTAGTGTACAGCTCTTGACTTGTCTGCACCACGCCGTTGAGAAAATACGGATCTTTCGCCAGTTCCTGCATCTTAAGACGGCTTTGATGCAACTCGCCCTCATAGTGCGACTGAGCTTCCTGTTCCAAATCACGGTTTGATTGATAAACGACCTCCCAAGCTTGCATCTCGGCGATCAGATCGTCCGGGATATGTCCAGCAAACTCAGGAGGACGCTTTTTCGGAAAACGGCTGTTAAAAATGTCACGTTTATATTTGATCAACTGGTTGCGCACCGCATCATCGACCAGTTTGGGCACGGCGGCCTCGATGCGGTCAACAAGCGGCTGCGTATGTCTGCTCAACCAATTGGTTTGCTCCGTGATACGATAGAGGCAGTCCATCGTCTGTGGAGCTTGCCACTCCAGCAGACTCTGAATCGAGATGCCTGCCACGCGCAACATGAAGTTCGGTGCGAGCTTCGTTTCGACGCCCGCACGAACCGATGCGGTGTCAGTTGTCATTTCATTCATTTTAGATGCCCCCTTTGATGCTGGTAGAACTACCCCTAAAAAAAGAAAGAATGATTTCGAATGATATGTATTATAATAGTAGTGTAACTAGCAAAGCGCTCGATTTGACTGTATAAAGATTGGTTGGCGCTGCGGGAACAGCGTCAACCAATCGAATAAAGTATGCATAATTAGCAGCTTCCGCAGCAAGAGCTGGAACCGCAGGTGGAGCAGCCAGAGCTGGAGGAGGAACCGGACGATGCAGCAGTCTCCGGCAGAGCCATTGCATCATTCAGGTCCATTACTTCCAGACCAGTCACTTCGAGTGCTTTGATTTCCATTATGTACACCCCCCTCCTTTTTGAAATACACCCCAATCCCCATCATTAGCAGCTACCGCAGCAGGAGCTGGAACCGCAAGTGGAGCAACCGGAGCTGGAGGAGGAACCGGACGATGCAGCAGTTTCCGGCAGAGCCATAGCGTCGTTCAGGTCCATTACTTCCAAACCAGTAACTTCGAGAGCTTTGATTTCCATGTGTTTTCACCTCCTTTCAATTCAATCCCATACAACCTGTCCATCCATTAGCAGCTACCGCAGCAGGAGCTGGAACCGCAAGTGGAGCAACCGGAGCTGGAGGAGGAACCGGACGATGCAGCAGTCTCCGGCAGAGCCATTGCGTCGTTCAGATCCATTACTTCCAAGCCAGTAACTTCGAGAGCTTTGATTTCCATGTGTTTTCACCTCCTTTCAAGCAATTCCCTGCATTGTAGTCTGAATAGTAAGTTTATTCCCGCCAAAACCATACGGTTTTTAGTGTAATATTCAGATTCTAAACAAATCACATCACTGTTTATCTGATCTTTTTTCAATAGAATCTGTAGTCATTTCATTTATATTGATCTTATATTTGAATTCTATCACAAGAAACTTTCTTGTACAAGGAAATTTTAGGTTTTTCTATACATTTTTTCAATGATTATTCGACAATTATTATGTTTATTTACTTCGAATAGAGAATTATTCTAATTAATTCCAACTTCATACTCCATACGACTTGCTCATGAACCCCGTATTCATCGGTTATTTGGCACGATCGGCTGTCTGAAAGTGAAGACAAGCACTCGAATGTTTGATCACAGGACAACGACTCACGAGTTGAGAACCGATCAGTCCTGTATTCCAGCACATCACGTTTTAAAATATTCCACTATTAATTAATTTCTTAAACAAAGCCCATTCTTCACCACCGCATTTCCATTGAACATAAATAAAACACTTGAATTATCGCCACGCCTCCCCTCTTGCCTAAACTGCCTCTCGATTTGCTCTGGGTTCTATCTTCACCGCTCACTTCAAGGTGCGGACTTTATTTTTATTTCACACTCATCTTGATGCTTCCCAAATTTATTCTCCTTATGTATAATAATAACGAACACAATTGCATCACAAGGAGCGTTACAGGTGAGCATAAACCCTCTTGAAACACTCGGACAGAGAATCAAACGCCTTCGCCTTGAGAAAGGGATGACCCAAAGCGAGTTGGCCGATGACTATGTGACCGTCTCCATGATTTCCCAGATCGAACGTGGGAAAAATACGCCATCGGTCGAACTTGTCCAGCACATCGCAAAGAAACTGCAAGTTCCCTTGCACGACCTGATGAAAAATGAAGTTGAGCAGATGGAGACCGCTTGGAAGCACCAACTGGCCAAAGTGTATTTATTGACGAAACAACCGGTGGAAGCAGAACCGCTATTGCTGAGCTTGCGGGAAATGAAGGAGTTATCGCAGATACATCAGATCGAACTGACGATGGAATTGGCGGAGTGTTATTATTTGCAGAAACAGTCGGAGGATGCGTTGGCACTTTTGTTGCCCTTGGTCGAGGAGTTGGAATCGGTGACATTTGATGACATCCGCATCCTGTCCATGCTCCACAATACCCTCGGGAATGTCTATTATCAAAAACAAAACTACACAGACGCGAGCTACCATTACCGACGGGCACACGATCTGACCCTCCGCTTCCCTGTCTTCGACCAACTTGCGGCCAGGATTTCCTACAATGTCGGAATCACCTATCAACTGCATGGCCATCACGGTCAGTCCGAACTTTACCTCAAGCGCGCCTATGAGTTTTTCCAGAACACGGAACACATTTATGAAATCGCTGCAACGTTAGTAGCCAAAGGTATCACCTATAAGAATCTTCACGAGTACAAGCTCGCCTCGGAGTCGTTAACAACTGCTGCTGGAATCTTTTATGCCATGAACCTGATTCAAGAATCCTGCGATACCAAAGTCACCCTCGCGGCTGCCGTCATAGCAAAAGAAAATCCTGTCGCGGCGCTTACACAACTGGAGGAATGCCTTCGTTTTTACGAAACGGCAGAATCGTATGCTGATCTGCTCCTCGTGTACTCACAGATGGCCTTAATTCAGCTGGCAGCCAGTCAATTTGACGCAGCCTCTCAGCATTTATGCCAGGCTGCTGCCATCATCGAACGGTGCGCGGATGACCGCTCTCCTTCTATCGGAGTCTATTTTCAGACACATGCCCGCTACCACTTGCTTGTTCACAACTATTCTTTGGCGGTTGATTTCGCTTTTAAAGCGGCTGCTGCTTTTGCTTCGATCGAGCTGTTAGCCGATCAAGTCGATTCCCTGCAAATTGCTTGCGATGCCTACCACCTAAACGGTTGCGACACCCAAGCGTTTCAAACAGCACAACAATGTTGTGAGATTTTGAAACGACTAAACGGACGGAGTGATTCCTAATGAAAAAATACCTCATCTCAGCCATCCTGCTTGTGATTCTCGCCTTGAACGAAGATCCTCATGGTACTCCCATTCAGCAGCAAGCGTACGACAAGCCGATCGGCCCCTTGAGTCCACGTGCGGTCGCGGCCACTGCCCATTTCGGTTCGGAACACACGGTCAACTCCACTCTCGATACGCCAAGCGCTCTGCACGCTCGTTTGCATGGGTAGTGTTGGTGAGACCTGCACGTTCAAAAGGTCAACTTGTTGCTAAGTTGACCTTTTTATCGTTTTTTTGGCGTTGCTCAGCTCGTCTATTAACGTGCATTCAGCGACCCAGGCCGTTGAGACAGGTCTGCCGATTGACTCGATCCCTTTTCCCCCCAACAAAAAAACAACTGCCTTCTCTCCATTGAAGAGAAAGCAGTTGTCAGTCATCGTCCTGTCCTTACCGTGTTCAAAATCGTGGTAAGGAGCGCCGTTCGATTGTTTTGCTCCAACAAATAGAAGTGATCCCCCTCAAACATCTGCCACGCAAACTCCGCTCGGGTCAATTCCCCCCACGCTTGCATTCCCGATTCACTCAGCATCTCATCCTGCCAGCCACCAAATGCGAAGATCGGACAATCGAGGAGAACTCCCGCATTATATTCATACGTGTCACAAACCTCAAAATCGGCACGCACCGTGGGCAGCACCAAACGCATCAATTCTTCGTTTTCGAGCAACTCCTGCGGAGTACCGCCCAGTTTGACCAAATCCTTGATGAGGTCTTCATCCGACTTGGTGTAGTACGGATCGTCGTTGGTGTACGTATGCGGCCCTGGGTAGCCGGAGACGAAAAGATACTGCGGCTCCACCTGATCGTGTTGCTTCAAATATTGGGCGACCTCAAAGCTGACGATCGCCCCCATGCTGTGACCAAAGAATGCGAATGGCTTCTCACCCAGATGGGGACGAAGCTCATCCACCAAGGCTGTCAACAACGGAGCGAGCGACGTAAAGGGTGGTTCAAACAGCCGCCCTTCACGGCCAGGGAGTTGGATCGCGACAACTTCGATCGAATCGGGAAGCTCTTTGCTCCATTGATGAAAAGCAGAGGCACCACCGCCCGCAAAGTGGAAGCAGAAGAGGCGCATCACAGCCTGCGGATTAGGTTGTATGCAGTGAAACCATTTGGATAGTTGCGTCGCTTGGGACATGGTGTATCCTCCTCAGCTGTGCGGTCTAATTGAGCACTTCATCACGGGTCAACAAGGTGATGCTGCTCGGCAGGTTCGGTTGGTCAGAACAGATCGCAAAGCGGTAAGCATCATCTACGTCATAGCGCTGAAAATGCCAATGCGGCTGTGGTGTGCCGCTCTCATCTTTCAGCAGCACGCGGCCCGCCTTCAGACTCGGGATGTCAAATCCAAACGAGGTCAGCGGCGTGGACAAGCCCGTGCCGATCGCCTTGATATAAGCTTCTTTCAGTGTCCATAGCACGTAGAAAAAGGCGTTCTGCTCCGTCCCGTGCAAGCTGTACAGCTCGTCACGCTCTTCTGGGCAGTAACAATGTTTCGAGACATCCATCTCGATCTCCCGCAACCCTTCCACATCGACACCGAGTACGCCTTGTGTCGTAATGCCGCCGAAAATCCAATCACCCGAGTGGGAGACATTGAAATCGCCTTGCCATTGCGTCAAGCCTTGCACGTACGGACGGCCTAGGTCGCTCCGACCAATCTGCAACTCGCTCGCCGCAACCCCCAAGTGATCGGAAAGCATTTTCCGAGCCAGTTTTGCTGCGAGCAAGCCACTTTGACGGTCCTCCCAGCGTCTGTACCGCATGATGCGCTGTTGGTCTTCCAGCGGAAGGGTTTGCAGAGCCGTTTGCATGTCAGTGTCGGACAATTGTGCACCACGATGGATCGCGAAAAGCTGGATGTTTGTCATTTGTGGGGACGCTCCATTTTTCTTAATATATATTAATTTTCATTTTAGCATAACTTTCTGAGAATGTGGATAAAAAAGAGCCTGGCTGGTTTTAGCCGGGCTCTTTTTCAGCTAGCGTTTTTTGCGGGAACCAACACGGTCCAGACGTTTATAGACCGGTGTCTCCACCTTCTCTGCCGCTTCCACCGCTTCGGCAAGCTCAGCGATGGTCGTTTTTTCAAAGAGGTCACGCAGTTGGAGCGTCACTTGGAACTCTTTTTGCACCTTGACCACTAGTTGGGTGGCCATCAGGGAATGACCTCCGATGTCGAAAAAGTTGTCGTGGACAGAAATCTGCTCCACGAGTAGCAGTTCCGACCAAATCACGGCCAAGCGCTCTTCCGTCGAGTTGCGCGGCGCAACATAGGCGTCTGTGCGCTCCGCTCCCTCCGGTGCAGGAAGGAGGCGGCGATCAATTTTGCCGTTTGGCGAAAGCGGCAAGCTGTCGAGGTGCATAAAATACGCAGGGACGAGATAGGCGGGCAGACGCGTCTTCAGATAGGCACGCAACTCAGCAGCCGCAACTTCCTGACCCGAGTAATACGCGGCAAGATCTTGGCCCATAATGTTGACCACCGCCTTGGAAATGGACGGATGGTCGGCCAGTACCGCCTCGATCTCACCCAATTCAACGCGGTACCCGCGCAGTTTGACCTGTTGATCGAGTCGGCCCAAAAATTGAACATTTCCATCGGGCAGCCAGCGCGCCGCATCACCTGTTTTATAGAAGCGTTCGCCGGGCACAAATGGGTTGGCCAAGAAGCGCTCTGCTGTCAAATCTGGACGGTTATAGTACCCTCGTGCCACGCACGAACCGCCGATGTACAGTTCGCCAGCAATGCCGATCGGTTGTGGATTCAGATGCGCATCCAAAATGTACATCCGTGCGTTATCATTCGGTCGTCCGATCGGAACGGTGCTGTACAGGTGCGGGTCGAACTGCCCTGCTTCTGCCTCAAACGTGGAGGAGTCGATGGTCGTCTCCGTAATCCCGTAGCAGTTCGCGATGATCATCCGGTCACCGAAGCGCTCCAAGAGCGTCGCATAATCTGTGCTGGCCAAAGCGTCGGCGCCGGGGAGCACCACTTTGAGATGGTCGAGCGGCAAATTGTTCTGCCAGATGTAATCCATCAGCGGAATGATCAGCCCAGGCGTAGAGTCGATCACCGTCACTTTTTCGTCTTGCATCAAGCGGTGTAGCGCAGTAAAATCCAAGCGGACCTCATACGGGCAGATCACCAAGGCACCGCCTGTCAGCAGGGAGCGAATCAGGTCGCCGACAAAAACGTCGAACGACATGGATGCATATTGCAGGCCCCGAACGTTCATTTTGTCGAAACCAAATTTTCCATACCACACTTCGCTCGTGCTGTGCAACGTATCGTGCTGCACCATGACGCCTTTTGGCACCCCAGTGGAGCCCGATGTGAAGATGACGTAGGCAAGGTTGTGCGGCTCTACGCGGCTGATCGGATTTCGGGTCGGTTGTGCGGCGATGTCGCTGACCACCTCTTCCCAGGCCAAGACGCGCGTAGCCTCATGCGCACCTGACAGTTCTACCTTTTGATCGGTCAGCAACAGCGGCGGAGCACAGACGCTGAGCATCGACTCGATTCGGTCGACTGGATAGGTCGGGTCGATCGGTACATAAGCCCCACCCGCCTTCAGCACGGCGAGCGCGGAGATGACCATCAAAGGTGTGCGATCGACGCAGAGCGCGACGAGCGTTTCTTCAGTGACGCCCTGACCTTGCAGATAGTGGGCCAATTGGTTCGCACGCTCGTTCAGTTCGCGATACGTCAACCGCGCTTCGCCGCACACGACCGCTTCCGCCTCTGGCGTGCGCTCAACTTGCGCTTCAAACAGGTGGTGGAAGCACTGCACCTGTTGAGTCGGCGCTTTGATCTGCGTCCAGTCGAGCAATTGACGCTCTTCCACGTCGGTGAGCAGACGGAGTTCGTTGAGCAGGCTGTTCGGGCGAGCCGCGATGCTGGTGAGCAAGGTGACAAAATGCTCCGCCATACGCGAGATGGTAGCCGGTGCAAACAGGTCGGTGTTGTACTCGAGCACACCTCGCAGCCCGTCCGCTTCCTCCACCATATCCAAGCTCAAATCAAATTTAGCCTTGCTGTTCTCTTGCGGTTCCGGCGTCAAAGTGAGACCTTGCACTTCAAGTGTGCCTTTGGGCGCGTTTTGTAGCGCGAAGAGGACTTGGAACAGCGGAGAGTAGCTCATCTGGCGTTTGGGCTGCAACTCACCGACAAGTCGTTCGAACGGCACGTCTTGATGCGCATAAGCATCAAGCGCTGACTGGCGCACGCGTGACAACAGATCGCGGAAGGTCGGCCGCCCAGACAGGTCGGTGCGCAAGACGAGCGTGTTGACGAAGAAACCGATCAGTCCTTCGACCTCTTCTCTGCTCCGCCCAGCGATCGGCGAGCCGATCAGAATGTCGTCTTGACCCGTATAGCGATGCAGCAACGTGTTGAACGCCGCAAGCAACGTCATGTACAACGTCGCGCCTTCCTGTTGGCTCAGTTTTTTCAGACGATCCGTCAGATCGGCATCGAGTTGGAAGACCAGATTGGCCCCATTGTCGCTCAGCACAGCTGGACGTGAGAAGTCGGTCGGCAATTCCAGGATGGGCAGGTCGCCCCCGAGTTGCTGTTTCCAGTAGCCCAGTTGCTCTTGCAAAACGTCCCCTTGCAACCACTCTTTCTGCCAAGCCGCATAGTCAGCATATTGGATCACCAGCTCCGGCAAGGTCACAACATTCCCCGCGGCCAATTCGCCGTACAGCGATACCATTTCGTTAACCAGGATACCCATCGACCATTCATCGGTGATGATATGGTGCAGAGTCAGCAACAGCAGATGGTCTTCGCTACCCAACCGCAAAAGTTTGGCGCGGAGAAGCGGACCCTGTCGGAGATCGAACGGCGTTTGTGCTTCTTCCAACGCGCAGGCCCGAGCTTCCGTTTCACTTGCCACGTTTTGGATCGGCAAGTTGACGTCCACCACAGTGGCGATGATCTGCTTGACACTGCCGTCCACGCTGTCAAATGTGGTACGAAGCGATTCGTGACGTTGGACGATCATCTCGAAACTGCGAACTAGCGCTTCCGTGTCGAGCGCACCCTGCAAACGCAACGAGGCGGCCATGTTGTAGGTCGCTTGATTCGGCTGAAGTTGGTCGAGGAACCACAAGCGTTCCTGTGCATAAGAGGCAGGGCGCTCACGCTCTCTTGTGCCGGGGAGAATCGGCGCAAACTGGCGGTCGTTCACCACTGCGGACTGATGTTGCAAATAGTGAGCCATGTCGCGAACGGTCGGATTGCTGAACACATCGCGCAGTGTAAACTTCACCTTCAAATCTGTGATCACCCGCGACACAAGTTGGGTCGCCAGCAAAGAATGGCCACCAAGCGTGAAAAAGTTGTCTTGGATGCTGACTTCTTCGACAGACAGAATGTCCTTCCAGATCGAAGTGAGGGCCAGTTCGAGCGGTGTGGACGGCGGAACATAGCTTTGCTCCGATGAGAACGCGGCCGATTGGGGCGCGGGCAGAGCTTTGCGGTCCACTTTACCGCTCGGGGTCAGCGGCATCGCTTCGAGGCGAACATAAGCGGACGGTACCATATAGTCGGGCAGGTGTTCACGCAGAGCAGTACGAAGCTCTTGCACAGTCGGCATCACATCACCTTCTGTCACCACATACGCGACCAGTGTGTTGTCATGCGCGACCACGACCGACTCGCGGATCTCATCATGCTGGGAGAGTCGGGTTTCGATCTCGCCCAGTTCGATACGGTAGCCGCGCACCTTGACCTGATGGTCAAGACGGCCGAGATACTTGATCGTCCCATCCGAAAGATAGGTGGCGAGATCCCCCGTTTTATAGAGTCGCCCTGGCCCGAACGGATTCGGGATAAAGCGTTCGGCAGTCAGATCTGGACGTCCATGATAGCCTCGGGTCAGACCCGGCCCACCGATATGCATTTCCCCACCGACTCCGACAGGCACCGGTTGGAGGTATTCATCGAGAATGTAGATCGTGTAGTTGTCGATCGGACGGCCGAGCGGAATCGTGATCAGGCTTGTGTCTGTCACTTCGTATGCGGTCGAGTAGATCGTGGTTTCAGTCGGACCATACAGGTTGAACAGACGCGCGTTCGTGTGTCCTTTCAACTGTCTCGCCAGCGCGAGTGGCAACGCTTCACCGCCCAACATAATTTTTTTGAGCGGATGCAGAGCGGCCAGCCCCTCCGGCATCGCGGTGATCATACCCATCATCGACGGCGTGCATTGCAGAATCGTCGCGCCGTGGCGATGCAGTTGACTGCGCAACGAATACTCACTGTCCGATACGCCCGCTTCGAGGATGTCCTGATCGGAGAGCAAGATCACTTTCCCCCCTCTGGACATCGTCCAGAACAGTTCGACGACCGAGATGTCAAAGCCGATCGAGGTCACCGAAAGGATCGCATCTCCTGGCTGACAGCCGACCGCTTTGTCCATGGCTTCGAAGGTGTGCACCGCGTTGCGATGCTCGACGAGCACGCCTTTTGGTTGGCCGGTTGACCCGGAGGTATAAATCATATAGGCGAGGTGTTCCGGCCGCACGAGACTGTTCGGATTCGGGAGAGCAACAGATGGCTCCGCTCCTGCCAACACGATCACTTGAGCTTCTTGAGCAGGCAGTTTGTCAGCAAGCGATGCTTGCGTCAAGATCACTTTGGGCATCGAGTCCTTGATCATATAGCCCAAACGTTCCTGAGGATAACTCGGGTCGAGCGGCACATAACAGCCGCCTGCTTTTTGCGTGGCCAAAAGAGCGGTGACCATGTCCAATGAGCGTTCCAGATGAATCCCGACCCGATCGTCCGGGCTGATCCCCAGCGCTAGCAGTTGCTCGGCCACATGGTTGGCGCGATTGTTCAAGGCGCTAAAAGTCAACTCCTGATCTTCAAACACGACGGCGACCGCATCGGGGGTTCGTTCTACCTGTGCTTCAAACACATGGTTCAAGCAGGTAGAGTCAAATGATACTTCGTTCGTTTGATTCCAGTCGCTGAGTATCTTTTGCTGTTCTTCCTGCGGGAGTAGCGGAAGTGCGTGCAAAAGTTGATCCGGATTGTCCACAATTGCTTGGAGCATGGTTGTGAAATGACCGATCATGCGCGCGACCGTTTCCGCATCAAACAGATCGGAGTTGTACTGCCACTCTCCAGACAATCCGCGCTCTGTATCGTAGAACATCAGCGTGATGTCGAACATCGACGTGCCCGGATCGATCGGCTCTGGATGCAAGGTCAAGCTGTGCATCGCGAGCGAAGAAGGCGTGTTTTGCAAGATGAACATGACTTGGAACAGCGGCGAATAGGTCATGTTGCGATTGGGCTGTAATTCCTCGACCAACTTTTCAAAAGGCAGATCTTGATGGGCAAACGCTTCAAGCGTCGTCTTGCGCACGTTTTGCAAGAGGGTGCGGAAGCTCATCCCCTTTTCAACTTGGCTGCGCAGCACCAGCGTGTTGATGAACACCCCGACCAATCCTTCCACTTCTTGTCGGTTACGGTTGGCGATCGGGGAACCGATCAGGATGTCCGTTTGTCCGGCATAGCGGGCGAGAAAAGTTTGGAAGGCTGCGGTCAATGTCATGAAGAGTGACGTGCCTTCTTGCAAGGCAAGATTTTTCAAGTCTTCGCTCAAAGATTTTGACAATAAAAAATTGGTCATCACACCGTTAAACGTCTGCTGTGCCGTGCGAGGACGATCGGTCGGCAGCGCCAACGGTTCGAGTGAACCGCTCAACTGATTTTTCCAGTAAGCAAGATGTCTATCCAGCGCTTGCTGCTGTTCCGGCGATTTCTGCCAATGTGCAAAGTCGCTGTATTGAATCGGCAGTTCCGGCAGGGGCGACTGCTTTCCTTGCGCGAACGCATCATAGACGGCGGTGAACTCGCTGACCAAGATGCCGATCGACCAACCATCGCCGATGATGTGATGCATGATCAGCACAAAGAGATGCTCGGTGTCCGTTTTGCGAATCAAGGTCGCACGAACGAGCGGACCTGCGGACAAATCAAATGGGCGGCGCGCTTCGGCGGTGGCCAGTCGATCCGCCTCCGCTTTGCGCTCAGCCTCTGGAAGATGCCTGATGTCTTCGCGGTGAACCGAAAGGATCAGTTCGTCCTTGATCGCGATGTTAGGTTTTCCTTCTTTTGTATGAAACGTGGTTCGCAACGCCTCGTGGCGCGCGATCACAACGTTGATACTGCGCGTGAAAATATCAAAGTCAAGATCTCCCATGATCGTGACCGATAGCGGGATGTTATAAGTGACACTGTCCTCTTCGAGCTGTTCCATAATCCAAATGCGTTCTTGAGCGTACGATAACGGCACCTGACCTTCTGGTCGGCGGGGGATGCCCGTTTTCTTTGCAGCTGCAGAAGCAATCAATGGACCGGCTTGACCTTTGATTCGTTTTTCTAAAAGTGCGCGCTGCGCCGGGGTGAGGTTCGCTCTTTTATCCATGCTGTGCTTCCTCCTAGCTAAGCATATATTTAGGTAATAAATTTTAGTGAGTTTACAATAACTTAGTTCGTGACTACAATGCTCTTTCCTCCCTAAAAGACCACCAAGACATTAAACAGTCTTGGTGGTCTTCAACATGTCGGCCAAGAGATGAACGTGCGGTGGTTGTAGCAATCCATAGTGATCGGCCGGAATGTTTTGGATCTGCAAATCACCTGTGATTAGCTCCTGCCAACCGTGGGCTGCATCCCCTACTGCGTTGGAGCGGAAGAGAAGCAGGTCCCCCTGGTAGGCGACAGGTTGATAGTGAGTATAGGCATGAATATTCGCTTTGAAAACTTGCCACAGTCGGCGCAGACTCGCAAATTCGATCGCGATCGGCAACTGCTGTTGCAGGATTTCCAGCGCTTGATCTTCGCTTGTGATCGAGGTCGTCGGTACCTGCGGATCAACTCCCCCCAGCAGATCGCGGGCGAATACGGCAAGCAAGGTCAGGTCGTCCGCTTGTTCTTGGTAGGCGGGAACGGGAGCGAGCGAATCGAAGAGCGCGAGCAGTTCCACCTGCTCCCCTTGCATTTGCAATTGTTGGGCCAGTTCGTAGGCGATCGTGCCGCCGAGCGACCACGCTCCGATTCTGTACGGGCCATGTGGCTGAACGGAGCGAATCGCAGTTAGATAAGCAATTGCCAACTCTTCAATGGTCGTAAACGGCTCCTCCCCCGCTTCTAGCCCACAAGCCTGCAAGCCATAGAACGGTTGGTCGCTGCCCAAGCTTGCTGCCAAGGCGGAGTAGCAGAAAACACTGCCCCCGACCGGATGAATGCAGAAAAAGGGTGTCTCGGTGCCGTCCGCTTGGATCGGGATCAGCGGTGACCAGCTTCTGTGGCCCGTTTGTCGCAACAGGTTGGCCAGATGCTCGACGGTACCGCCTTCAAAAAGGGCAGAAAGCGGGAGCGTTTGGGAGAAACGGGTGGTGATCTGCGCCATCAAGCGCACAGCAAGCAACGAGTGTCCGCCGAGAGTGAAGAAATTGTCTGTAACACCAATGCCGCTTATGCTGAGCAAGTTTTCCCAGATCTGCACCAGTTCGCGCTCCAAATCACTTCGCGGCGCGACGTGGTTGTGCTCCGCTTCGAGGCGGATTCCGGCAGGTGATGGCAATGCTCGGCGGTCCAGCTTGCGGTTGGCGTTGAGCGGCATGGTGTCGAGATGCATAAACAGCGATGGAATCATGTACTCGGGCAGTTTGTCATGCAAGTAATCGCGCAGTTCCGCACTGCTTAGCGCAGGTTGCTGGCGTGCGACGAGGTAGGCGACGAGTCGTTTGTCGCCCGGGCTGAGTTCATGCGGGATGACTGCAGCTTCGAGTACATTGTGGTGCTGGCGAAGCACGCTTTCGATCTCGCCTGGTTCGATGCGGTACCCGCGGATTTTGACTTGGTGATCGAGACGGCCCAGATAGTCGATTTGACCATCGGTGCGCCAGCGGGCTCGATCGCCCGTTTTGTAGAAGCGCTCCCCTTCATGCAGGATGAAGCGCTCTGCGGTGAGCTCAGGGCGATTCAAATAGCCATTCGATAAGCACTGGCCGCCAATGCAAAGCTCACCGGGCACGCCGAGCGGGACAAATTGGTTTTGGCTATCCAAAATGCGTATCGCAGCCCCCGAGATCGGACGACCAATCGGCGGCATGGTGTCTGTTGTCTCCTCCGGCAAGCGATAGGACGTGACGACATGTGACTCGGTCGGCCCGTAATGGTTGTATAGCGTGCACCCAGGCAAACGCTGTAACAGACGTTTGATCGGGGCTGTCAGTTGCAGTTGGTCACCAGCGGTGTAGATTTCGCACAGGTGCAGACTGGTATCTCGCAGTCCCTCTGCCGCTTCGGCCAATTGCTGAAAGGCGACATAGGGCAAGAAGAGGCGCTCCACCTGCTGTGACGATAAGTAGGGGATCAACTGCATCGGATCGCGGCGCACCTCATCGGTGAGTAGCACCAATGTCCCACCGGAACAGAGCGTGGAGAAAATCTCTTGCACCGAGACATCGAACGTGATCGTAGCATATTGCAAGGTCCTTTGACCCGCAATAAATTTGGCGTCCTGAAGTTGCCAGTCGATCAGATTCTGCATGGCACGATGGGGCATGACGACCCCTTTGGGCTGCCCGGTGGTGCCCGATGTGTACAGGACGTACATCGTATTTTCCAGCGCGACGGTGCCTTGCTCGCGAGGTGCCTTCGCGTGATCGTGATGCTCTGTTCGGATCATCACGATGCTCGCACCGTTCTGGTTATCGATCGTGACGCTCGTCGATGCCGATGCTGAGATCGTATGCGCCGGACTGGTAAGTAGAACGGACACTTGGGCATCTTGCAGGATGTAAGTTTGACGCTCTTCCGGATGTGTAGGATCGACCGGTACGTAGCCGGCACCCGCCTTTAGAACGCCCAAAATGCTGATGATCAGTTCAGGCGAGCGCTCGAGGCGTATTCCGACCAGATCACCCGGTCCGACGCCTTGAGCTTGCAAGATGTTGGCCAAGCGGTTTGCCCGTTCGTTCAGTTCCGCATAGGTCAGGCGATCCTCACCCATGAGAACGGCCAGCGCTTGGGGCCATTTTTCCGCTTGTGCTTCAAAAAGCTGATGAACACAGCGGTGGTCCTTCCGCTCTACCAGTTGCCCCTGACCCAGCGCGATCAGTCCTTGACGCTCGGCGGCAGGGAGCAAGTTGAGTTCGCTCACTTTTTGTTCAGGGTTTTCGGTGATGCTGACCAGCAGTTCGTGGTAATGGGTCAGCATGCGCGCCATGGTCTCCCCATCGAAAAGGTCGGGGCTGTACTCAATCGAGCAAGTCAAACTGCCGTTGGTCTCTCCGACCGCCAGTGACAGGTCGAACATCGCCGTGTCCGTTTCTGCGATCAGCGGTGACCAAGTCAATTCAGGCAGGTGCATCTCCGTGTACAGCTCGGCGAGATGGCGGAAAAATGCTTGGAAGAGCGGCGTCTGGCTCATACTCCGTTCAACTTGCAGCTCCTCGACTAGTTTTTCAAAGGGGACGTCTTGGTTCGCAAAAGCATCGAGCGACGTTTGACGCACCTGTTGCAACAGGTCGCGGAACGTCTGCTCCCCATCGATGCGCACCCGTAGTGACAGCGAGTTGATAAACAGACCGATCAGCCCTTCGATCTCTACACGGCTCCGTCCAGCGATCGGTGTCCCGATCGAAATGTCGTCCTGTCCAGTCCAGCGGTGCAACAAGACGTGAAACCCCGCCAAGAGCAACATGAAGAGCGTGACGCCCTCTTCTTCGCAGAGCTCTTTTAGTTTGGCGGTGAGTTCATCCGGCAGCGGATGTCGCTGCTGTTCGCCTCGCGAAGATTGCTTCGGTGGGCGCAGGTGATCGGTGGTGAGTTGCAGTGCAGGCGGATGGTCACCCAATTGTTTTTTCCAGTAGGTCAGCTGTTTGGAAAGCACGTCCTCTTGATCCTGTTGCCATTTGGCATAGTCGGCATATTGAATCGGCAGCTCCGGCAACTGCGCCGACTCTCCTTGGTAATTCGCTTGATAAAGCGCGATCATCTCCTGCAACAACACGCCGAGCGACCAGCCATCCGCGACGATGTGATGCAACGTGAGCAGCAAAATGTGCTCATTTTCCGCAATGCGCAACAACGTGGCGCGAATCAACGGCCCTCGTGCTAAATCAAACGGCTTTCGTGCTTCTTCTCGGGCAAAGCGACGCCACTCGTTATCTGGTACTTCGAGCACTCGAACCTTGAGGGTCAATTCCTCGGCGATCGCTTGGTACGGCACTCCACCAGCCGCGTGGAAAGTGGTGCGGAGCGCTTCATGGCGGGCGATGATGTCGTTGATGCTTTGCGTTAGAACCTCCAACTTGAGATTACCCTGCATCTTAATGATCGAAGGGATGTTGTAGATGTGATTGCCCGGTTGAAAACGGTCGAGAAACCACAAGCGCGCTTGGGCAAAAGACAGCGCAGCCGTCGCAGCCGGTTCACGCTTGGCAATGCCTGTCGCTGCGGGCGTTTTGATCTCACCGCGCAGGCGTTTTTCAAGCAAGGCTCTTTTATCTGCGGACAAATTGGTCCGTCGTTGTAGCAGGTCTGTTTTGCGATCCATGGTGTCACCTACCTTTTTGAATGAAGGGAACCCCTTGCCCTGTTGTGCAAGGGGTTCCTTGCTTCTGACAACTAATTCTTAGATCGAACTGATCGAGAAACTAGCGACATGTTGCGCGAAAACCAACGGGAGCTCGACAATGCGATCACACGAGGTCAGATGGATCGGGTTCCCCCTGCGTGGTTGTGCCCGGCGGTTTTTGTCGATTGGCCACAGAAGTTGGCCGAACTGCCCTGCGCTCCCGAGACATCCGCTCGATGGTGATCCGCTCTCTGCGCAAGCCTTGCGACAGTTTCCCTTCGACCTCCTCGGCGATCGCGGCGACCGTCGGGCGTTCGAACAGGGTGCGAAGCGGTAGATCCACTTCGAATTCATGACGAATGCGAGAGACCAACGAAGTGGCCAGCAGAGAATGACCGCCGAGCGCAAAGAAGTTATCCTGAACACCCACTTTTTCCAAGCGTAGCACGTCCGCAAAGATCACAGCCAACTTTTCCTCGGTCGGGGTGCGCGGTGCGACATATGCCGCATCGGTTGCGCGAACTCGTTCCGGTTTGGGCAGCGCTTTGCGATTGACTTTGCCGTTGGCTAGTCGCGGCAGGACATCGAGGAACTGGAACGACCTCGGCACCATCGCAGCGAGCAAGTGACGCTCCAAATGGACACGCAGGTCTTCGGCGGTCGCCTTATGCCCCTCTTTTACTACGAGGTAAGCAACCAGTTCAGTCTGTCCAGTTTCGTCTTTCCAATCGAGCACTGCGCAGGCGTGGACAGCCTCGTGTCGCAGGAGCACAGAGGACACTTCATGCAATTGAATCCGCACACCGCGAACTTTGACCTGATCGTCCGTACGTCCGAGAATTTCCAACGACCCGTCAAGGCGATAGCGCCCTTTGTCGCCTGTGAAGTATAGCTTGTCGGCAGGATCATGCGGACAAAACGGGTTTTGCACAAAATTCGAATTCTCCTCTGGAGCGTTGACATAGCCGAGCGTACGAAACGGTGTGCGAAGAACGATCTCCCCTTGTTCACCGATCCCGCAGAGCTGTCCCGTCTCGCTCAGAACGAGCGCCTGCGTTTCTGGGAATGGAACGCCGGCCGGTTGGATTCCCGGTTCGGGCTGTTCCGGCACGACATGGTAACATTTAACCATCGTTGTTTCCGTCGGGCCATACAGGTTGATGATATTGCCGAGTGCCGGGAATGCACCGCGCAGGCGATTGACCAGCACATCGGTCAACGGTTCGCCCGCCAGGAACAGGTGGCGCAGCGAACGAAGCGAGAAGCCATGCGGATGATCGGTCGCCCACGCTTGAGCGACAGACGGTACGGTATGCAACACGGTGACCCCGACGCGCTCCAGCCACGGCAAGATCAAGTCGCCGCCTAGATCGTCTGTCGCTTCGGGGAGGCACAGCGTCGCCCCGCTGGTCAGCGGGAGGAACACATCGCGCAGCACTGCGTCAAATGACAGATGGATCAGTTGCGCGACACGGTCGCTCGGGCCGATCTGAAACGTGCTGCGCTGCCAGGCCAGGAAGTGGTTGAGCCCTTTGTGACAGCCGAGAACGCCTTTGGGCACGCCCGTCGTTCCCGAGGTGAAGAAAATATAGGCCGGGTCGTCTGGGGCCAGCGTCGGCAACACAGTTGTGTCAGGTGCCGACTTTTGCAATACGCTCCCGCTGTGTGGGTCGATGTGCACGATTTCGAAACGTAGGAACATCGTTTGCCAGTCGTCTGTCATTTCCTCATCGCTTGTGAAGAGCAGATGTTTCGCTTTCGACTGCTCGACCATCACGCTCTGACGATTCAGCGGCAGGTGAAGATCGATCGGTACCAAAACACCACCGCTCTTCAACACGCCGAGCATGGTGACGATAAATCCGAAATTGCGCGTCCCAGCCACAGCCACAGCATCGCCTGGCGCTACCCCGTTTGCGACCAGCACACGAGCCAGCGTGTCGGCGCGCTCTTGTAGGTCTCGGTAGGACCACTCTCGCCCGCCTTGCATAACGGCGCTCTGCTCAGGCGCTTCTCCCGCCCATTTGGCAAAAAGCTCGTTGATGAACGGGTAGTCCGGTTCTGCGATCGCCACGGTTGGATCGGGGAGTCGGTTCCGGCAGGAAGACGTTACCAGCGTGCAGGTATTGACCTTGCGATCCGGTTCCGCCAACATTTGCTCGAGCAGGAATTCAAATTGCTCCATGAAGGTTGCCATGCGCTCCGCTTTGAATAGCGCCGTCTGATAGACGAGGCTCATGCGCAACTGTTCGTCCTGCTCCGAGATGTAAAGCGTCATCATGAACTTGGAAGCTGGCTCTGCGCCCGCTTCAAGTCCGGAGATCGTCAGACCTGGGAGTGACAAGTCACTGCTTGGCGTGTTGACGAAGTTGACCATGACGTCGAACACCGGGTTGCGGTTCATATTGCGGTCCGGTTGGATTTCTTCAACGATCTTTTCGAACGGTACCTCTTGGCGGGCGAACGCATCCAAAGTCGTTTCACGCACACGGCTCAACAGTTCGCGGAAGGTCGGCCCGCCGCTAAAGTCGGTGCGCAGGGCAAGCGTATTCAGCAAAATGCCGATCAACCCTTCCGTCTCCACCGTACCGCGATTGGCGACCGGAGTTCCGACGATGATGTCATCCTGTCCAGTCATGCGGGCGAGCAGTGTTTTGAAAGCGGCAAGCACCGTCATGAACGGGGTCGTGCCTTCCTCCCGACCCAACTTTTTCAACTGTTGAGTCATCGATTCGGACAGCATGACCACCTGCCGAGCACTCTGTCCGCTGTTCGCTTCTGGACTAGAGTCGGTCGGCAATTCCAAAACGGGGAGGTCGCCGCCTAATTTGGTTGTCCAGTAAGCCATCTGCTCGTCCAACGTTTCACCATTCATCCAACCGCGCTGCCAGATCGCATAGTCGGCAAACTGCACGGGCAGTTCGCTAAGCGGCGAAGATTGCTGTTGCGAGTAGGCTCCATAGAGCGCCACGAACTCCTCGATCAATACGTTCATCGACCAGCCGTCCGAGATGATATGGTGCATGTTGACGAGGAGCGCGTGCTCTTCTGTCGCCAAACGGATCAAAGTAACGCGCAAAAGTGGGCCTTCGTGCAGATCAAACGGGTCGGTCGCATCCTTCTGCACCAGAAGATGCAGTTGATCGTCGCGGTCTGCTGCTGCAGTAAGGTCGATCACCGGCACATCCAGTTCCAAGACAGGCGCGATCACTTGCACCGCCTGCTCCCCTTCCATCTGGAAGGTCGTGCGCAGCGATTCATGGCGCCTGACAATCTCGTTAAAACTGCGTTTGACAGCTTCCACATCCAACACGCCCTGCAGTTTCAGTGCGGACGGCATATTGTACGCATTGCTACCCGGCGTCAATTGGTCGAGGAACCAGAGACGCTGCTGAGCGTAAGACAGCGGGATCGGCTCGTCGCGCAATGCTTTGCGAAGCGGAGGTAGTTGTACTGGCGTTACGCTTTGATTCTCATCGCTCAGCAGTTTCGCGAGCGCTGCCACCGTCGCATGATCGAACAGAGCCCGCAGCGGCATCTCGGCCTGAAACACTTCGCGAATGCGGGACACCAGACGTGTTCCGAGCAGCGAGTGACCGCCAAGTTCAAAGAAATCGTCAAAAGCTCCGACTTGTTCGACTCCCAACAGTTCTGCAAAAAGCGCTGCGATCTTCGCTTCGGCCTCGTTGCGCGGCTCGACATACTCCGTTTCCAGTTCGGGACGACCCTCTGGTGCTGGAAGCGCGCGGTAGTCCAGCTTTTGGTTGGCGGTGAGCGGGAAGGACTCGAGCGTGACAATCGCGCTTGGCACCATATAATCGGGCAGTTTGTCGAGCAAAAATTCGCGCACATCGCCAGATGATGCACTTGCCGCCGGGTCAAACACGAGGTAGGCGACAAGACGTTTCAGCCCTGGCACGTCTTCTCTTGCCATCACCGCCGCTTGGACGATGGCCGGGTGCTGTTCGATCACCGACTCCACTTCCCCGAGTTCGATGCGGAAGCCGCGAATTTTCACTTGACTGTCGATACGTCCAATAAACTCCAGCGTGCCATTTGCCAACCAGCGCACCAGATCGCCCGTCTTGTAGAGGCGCTCTTCGTGCTTGAAGGGGCTGGGCACAAACTGTTCATCTGTCAGATCGGGGCGATTCAAATAGCCGAGTGCAATCCCTTCTCCGCCGACATATAATTCTCCCACCACGCCAGTCGGCACCGGGTGCATCCGATTGTCCAACACGTAGACGCTCGTGTTCGCGATCGGTCGGCCGATCGACAGGCTGGTGCCAACATCGTCCCCCGCCCTGACCGCATGAGCGCTGGCGACAGAGGTCACCTCGGTCGGGCCGTAAAGGTTGAAGAAAGTGAGGTTCAACTGCTCGATCACCTTTTTCGCATGCGGTGCAGAGATCGCGTCACCGCCCGAAGCGAGCAAGCGTATGCCGCGCAGTCCTTCGAGATGTGCCTCGACCATCTGGTGGAATAGCCCGGCCGTCAGGAACAAAACGGTAATGCCATGTTCGCGAACCGCATGTCCGATCTCCTCCATCGACGCTTGATACGGCGGGTAGACGACCAATTTCGCACCATTCAGCAGCACACCCCAAATTTCCACCGTCGATGCATCAAAGGCGATCGGGGCATATTGCAGTCCGACATCGTCCGATATATAGGGAAGCGCGGCGCTCGGTCCGTACACCAGTCGAACGATGCCGCGATGCGGAATCAAAATGCCCTTCGGATTGCCCGTCGTACCGGACGTGTACATCACATAGGCCACACTGTCAGGAGTCACAGCTGATGTTAGATTGTCTCCACTCTCCTGCGCGAGCACCTCGTGCAACTGTTCGACGCAGACTTGCCGCGCGTTATGCGGTGGCAATTTATCGACCAGATGAGCCATCGTCACCATCACCGTGACGCCCGTGTCTTCCAGCATGTAGCGTAGACGTTCCAGTGGATAGGCTGGATCGAACGGAACATACGCCCCGCCCGCCTTTACTATCGCGAGCATTGCGATGATCAGTTCGCTCGAACGCTCCATCGCAAGCCCGACCAGATCCCCTGTCCCAACCCCTAGTTTTTGCAAATGGCGGGCCAGACGATTGGCGCTCTCATTCAGTTCACGATAGGTCAAGCGCTCCTTTTCAAACACGAGAGCCGTTCGATCTGGGGTCGCCGCAGCCTGTTGCTCGAAAAGCTCGTGTACCGCTCGCTTGGGCAGATCAACCTGTGTCTGGTTCCACTCGACAAGCAATCGTTGCTGTTCTGCTTGTGTCAAAATCGACAACTCGGAACAGGAAACGTCAGGCTGTTCGGCAACAGCATCGAGCAGTTGCTGGAAATGTTCGGCCATCCGTACAGCCGTCGCTTTGTCAAACAGATCAACGTTGTATTCTAAAATGCCATTCAGCCCTTCTGCGCCCTCTTCCATCGCCAAAGTTAAATCAAATTTGGCCAGATCCGCTTTCATTTCGATGGCGCTAAACGAAAAACCGTCCGCTTCCAATTTGCTCTCCGGAATGGTCTGCAAGGTGAACATCACTTGGAACAGCGGCGAATGGCTTTTGTTTCGATCCGGTTGCAATTCTGCCACCAACATCTCAAACGGCACCTCTTGATGCGCGTACGCTTCTAAAGTTGTCGCCTTGACGCGACGCAGCAGTTCGCTGAAGCTGTAATCGCCCGACAGGTCGGTGCGCAGCACCAACGTGTTGACTAAAAATCCGATCAAAGGCTCCAACTGCGTGTGATTGCGCCCCGCAATCGGAGAGCCGACCGCAAAGTCATCCTGCCCGCTGTAGATGTTGAGCAAGATTTTAAACACGGTCAGCAACGTCATGTAGGAGGTCGCGCCTTCCCTTCGTCCGTTGGAAAGCAGTTTCTCATACGATTCTTTACGAACCTTGAAGTAGATCGTGTGGCCGCGATTCGTCTGTACAGCAGGGCGCGGACGGTCGGTCGGCAGTTGCAGGACGCTGAGTTCCCCGCCCAGCTTTTTCCTCCAATAGGAAAGCTGATCCTCCAACACTTCGCCTTGCAAGCGCTCGCGCTGCCAATGAGCAAAGTCTGCATACTGAATCGACAACTCCGGTAGCGGCGAAGGCAATCCTTTTGCAAACGCATGATAGAGCGTCCCGATCTCCTGAATAAACACGTTCATCGACCAACCGTCCGAAATGATGTGGTGCATCGTGAACAGGAGAACATGTTCCTCCGGGGCGACTTTGATCAGAAGCAGACGCAGAAGCGGACCTTTGGCTAGGTCGAATGAGTACATCTGTTGATGATCTGCCCAACGCCTGATTTCCACTTCCTTGTTGCTCAAGTTCTGCACATCAAGCTTCGGAATGTTGCGGAACTTATATTCTTTGATCACTTGCATCGGCTCACCGTCGATCAGGCGAAACACTGTGCGCAATGACTCATGACGGTGTAGCATCTCGTTGAAACATTGTTCGAGGGCGTTCAGGTTCAATTTTCCGGTCAAACGCAAGGTGGCCGGAATGTTGTATAGCGGAGTGCCGGGGTCCATCTGATCGATCAACCACAGGCGCTGTTGGGCGAAGGAAATCGGCATCGCGATATCTTGGGCCGAATCTTCGTACCCCGCCTCTTCTGCCAACAGGTGGCTGATCTGCCTGGCATACTGCTCCTCCGCCGCCTCTGTGGCTTGCCTGCACATGCGCTCAAGATCGCCGCGCATCGCCTGTATCGCAGCCGCGTCTACATCTGGAAGTGGAGATTGCTGCCCCGTCACAAACGCGTCATAGAGCGCAGACAATTCGTGCAGGAAGACGTCTTTTGCCCATTCGGCTGTAATTACCGGATGCATGACTGCAAGGAAAACGTGCTCATCGGGTGCCCTTTTGATCAGCAACGTACGCAGCAAAAGGTCCTTTTCTACTTGGAAAGGAGTGGCTGCCTCTTGCACCAGCAGTTTCTCTAGAGACGATGTTCTGATTGCTTCAGGCAAATGAGTGAGGTCCAGCAAAGGCATAGCCACATACGGTTCCACTTGCAAAGCGGACACTGTCGTTCCATCAAGGAGAGAGACGGTCGTTCGCAACACTTCATGGCGGGAAATGATCTCGCGCACGCTTTTCGCTACTATTTCCAAATTCAACGAACCAGTGAAGCACAACACGATCTGAGTGGTTTCTTTCGCCTCTGTCGTCAGCTGTTCATCCCAACTCTTCAATGTCACCAGCTCCAGCATACGATTGTCCATGGTTCCACTCCCTCGCTCGCTTCTTGCGCACAAATTATGCTTGTGCAATATGCAATATGATTCCAACCATTCACGATATTGTCTTTTCGGTTCAATGCAAAAATTAATAATAATTGGTCAGCTAAATAACAATTACGACATGAAGATCGAACTTCCCTCTGTGAAACTTGAATGGCTTAAATAATAGTATAAAGACAATAATTCATTAGGGAAATTTTGTTTTATTTGTAATTATTATATAAGCACAAAGTTCCTCGCGACGACCATCCAACCGATCGCTCCCCTCCTGATTCAAAGTGGAAACAAAGGGCCGACTCGCGCATCCACAAATTTACGTTTCGCTCGACCTCCCCTCCCAAATGGGAAAAAGCACCCGCGATGTACGGATGCTTTTTCGTTCACTCGTCTGCTGTTTGTTCTTGCGATAAGGACGGGATGCGTCGGTCGAGCTCTTCCAGCGACCATTCGCCTTCTTCCAACCGCTTCACATCTACTTTCGTTTGTTCAGACTCTGTCGCTTGAGATCGTTGATTCTCCACCATCGTTCGATCACTCCCTGTGTTTGGGTAACACGCCTAGAGTGTACAAATTTTCGCTGAAGGATTCTCGATGATCGCCTCGATCAGGCTCAGCCAGGTTTGAGCAAAATGGTGGACAGTTTCAGCGCGGTGGAGGTCGGGGCTGTATTCGAAAAAGCATTCCAGACCCCATTCGCGTTCGACGAGCCCCAATGTCAAATCATACTTGGCAGTTCCAGCATCGAGCAGGTCGTACTCGATTTCCAAACCTGGCAGTTGCAACGGTCTGTCGTCCGCCTCTACGTAGACGAACATCGCTTGAAAGACGGGGTTGCGGCTTGAATCGACTGGCAGGTGCAACGCTTCTTTCAGCAGATGAAACGGCAATTCCTGATGGGCGAATGCACCGATCGCCGCCTCACGAACTCGATGGAGCAGATCACAAAACCTCAGCTCTCCGCTTACCTCAGTTCGGATGACAGAACTGGTCAATACATAGCCAAGCACGCGCGCCATCTCTTTGCGTCCACGATTTGCGAACGGCGTGCCGACCACGATGTCTTCTTGCCCGCAAAGACGGTGCAACAGAACTTGATAGGCCGCCAGCAAGACCATGAAGCTGGTGGCACCTTCCTGCTGTCCCAACGCTTTCAAACGCTGAAGCCCCGCTTGGGGAAGATCAAAAAACACTCTCACGCCTCGATGTGACTGCACAACAGGGCGCGGATAGTCGGTCGGCAGTTGTAACAAAAAGTCGCTCCCCGCCAATCGACCCTTCCAATAGGCTAACAACCTTTGCAACTCGTCACCTGTCAAATACTCTCGCTGCCACTCCGCATAGTCCGAATATTGAATCTCCGGTTCGGGCAGCGTTGCCCGCGCTCCCTGCACCAAAGCGCGATATAGCTCCGACAACTCCTCAAATACGATCGAAAAGGACACCCGATCTGTCACCAAATGATGCACCGTCAGCACCAAGCACCACTCATCCTGCGCCGCATGTACTAGCTTGACGCGCAGCATGGGTCCTTGTTCCAATTCGAAAGGTCGCTTGACCTCTTCCCCGATGACCTTTTGCATCGCCTGCTCCCGATCGACAAGCGCCACATCTGTCAGATCAACTTCGACCCACGGCAGGAGAATTTCAGGCATCACCACCTGCATCACCTGACCGTCGATCATCCGAAACACCGTTCGCCACGCTTCATGACGCCTGATGATTTCATGGAGCGCTCGTCGCATCGCATCAACTTTGAGCAAGCCTCTGATGCGGATCGATCCGTACACATTGTACGTAGGCAACTCTGGCGCTTGCTGGTGCAACTGCCACATTCGCTCTTGATCGAACGACAGCCGACTCGGTCCCTGATGTCCGCGACGCGAAATTGATCCCTTCCCACGCTCGCCTCGTGCGGACAAGCTCTTTCGCATCACCTGTTGCTCGAACAGGGCGCGTTGTTCCGGCGATAAGGCGGCCAGACGCTCTTGCAAACGATCCATGCTAGCATCTCCTCCACATAAAGCAGTGTCACTACTTCCCAGTCAAGATCGCTTGGGCTTCTTCTATAGACAAGCTCTCGATCTCTAGAAGCATCGCCTCCAACTCGTCCGATTCGGTATGTTCGATCTGCTGCTTGACAATGCTTTGCGCAAGACCTGCCACCGTCGGGGAATCATAGAGCATACTCATCGGCACATCCAATCCAAACGTCTGACGCAGGCGCATCACCAATTGCACGCCAAGCAGCGAGTTACCGCCCAACTCGAAGAAATTGTCCTGCACCGAAACTCGATCCAAGGTGAACAGTTCCTGCCAGAGCGCCACCACCGTCTGCTCCACTTCATTGCGCGGCGCCATGTAGGGCCGCAAAAGATCGCCTCCCGCAATCGGAGCAGTCTGGGGCAAAGATTTGAGGTAGGCGGACGTATGGAAAAATGACAGCTCTTCCAGCGCCGTTTGAAAATCTTGGGTGGACACAATCACCTGCTTCAAGCCGCTGCCCAACACGCGTTCAAACGCCACAAGCCCTTCTTCCGCCGACAAACCAAATCGCAGTTGCAACTGCTGTAAATGCTTTTGCAGCTCTGGCAAAATCATCGTCTGCGCAGCCTGCCACGCATCAAACTGCCAGCCGCTCCAATTGACGACCACTACGTCCGGCTGACTGCGAGCAAAAGCATCCAAAAACGCGCTCGCCGCCGCATTGTCCACCTGACCAAAACCGCCCGTGAAGGAAATCGTTCGCGAGAAGAGGGCGAAAAAGTCGAGTTTACAGTTGCGAAGCACCTGATGCAAAACGAGCGTTCCTTGCACTTTCGGACGCAACACACGATCTGCCAGCTCTTTTGTCTTCAGCTGGATCAGGCCGGAGCCGATCACCTCTTCGGCATGAAGCACACCATGAATCTCGCCGAAAGTTGTCAGCGCCTGCGCCACAACCGATTCCATCTGCTCAACATCTGCGACGTCGGCGTGAAAGAAGAGATGCTCCGTATCCACAACGGCCCGCGGCGTGCCGGGAGCAGCGACCAAGATCAATTTGGCCTTGACCGTTTGGGCAAGCTGTTCCGCAAACACTTTGCCCAGCGCATGACCCGCTCCTGTGAGCAGATAGACCCCGCCTTGGCGCAACTTCAAGTTTTGCAAGGCATCGGGAATACGGATCGGTTCGAACGTCTGCACGTAGCGGTGCTTTCCACGATAAGCGACAAAAGTTTCTTTGGCATCGTCCGCAGTAAACTCAGCCAACAACTGCTCGATTAGCCGATCTTCCTGTTTACCAAGCACCGCGTCTACAGCACGGCACATCAGGTTCGGGTACTCCTGCGAAATCACTTTCACCACCCCGAGCATCGTGGCCCGCTCCGGGTGAAGCACCTCATCATCTGTCACATCCTGCAAACGATTGGTGACAACAAAAATCTGACAATCTCTTCCTGATTGTTGCTCGCCAAGCGCCTGTGTGAGAAAGAGCATCGAATAGAATCCGGCATCTTGTGAAGGAGCGTCCAAGTTCCAGAGCTGGACGATCTTCGAGGGCATCACCTGCTTCAATAGCTGACTGTAGTCCGCTCGCTGCGTGGGATTGAGCGTAAAATGGCCACCCTCCAGCACAGCAAACTCCTCACCCTGTGCTACGGTACACACATCCTCCCCCGCATCACGCAACTGGCGAACCAGTTTGTCACCCCATCCGTCTTCGTCGAGAAACACCAGCCACAATGAATTGTGTTCCGTTTTCAAAACAGGTGCTGACTGTTTCCACAGCGGCAGATAAAACCATTCGGATCGATCGGCCAGTTTGCCAGCTTGACGAAACGGTTTTTTTGCGCCCGTTTCTACATAGAATTTCCGTCGCTCAAATGGATAGGTCGGCAAAGACAGACGCAGTCGACGTTCGTCCGCATGCATCGCCTGCCAGTTTACATGTACGCCGTGCAACACCAATTGCGCAACGGAGTTGAGCAAACATGCGACATCCGACTGTCCTTCGTCCCGATGGCGTGTCGTCGCCAGCACCACGGGGTGCACCTCTTTGACCAACGTGGTAAGCGACCTTCCCGGCCCGACTTCCAAAAACACACAATTTGGCTCCTGTAACACCGCCCCCACATTTTCGCCAAAGCGCACCGTTTCGCGCAGATGGCGCACATAATAGCTGGGGTCGGTCGCCTCCTCTGCCGTGATCCACGTTCCCGTCAGATTGGACAGATATCGCTTCTTTGGCGGGCTCAGCTTCATTCGCGATACAGCCGCTGCAAAGCGCTCCAGCATCGGCTCCATCATCTCCGAATGAAACGCATGCGACGTTTCCAGACGGCGATAGGTCACACCCCGCGCCGCCAAACGAACTTCCAGCGCCTCGATCGCGGCAAATGGCCCAGCGACCACTGTCGCCTTTACCCCATTGACGCATGCAATCGACAAAGAGTCGGTCCCTGCTCCTGCCGTCACCCCTGCCTCATGAGCCTGCCACGACTGCACCTCCACACCATCTTCAACCAGATCAAACGCTGCTTCTCGCTGCGCTGACTCCGCACTTCCATCACGTTCTGCCAGCAGCTTTCGAACGTCCGCCTCTCCCATCGCCAGTGCCATCATCGCCCCTGGCTGCATGTCCTGCATCAAGCGTCCGCGCACAACGATCAGTTCCAGCGCCTCTTCCAGCGACATCACGCCAGCCAATACCGCCGCCACATACTCACCGATGCTGTGTCCGATCATCGCCTGCGGTTCCACCCCCCAAGCCTGCCAGAGCTTGGCGAGCGCATAGTCAAAGACAAACAACGCAACTTGCGCATACTGCGTCTGATGCAAGTCCTCCCGTGCCCAAATCTCGAGCAGTGAACAGCCTAGATGCGACGCCGCCAATGCGGCCAAGCGATCAACCTCTTCACGAAACGCAGGCACGCTTGCATACAGCTCTTGCCCCATGTTCACATATTGCGCCCCTTGCCCAGAAAAAAGGAACACGACGAAAGGCTCCGCACTCTCGCTGACCACCCGAGTCTGCATCAAGCTAGGGTCCCGCAACGCGCGCAACGCCGCTGGAACATCCTGACAAACGACAGCCCGACGATGTCCATGCAACGTCCGCCCCACTTGGAGCGTATAGGCCACATCGGCAAGATCGATTTCCGGATGGCGTTCCAACTCATCGGCCAGCCGCGACGAAAGCGCTTCCAACGCCGAGTCCGTTTTTGCCGAAACCATCAGCAACTGATGCCCTTTTGCCGCACTCCCTTGTTCTAGGCTTGGAGCCTCTTCCAAAATCAGATGCGCATTCGTCCCCCCGATGCCAAACGAGCTGACTCCAGCCCGGCGCACGCCTTTCGTCTGCCACGCCTGCTGCTCGCCATTAATGTAAAAGGGCGAGTTGGCAAAATCGATCTGCGGGTTCGGCTCCTCGACATGTAGGGTCGCCGGTATCACCCGATGTTGCAAAGCCAGTGCAGTCTTGATCAAACCGGTCACCCCGGCCGCAGCATCGAGATGACCGACGTTCGTCTTGACCGACCCCACCGCGCAAAATCCATTCCCTGCCACACCCGACTCCCGAAACGCTTGCGTCAGTGCCGCGATCTCAATCGGGTCGCCAAGCGTCGTTCCCGTCCCATGTGCCTCCACATAGGAGATCGTCTCCGCCTCGACCTCTGCCATCGCTAACGCTTCCGAAATCACGGCCGCTTGCCGGGCTACACTCGGCGCCGTAAAGCCGACTTTTACAGAACCGTCATTGTTCACCGCCGACCCGCGAATCACCGCATAGATGTGATCGCCATCCGCCACCGCCTCGTCCAATCGCTTCAAGAGCACAACGCCTGCGCCATTGCCAACAACTGTCCCTTGCGCCTTCGCATCGAACGCCCGGCAATGTCCATCCGGTGAGAGAATCCCACCATCCTGATAGAGATAGCCTTCGACCTGCGGATCTTTTACTGCCACACCTCCGGCCAGCGCCATGTCACACTCATAGGTCAACAGGCTCTGGCATGCCAAATGAACGGCGACCATGGAGGTCGAACAGGCGGTCTGCACCGTCAAGGCAGGCCCGCGCAGGTTGAGCTTATAGGCCACGCGCGTCGCCAGATAGTCCGCATCATTTCCGATCAATGCCCCATACTTTCCGACGGCCTGCACCAGCTCCGGATTGGCGTAAATATGATTCACATACGTATTCCGACCCGTGCCGCCAAACACCCCGACAGCACCTGCAAACTGCTGTGGATCATAACCTGCATCTTCCAGCGCCTCATGGGCACACTCTAGAAACAGACGCTGTTGCGGATCGGTCACTTCCGCTTCCTTAGGCAAAAAATCGAAATAGTCCGCATCAAACAGTTCGGCCCCTTCCAGCACCGCTCCCCGCTTGACATAAAAGGGATCGCTCAAAAGCGCCGAGTCTACTCCCGCCGCCTTGAGTTCCTCCTCGGTCAGGGAACGGATCGATTCCGTTCCCACCGTTAAATTATGCCAAAACTCAGCCGTATTTTTTGCGCCCGGAAAACGTCCGGCCATCCCGATGATCGCAATTCCATGCAAAGACTGTCTCGCTGTCAACGTCACTTCCTCCTGTCTTTTCGGAACTGTTTCTGCCTGTTCAGCGCCTCCTTCTTCCGACTCGCCTTGTCGCGCAGTTGTTCGACGCCAAGCCGTGGTTCGGCCACCTCGTCACCTTGGTGTAAGAAACTGGCCAGCGCATCGATCGTCGGATGCTTGAACATCTCCACGATGGAGAACGTGTGCAAAAGTCGCTCCTGAATGGCATGGTGCGCCTTCGCCAAAGACAGCGAGTGTCCGCCCAAGTCAAAGAAATTATCGTAAATGCCGACCTGCTCGATCCCGAGCGCTTCCTGCCAAATGATCGCCAATTGTCGCTGTAGCTCATTTTTCGGAGCGGCATACTGGGTGCTCACATCGCGGCGACCGCTTTCTGGCGCAGGCAAGGCACGGCGATCGACCTTTCCGTTGCCAGTCAGCGGGAACGCGTCGATCTGCATGAACACGGATGGCACCATATACTCTGGCAACCGCTCCTTCACATAGGCTCGCAAGTCTCCGCCTGTCAAGCTCCGATCGGCGACCACATAGGCGACAAGACGCTTCTCACCTGGCACTTCGTCCCACGCCACCACCAATGCTTCGCGCACAGACGGATGCTGTTCCAACGCCGCTTCGATCTCCCCAAGCTCGATGCGAAAGCCCCGCACTTTCACTTGATGGTCGATGCGCCCGAGGTACTGCAACTGCCCGTCCGGCAGGAAACGCGCCAAGTCACCCGACTTGTACAATCGCCCTGGCCCAAATTGATTTTGCACGAAGCGCTCAGCTGTCAACTCCGCTCGGTTCAGATACCCTCGGGCCAATCCCGCACCGCCAACATACAGTTCGCCTGGCACCCCGATCGGTACCGGCTGTCCTTGCTCATCGAGCACATATACTTGCAAATCGGGAATCGGCCCGCCGATCACGCTCCCCACAGCCGTCTGCACATCCTGCATCGACAGCGCGCGATAGGTGACATGGACGGTCGTTTCGGTGATGCCATACATGTTGACCAGCACCGTTTTTTGTTCGTCGTGCCGCTCATACCAAGGTGACAAACTTGGCAAATCGAGCGCTTCCCCGCCAAAGATCACATAGCGCAGCGCAAGATCGGGCGATACGCCGACCGCTTCCTCAGCTGCGAGCAGTTGGCGGAATGCGGATGGTGTCTGGTTGAGCACCGTCACGCCTGCTTGCACCACCAGCCCGTAAAACGCCTGCGGATCGCGGCTGACCTCGTATGGCACGACAACCAGTTTGCCCCCGAACAGCAAGGCGCCCCAGATCTCCCAGACCGAGAAGTCGAACGCATAAGAGTGAAAGAGCGTCCAAACATCCTCTTCATCAAACTGAAACCAATGGTCGGTAGCATCTAACAGTCGCACCACGTTGCTGTGTTCGATCAAAACGCCTTTCGGTCGGCCCGTCGATCCCGAGGTATAAATCACATAGGCCAAGTGATTCGCCGCCGCTATACTAGGCGGATTGTCCCCGCTCGCTACGGCAATCTCGTCCTCGTCGCGGTCAAGAGCGATCACTCGCGCCGATTGTTCAGGCAGGATCGACAGATATTTCTCCTGCGTCAACAGCACCGAGATGCTGGCATCTTCCAGCACAAAAGCGATGCGCTCCGGCGGATAGGTCGGGTCGAGCGGCACATAAGCACCGCCTGCTTTTAAGATCCCGAGCACGCCGATGATCGTTTCCAGCGATCTCTCCACGCACAGTCCGACCAGCACATCCGGCCCGACACCGCAGGAGCGCAGGTAATGGGCCAACCGATTGGCCCTTTCGTTCAACTCCGCGTAGGTTAACGACTGTTCCTCATACGCCACGGCTACCCGATGAGGCGTCCGCTCCACCTGCTGTTCAAAGCGTTCATGCAAGCAGAGTTCCGACGCGAAATTCGCTTGACTATCATTCCAGCCATACAGCACTTGCTCGCGCTCAACAGGTGTCAAGAGCGGCATTTGCGAAACTTTGCGCTCCGGTGCTTCGCCAATCCCGCGCAGCAGTTCGGTCAGATGACCTGACATGCGTTCGATCGTAGCCGCATCAAACAGGTCGCTGTTATAGTCAAACGAAGCCAACAGTTCCCCATCATGCTCAGTCATCGTCAACGTCAGGTCAAACTGTGCCATCTGCCCAGCCAATGGATAGCCTGCGAACGGAAGTGCTCCTTCTAAACGAACGGTCGAATCTTGGAGCGCCAGTCCGGTCAAGCCGTCGCTGTCCAGATGTGATTTTTGCAGAACAAACATCGCTTGGAACAGCGGGGGGTAACTCAAGTCGCGTTTTGGGGCCAATTTTTCCACCAACAACGGGAGCGGATAGTCTTGATGATCCAGCGCTGCCAACACGGTCAGGCGCACCTGTTTCAGAAACTCGCTGAAGGAAGGCTGATCGCGAAAGTCTGCCCGCAACACGACCGGGTTGACGAAATACCCCACCGTATCAGCAAACTTCGCACTGCTGCGGCCGGCGGTTGGCGATCCAACGAGCAGATCATCCTGCCCGCTGTAGCGATAAAGCAGAACTTGGAACGCCGCAAGCAGTGTCATGTACAGTGTGGCCCCGTTCGCTTGGGCGAGTTGTTTTAACTGGTGCGTCACGTCTTTCGTCACGCGGAAACTTCTTGAATCACCGCGATAGGTCTGCACCGGAGGGCGCGGACGGTCGGTGGGCAGGTTCAAGAGCGGCAATGTCCCACCGAGCTGCTTTTTCCAGTAGGCGAGCAGCTCCTCACCGCGCACTCCTGCGAGCAGCTCCGCCTGACGCGCAACATGTTCGCCGTAGCTGTCGTTTGGCTGCCCCACTTCGACCGATGAGCCGCTTTGCATCAACGGGTACAGCTCACGCAGTTCCTTGACCAGCACGGCGAGCGACCAGAAATCTACGATGATGTGGTGCATCGAAAGCAGCAAAATATGTTCCTGCTCCGAACGTTTCAGCAGATAGACGCGCAGCAACGAATCACGCGCCAAATCGAACGGACGGTGGGCATAGACCGACAACCGTTCGGCCAACTCGCCTTCGCTCAGATGTGTGGCATCTTCGACGACAAAATACAACACGTTGTACTCCTGCATTTTCTGTACAGTTTCGCCGTCCTGCATCACAAAATTCATCCGCAATTGCGGGTGCCGACTCAACAACACTTCAAAGGACCGTTTCAGCGCCGCCAGATCCAACGCACCTGGAATGCTCACCGCGCGGGCGATGTTGTAGGCGGACGATTCTGGAGCTAGACGTTGCATGAACCACAGCGCACGCTGACCGTAGGACAGCTCATTTGGATGGACGGTGATCGGAGTGCTAGAACGTCCGTCGCCAGCGTTTGCCACCACCTGCTCAAGGACATCTCCGGCCAACTCCGCCACGCTCGGCCCATCGAGCAACCGTGCTAACGGCACGCTCACGCCGAAACACTCCTCCAACTCATTTTTCAACTCAACGGCCATCAACGAATCCAAACCAACCGCATTTAACGACTGGTCATTCGCCAATTGCGTAGCCGCAATCTTGAGCACCCCGGCCGCTTTTTCCAGCAAATGCGTCTCCAGTACCATTTGCCGCTCGACCGCAGGCAACGTCAACAGTTGCTCGCGATTTAAGCCTGCACCCTGATTCACTGCCAAATCTTCTGTGCTCGCAGTCACTCCATCGAGCGTGCTTTGCAAAAGCACATCCAATCCGCCCTGCACAAATCGCTCTTTGCACAGATGGCGCTGAATTTTCCCTGATGAAGTTTTGGGAATGCTGGCCGGCTTGATCAACACCACCGCATAGACTTGCAGCTCATGGTGCTTAGCCACCGCTTGCCTGATTGCTGTCGTCACTTCTTCCAGATTCGACTTGCGGTGCGTCCGTTCAACCTCTTGCACGATGACCAGACGCTCTTCACCGTCCACTTCCACCGCTACAGCCGCACCAAAACCTGCGGCGATCGCCTGATGACATTCGCCGACCGTAAACTCGAGATCCTGCGGATAGTGATTGCGCCCGCGGATGATGATCAAATCTTTTAATCGCCCCGTCACATAAAGCTCACCCTCATGCACAAAGCCAAGATCGCCCGTCCGCAAAAACGGCCCCGCGCCGTCTTGCTCCAGATAGGCTGCAAACGTTTCTGCGGTCTGCGTTGGACGGTTCCAATAGCCTTGTGCCACGCTCGGCCCAGACACCCAGATTTCGCCGACTTCATCCTCTGCACAGGTGATCCGCGTGTCTGGGTTGACAATGGCGATCTGTTGTTCGCACAACGCCACACGCCCCGAACTGACCAGCGTTCGTGTCGTATCATTCGGTGCATCTACCAAAATGACTTGGTTCTGTTCCAGCCCTTCCCCGTCATAATCCCGCACGATCGGCCGTTCCTGCCGCACACCGCCCGTCACGAACAGCGTCGCTTCCGCCAAGCCATAGCAGGGATAAAACGCCTCCTTGCGAAACCCTGCCGGAGCAAAATAATCAGCAAATTTCGCCAAAGTCTCCGGACGCACCGGCTCAGCCCCGGTAAACGCGTTCTCCCACTTGCTCAGATCGAGTGCATCGCGTTGCTCCGGTGTGACCTTTTGTACGCACAGGTCGTACGCAAAATTTGGCCCGCCGCCTAACGTCGCCCCTTTGCGTGAAATGGCTTCCAACCAGCGCACCGGTTTGGTGATAAAGGAAACGGGTGCCATCAGCGACATGTGATACCCGCCATACAGCGGCTGCAAGATTCCACCGATCAAGCCCATATCATGATACGGTGGCAGCCAAATCACGCCTTCCGTCTGTTTGGTGATGCCAAAACGCTCTTGCATCAAGGCTAAATTGTGGAGCAGATTGCCATGGCTCAACATCACGCCTTTCGGTGCGGATGTCGAACCGGATGTGTATTGCAAAAAAGCAAGCGACTCCGTTCCGATCACTGGCTCAACCCAAGTGGACGACAGCTGTTGGGACAGCGTATCGGTCACGATCCATTGTATTTTTTGCAATCCAGGCGTATCCGCAAAACGCTGCTCAATTCCAGGCAAAATCCCCGATGTGGTCAGCGCAAATTTAGCTTCGGCATCTGACACCACCGCCTGCAAGCGATCTAAATTCCCGTTCTGTCGCGGCGGATAGGCTGGAACGGCCTGCACCCCGCCGTACAAACATCCAAAAAAGGCGACCAGATACTCGAACCCTGGCTGATAAAGCAACAACGCACGTTCACCCGTTGCGCCTACGCCCTGCAAGACCGCGCCGAGCGCCCGCGCCTTTTGATCCAGTTCCTGATAGGTATAGCTTACTTCGCTCCCGTCTTCCAGCAAAAACGTATAAGCCAACTGCTCAGGCTGCTCCACCGCCCGCCAGCGCAACAATTCCACAAGTGTATGAAAGATCGTCGAAGTCTCCGCCATCGTGTCCTGCCTCCGTATCCGATTCTATTTCGAACCGTTTCTCTATTTTAAATAATACAACTTCTATTTCTAAATACCTTCTAATAGAAAAAGGCCTACCTCCGCGATCTACAACCCCAAATAAAAAGACCGTCCTCCCAAAGGAAGACGGTGCTCATTATTTCTTGCGCTTCTTATCCAGTAATTTGGACAGTGTTGACGAATCCGCTTGTTTCGACGGTTCAGGTGATGCTGGTTCTATCTTGGGCGGCGCGGTTTTCACAGGTTGCGTCACACTGCCTGTGCGGCGCTCCGTTGCCCCTTCCGCTTTGCGTTTTAGACCTTGCATCGCAGAGCTCTGCTCCACATGCTGTTGTCTCGATTGCTCGTGATGATCGGCCTTGAGCTGTTGCCTTGCTGCACGCCACGCTTGCAACCTCGAGGTGGAAAAATGTACCCGGCGCACGGCCACATCGAGCGGCCACAGACAGGCGGCCAAGAGCAGGAGCAGATAGGAAAGGTCCCGTGCCGACCATTTCGGGGGCAGATTGTCGGCATATACATCCGTTGGGTCATCAAGCACCCGACCGCCACCCGCCTGAGCGATCGCGGCCAGCGTCTCCTGCCCATTTTTCGGAAGATCGTACTCCGGAGAGTAGGCCACGGCGATTCCCGAGGATGCCGCCTTGAGCACTTTTCCTTCCTGCTCTTCGACGACCGATACGAGATAGGTACCTGGGCGGTTGGCGTTAAAATGGCCGACATACTCGCCCGGAGCTTTTAACAAAAGCGGCACCTCCTCTTTCATCGCTTCCCCGGTCACCACTTCCGCCTTGAGCACCGCGCCTGTGGCGAGCGGTTGCTGTAAGCGGATCGACAGTTCGCCTTTCCCTCCCGAGATGGCTGTGCGCAGGTCGAACGCGTCCGTCTGGTACTGTGGCAACAACCACGTCATCAACTGGTTCCAAAACGCGCTCGATCCGCTCCAAGCCGACCAGTTGTTGGACCAGACCCCTTTTGCATCGGACGTCCATGCGACAGCCCTGCCTAGTCCATACTGCCAGCGTGCTAGCACCGGTTCGCCTTTCGGATTGGCGAGCACCACATCGGCCGTCTCTTTTGCGGTGACGGCGATATGCGCGTTGATCTGGGGAAGCCCTTTTGCAAACAGAGGAGCCAGTTCCTTGGACTGCCCGATCCCCGGCGTAAACGGGTTGTCTTCGATGTAGGTCTTGCCTGCCAGCGCCGTCTCTTTTGAGAAGATCATTGGCACGCTGGCGCTGTCCACCGCCGAGTAGAAACGGCCCTTCGCCTTTTCTGCCAACTTCTCCAGCAAACCTTGATCCGCATCCTCCCCGACGGCGACCGTTGACATCGTGATGCCTTTTTCCCGCATTTTCGCCGTCAACCCGTCATAGTCGCCCTCCGGCGATTGACCGTCGGTGAGCAAAATGATGTGTTTGCGTTTCGTATCGACATCCTGTAGTTTCTTGAACGCCGCTTCTACAGCTGGATAGATCGAGGTCCCACCGCTTGCGACGATCCCAGAGATTTTATTTTGCAGCTCTTTGGGATCGGTCACTTTGGTCGGTTCGACCACCCACCAGTTGGTCGTATCAAAGGCCAGAACGCCAAGCGTGTCCTGCGCCTTTAGCATTCCAGTCGAACGGCGGGCCGCTTCTTTGGCCAACTCCATCTTATCCGTGCCCATCGATCCGGAGCGGTCGATGACGAGCATCAGGCCGAGCGATGGAATTTCTTGCTGGTTGCGCAGATCCATGTAGACCGGAAGCGCTTTTTCAATCGGCGTGTCAAAATAGCCACCGAGGCCAAAGGAATCTTCGCCGCCTGTCATCATCAAGCCGACGCCAAAATCGCGCACCGCGCTTTCGATCTGTTTTTGTACCGATTCGGCAAGATCCACGCCAGAGACGTTGGCGAGCACGATCACCGAATAGCGACGCAGATCCTCCAGCGTTTTCGGCATCGTTTCTGCCGTCGCGATCCGGTGCGGAAATTGGCCCGCGCGCAGTGCTTCGCTGAGCCACTTCGCATCACCAGGCGTCCCTTCGACGATCAGGGCCGCCGATTTGCCCAGCACTTCTCCGTAGGCGTATGCAGTATTGTTGACAGACTCCGTGTCCTCCGCAGGCAGCACTTCGACTCGGTAGCGATGAAATCCGGAATCGGTCGCCTGCAGTGGAATCGACAGGCGATTTTCGCCCTTTTGCACTTGCAACTGCGTTTTTGCGATCGGTTTGTTATCCTCATATACTTGCAAAGTCGCGCTGGTTTCCACCGTGCTTTCCACCACAGCGCTTAGAGAAAACGTTTCCCCTTGATAGAGCGTGGCTGGCACGGAGGCGTTTTTCACCAGCACCTCCGCGCCGACTTCGCGGGCGAGATAGGAAACATCCACACGAATGCCGCGCTCTTTCAGATAGCCGGCCTCGCGCACTGCGTCGCCTAAGTTTTGTTCACCGTCCGAGAGTAAGACGACGCGGGGCTGGTAATCGGCGCTGATCAAACCTTGGGCGAGACGCAACCCCGCGGAAAGGTCGGTAAAATCCTTGTTTGGCACGCCGCCGAGCTCAAATGTGCTCGACAGATCGGTGCTCAGCGGATACTCGACGGCGGGGCGTTCGCCAGTGCCGATGATGGCATACCCATCGTCCAGCCGCTTCGAACCAATCGCCGCTTGCACGAAGGCCACCGCCTGCTTTTGCGAGGTGATACTTTTCGACTCATCGACGACAAATATCACTTCCTGATGGTTGACGGGCGCTTTTAGCGTCAAGCCCGCCACCGAGCAAATCAACAGCAAAAACATCAAGGTGCGCAAGACGGCGGCCGTCTTTTTGCGGGCGCCGATCAGCCTGCGCTCCCCTTTGTACCACCAGTACATCATATAGCCTGCCGGAAGCAGTAAGCACAGCCACCAAGGGTGCAACAGATCAAATCCCACGCTTGTACACCCCCCATTCAGCAAACAGCACAAACAGCGCGAAGAACGCCAGGTAGCGCCAGATCTCGAACTGCCCGCTTTGCGCCTGATCCGATGCGCCTCGCTCTTCCGTGGCGTCAGTCGGCAGTGCTGTGCGTTGCAAGGATAGCTTCGACTCCGCTTCAGGGATGGTGACCGCCAACAGCTTTACCTCTTCGGCCGTCTTGCCTTGGAAGCGGTATAGCCCTGGCAGAGCAGGTTTGAAGCCCTGCTCGATCATCGCTTTGCTCACCACTCGTTGCTCACCGCTCGGATCGGTCACCTTCCATCCCTGTTCACGTACGGGCGGCAACAGTGCCACGCGCTCTCCTGCCGTCACCTGTCCGAGGGCAGTGCCTGAACTGGGCATGAGATATTCCTTTATCTGTTTGATCAGGATCGGGAACGCAGGAAGCAGTGGCAGGTCTGATTGATGCAGATCGAACGGGAGCATCGCGACGCGCCGTCCTTCGTGCTCACCTGCAAGCAACATCGGCCGTTCACCGCTTTTCGCAACCGTCTGCAGCCAAGGTGGGGCTTCTACTTCTCGCACCGCTTTCAGATGAATGCGCTCCAGCTCCACATGCTGCAAAAGCGGCGAATCGAGCTGAGCCGCCTGCAGTTTTCCAGGCTCGACCAGATCGCCCACCTTCAAAACTCCATCCCCCTGTGGAGGATTGATCAGCAGCACCGCTCCGTTGGGCCACGTTTTAGGAATCACACCATCATAGACATACAGCGCAGCATCATCTGGCGGAACGTCCGGGTCGGACCCGCGTTCAACTGTGGTTCCGCCGCCAATGCGCAGCGCTTTTTCCAAGAAGAGGTTGCCTGTGGTGTACAACCAGACCTTTTTTTGCGCGCTCACCTGTGGCAAAACGGTCACTCGGTCATCCAAGGAGAACGAGTCTTCTCCTTGCAACCTGATTTCATAATGCGTCTGTGCGGGCAGATGCGACCAGGTCAGCGGGGTTTGGCCGCCCGCCGCGACCTGCACCTGCTTCGCATCCACGACCTGACCTTGCTCATCGAGCACTTCCACCTCTGTCGTGATCGCTTCCTCACCATCATTTTTCACCGTCGCGACCAACTGACCCTGTGTACCGCTGACCAGTCCCGCCGCGTAGTAGATTCCGAGATTGGCGGTGACGCTCGGCGCTTCCACCGTCGGCTGGCGTCCGAACTTTGGAAACATCGCCGGTTCGATGCCCCAGTTGCCGTCCGAATAGATTCTGACATCGCTTGACGGCTCCTGTACCGACAGTGCAGCAGCGAGTGACAACGCCCCTTCGTAGTCAGCTTTGCCATACTCTTGTCCAGCTTCGTGCAACCGATTTTCCAACTCAGCCCGATCGCTGGTCGAGACGAGAACTCGCGGCTCTTGCCCCATGGCGATCAACGTCATCCGTTGAGGAGGTGTCAATCGGCCGATCAACTCGGCCGCCTGTTGCTTGCTCACCTCCAACCGCGTGCCGTTTTGCCCTTTTGCTGCCATCGAGGGCGAAAGATCGAGCACGACGATCGTGTGGTCGGCCACGGGACCGTCCCCGTTCAGCGCGGGACGCGCCAAGGCCAGTGCCAACAGCAAAGCGAGCAGCAGTTGCAACAACAACAGCAGATTGCGACGCAACTTCTGCCACGGACGGTTCGCTTCCATCTCGCGGAGCACCTGCCCCCAGAGCAGAGTGCTCGGCACCGTCACCTTTTCATAGGTCCGTTTCAACAAATATAAGATCAGGATCGCGGGCAACACAGCCAAAAAAGAAAGCATCCACGGTGAAACCAAGCTCATCGTCCGATCACCCCCGTCCGCAACAGGCGGCCAAACAGCGCCGCCTCCAGACTTTCCTCCGCGGGCACCAGCACATGATACATGCCCCGCCGACGGCAAAACTCGCCGAGCTCTGCCGTATAAGCGGTCACCGTGTCTCGATACCGCTTGAGCACAAAGGGAGACAGCGCCACATCCAGCCCTTTTCCGCTCTCACTGTCCACCAACTGCAAATCGCCCGCGTAACTCGGATCGAGTTCCTCCGCAGACAAAATCTGTATGACAACCACCTGATGCTGTGCAGCCTGTAGCCGCTTCAGTGCGTCCTCATACCCGTCAGCGAACAAAAAATCGGACAGGATCACCACCACGCCGGGCTCGGTCGGCATCGCGGAGCGGACCAACCACTGAAGCGACCCTTCCGTTCCCTCCCCAAGCGCTTTGGCCTGCTGGAGCATGGCAAACAGTCGATGCGCCGACTGCTTGCTCATCAGCCGTTCCAATTTACCGCGCACTCGGTCGGCAAAGATCAGCGCTTCCACACGGTCTTCTTCAGCAAGTCCGAGGTAGCCGATCGCCGCCGCCAAGCGCTGTGCCTGTAGCAATTTCCCGTGAAAATCCATCGAGCGAGAGGCATCGACCATCAGATACAGCAACACATCGCGCTCATCGAAAAAGGTTTTCAAAAACAGGCGGCCCAATCTGGCATACGCCCGCCAGTCCAGATGGCGCAGGTCGTCGCCCGGCAGATAGGGTCTGTATTCGGCAAATTCGACAGACGAGCCGAGCTGCTTCGAACGCCGCGCCCCACCGCGATGGCTTGGCATGTCCCGCACCTGCAATCGCAGCCGCTCGAGGCGGGCGAGAAACGCAGGCGTCAGAAACCCTTTGCTCATAAGCCCACGCTCTTGAGCAGGTGCAAGATCAGTTGCTCTACGCTGTACTGATCGGCTGCCGCTTCATAGTTCAACCCGATCCGATGGCGCAGTGCGGGCACCGCCACCTCGCGAATATCTTCGCCCGACACGTTGAGACGTCCATGCAAAAAGGCACGAGCTTTGGCAACTTTCACAATCGCCTGCGCTGCACGCGGTCCCGCGCCGTAGCGCACATAGCGGCGCACTTCCTCAGATGCACCGTCTTGGTCAGGCTGGGAGCGGAAGATCAGTTCCACGACCTGCCCGACCAATTCTGGCGTGATCAACAGCTCGCGAACCGAATCCTGCACTTCGATAATCTCCTCGCCCGAAATCAAGGCTTGCAAGGCGCCTTGCGCAGCACCTGTGGTCAATTGCACGATCTGCTGTAGTTCATCACGCGTCGGAAACGGCACCTGAATCTTCAGCAAAAAGCGGTCGAGTTGCGCTTCCGGAAGCGGATAGGTACCTTCCAACTCCAATGGGTTCTGCGTGGCGAGGACAAAAAATGGCTTGGGCAGTTTCCGCGTCTGCCCGCCGACGGTGACGGCCGCTTCCTGCATCGCTTCAAGCAGGGCGGATTGGGTCTTCGGCGTGGCCCTGTTAATCTCGTCCGCTAGGACGAGGTTGCCATGAATCGGGCCTTGCTGGAAGACGAATTTCATGCCTTCTCCCGGCTCTTCACGCAGGATTTCTGTGCCGACAATATCGGCTGGCATCAAGTCGGGAGTGAACTGAATCCGCGAATATTTCATCTCCATCACATCGGCCATCGTGCGCACGAGCAAAGTTTTGCCGAGTCCAGGTACCCCTTCAAGTAGAGCGTGACCGCCGGCGAGGATGCAATACAGCACCTGTTCCACCACGTTCTCCTGACCGATCACCTGTTTGGCGATGCCGCCTCGTACTTCATTCATGCGATCACGCTGTGTTTGCAATTGTTCCAGCATCAATCCAGTACCTCCTACGGAGCGATCTCCGAAAAATAATCGCGCACCAGTTCCTGTTCATTCAAGGGAAGCGAGCTGCGATCCACACTTTCTCGGGCATAATCTGCATATTCGCGGTATACCTCTTTGTACGGGCGCACGACACCTGGCGTCACTTGTCCGCTACCAGAGATCATCTCACCGGAGCCTTGCCCGAGCGGACCGCTCCCATCGCTGCCCTGCTCGCCGACACCAAACTCTCCGGCCGGAACCATCACCCACTCCCGACTGCCCGCTCCGTTGCCAGCGCCGGAACCACCGATTCCCGAGCCATTGCCTCCGGAACCATTGCCATTGCCGTTCCCATTTCCTGAACCGCTACCGGAGCCATTCCCGTTTCCATTTCCCAAACCGCCCTCGTTCTGCGATCCACTGCCTGAGCCTGTTGTTGACCCGTTCTGTCCACCGTTTGCGGACGAACCGGGAGAGTCGCCAGGCTGCCCTGTCCCGCCTGCGCTGGCATAGACGCCACTCGGCGTGCCGTTCGCTGCGGCAAGGGCCGTTCCCAGTTGTTGCAACCCTGCGGTCTGCGTTCCGCTCGAACCGTTCAGCATGTTTTCCAGCGAGCCGAGCATATTTTGCATCTGCTGCAAATCGCCTTGCTGCATCGCCTGTGCCGCCATCTGGAAAGCTTGTTGCAACTCCTGGTTGGATGCTTGCCCGCCTGCGTTAGCCAAAGCTTCGGCCAAGCTTTTGCGCTGTTCCTCGCTCAGCGCCGACAACTGCTCCTTCATCTGCTCCAGCGCCTTTTGCACCGCTTGCGAATCCTTTTTCTGCAGAGCCTCGCCCAGTTTCTTCGCCGCTTCAGACTGGGCCAGACTCGCTCCTGCTTTGGCGAGGTCTTTTTCACGCTGAGCCAACTCGTCTTCCAGCGCTTTGACCTTGAGCTGTGCCTTCGCGAGCGCCCGCTCCACATCTTCTTTTGTCTTCGCTTCCTTTAGCTCCTCGAGCAGTTTTTCCTTCGCTGCGTCCAATTTGGCCTGATCTTTCTCGCTGAGCGCTGCCGTTTTCTTCGCCGCCTCCAGCGCTTTTTTTGCTTCCTCTGCGACTTTTTCCGCATCTTTTTGCACCTGTTGACGCTCTTTTGCCACCAGGTTCAATGGATTGTCCCAGATGGTCAACGCCGACATCATCAGCGCCAGAACAAGCAAGATGCCTGCCGCCCGCCGTGGCACGCTAAGCTTCACAATCTGCGGAACTTCCGCACGCAATTGTAGCAGCATTCCGACAGCCTCTTGGCGCTGTAGCGCTGCGATCTTCGAATCATCTTCTGCAAAGGAAAGCGCGGTGCTCACGCGGTCTTGCAGCCCATAGCGATCGACCTCCTGTGCCGCCTGCTGATAAGACGGCGGGGTGGCCCAACTCCATACCACACCGATTAGCGCCCCACAGACGACCAAGCCACCCGCCCACAGCTCATTGCTTAGCATAGGAACGAAACGGGCGATCAGAAGCAGCAAACATGCTGCTCCCAGACCGCCGAGTACGCCAAGTCCTGTATAATTGATCGTTTGCCGAATCCACAACCGCCGTCGAACCGGGTTGAGCCCGGTGATCAATTCGCGCGGAATCATTGCGAAGCCTCTTTCTGCACAATCTTCTCACCGCTGCGGCGCTTGACCGGTGTCAACAACCGAACGCTCAGCCACATCAGCAAGACCGCAGCGACCAGGTAGACCACCGTAAAATACAACCACGGAGGCATGATCAGCAGATTGCTACCACCGCTACTGAAAAAATAGGCGTCTGAATCAAAAAGTCCCCAAATGTTCATGATCGGGTTGAGCGCCGTAATGTACATCAAGCTCGGACGCTGTCCGTAGTTGCCAGTCAGCGCGGATAAAAAGGCGTTGATCATTTCGCCTATGATCGCAGTCCCGCCTAGCAAAAACAGCGAAACCATGTACGACACGACCACAGCTATACCCGTTCGCTTGAACCACGTCGAACAAAACAGCCCGATCACGCCAAACGAGATAATGATGACCAGATAGAAACCGAACATATACAGCAGTTTGATCGGTTGCACGCCCCCGTAAAGGAGCACGATCGCATACAAAGGCAGCGTAGAAAACAACACCAGCCACAAAAATGCCATCGACGAGACCAGCTTGGAGAACAAAATCTTAAACGGTGACAGATGGGTGGTCAGCAGGATATTCAATGTCTGACGCTCCCGCTCACCGGAGATCGCCCCTGCAGTCAAGCCTGGCGCGATGAAGGCAAGCAACACCAGTTGGATGATCGCCACAGCCATCAGAATGGAGCGGTTCTCCCCCGGTCGCATCACATTGCCAATATTCGAGACGAAAATAAACGCCAACGCCAACCCGCCAAGCACGGCCAGATACAAACACAAAAGCACAATCGTCTTCGGCGTCCGCATCCGCACCCGAAACTCGCGAAGCAAGATCGGATTGGTCACAAACCCCAGCGACAACAACCGTTGGATCATGATCCCACCCCTTTCGTCACCGTCAGGAACACTTCTTCCAAATTGCCCGCTTCCTCAGCAAATGACAGCACAGGCAAGCCGTTTTTGATCAGCGCGGAAAGCAGGATCACCTGTCCCGCATCGTCACCCGTATAGGTGACGAGTAGTGCATTGCCTTCGATGTCAGCGCGGGTGACCAGTTCGGACTGCTCTAGCAGCTGTGCCGCTTCTTCCATGCGGTCGAGCAAGCGCACGCGCAACACGCGGTGCCCGGCGACTTGAGCTGCGATCTGATCGACCGGAGCCTGCGCAATCAGCTTGCCCTGTTCGATGATGCCGATCGTATCGCACATTTCGGCCAGTTCGGGCAGAATGTGTGAGGAGATCAGGATCGTCTTGCCCATGTCCCGCAACTCTTTTAGAATTTCCTTCATCTCGATGCGCGCACGCGGGTCAAGACCGGAAGCTGGTTCGTCCAAAATCAACACTTCCGGATCATGAATCAAACAGCGCGCCAATCCGAGCCGTTGCTTCATCCCTCTGGACAGCGTATCAACATAAGCGTCCGCTTTGCCAGACAGGTTGACCAACTCCAGCAAATCCTTGATCAGCGCCATGCGGTTTTCCTTCGGCACCTTGTACGCTCCAGCGTAAAACTCTAAGTACTCCACCGCCGTCAAGTTGTCATACACGCCGAAGAAGTCCGGCATGTAGCCGATCAGTTGGCGTACGTTTGACGGCTCTTCCATCACATCGAAACCGCCTACGTACGCGTGACCGGATGTCGGTTCGAGCAAAGTCGCCAAAACGGACATCGTCGTCGATTTTCCCGCACCGTTCGGCCCGACAAAACCAAAACAGGAACCTTTTGCGATATGCAAATTGAGATCATCGACCGCTTTGTACTTGCCATAAGTTTTGGTAAGACCTACCGTGCGGATCATGGTGACACCAACCCTTCCACGCCCATGCTCGGGAAATGCAGGAACGGTCCGCTTGCCAATTGCGAGTTGCCTTGCAATTGCACCCGGAACATCCCATCAGGCGACATGTACTTCTTCAAGTCGGCAGAGGTTAGTGCGGTCAACAGCTCTCCGCTCACCTTATCCCACTGCTGTGTCTGCCAGTTGAAATAACGTTTCTCAAGCAACGAGAACATCGACTCATCCAAATCGATCATCGCTTTTTCCGGAACAAAACCTGAAGCTTGCTTCAAGTTGTACTCCAAATCGATCGATCCGCCGTTGAGAATCAGTTCGATATTTCTGTTGATCACATCTCCGTCGGTGGCGATCATCTTCGGCCGCACCAACCCAAGCGGCCATTTCATCTGACCGCTACTGTGTGCCAGATTCAGTTCTTGCGTCACGAGGCTGCGCATCTCAGTACGCGGTTTGTCTCCGTTGACCGTATACAAGTCAAACGCGGTCGAGCTAAACCCGATCAGCGTCAACTCTCCTTGACCCATCTGATAGGGCAGCAAGCCGAAATCGACCAAAGCCCGTCTGCGCTCCTCTTCAATGTCTCTCGAGAGCCCAAACTGCGAGTAAGTGGGATTGATCAATCGGTCTCGCGTCATCTGAAACATTCCCATTCCTGCTGAAGGCGCCGAATACTGATACGTTGCATCGACAGACTTGCTTGCACCTGCTTTGAGATCGCCAACTTCAATTGCCGAATCACCGAGCAACAGGTAGGTGCGTTCCAAATCCAATTTGGACTTGTTGACCAGCGTCCCGGTGATTCTCCCAGTCGCGTCGAGCTTGAGGTCGCTCTCGACCAAGCCTAGCCCGCTGAGTGTCGTCGTCAGCTCCGCTTCCCGTGAGGAGAAATAATCCACTTCTTTAAAACGCACCGACTGCTGATCACCCGACTGAACGATCTGCGACTTCGGACTCCGTTCATTAATATAACGCTGCGAATTGATCGGTGCGATCCGTCCGCCTTCCAGCGCCTCGACCGAATACTCGCCGCCGTTCGGGACCACAAAAGAAGCGACTGCCAGCACGTTCGCCACGTCTTGTCCTTTGAGTTGAATCTCCCCTAACGTCTGTGTGATCGGACCTGTACCGCGCTCCAAGGAACCAAATCCGAAGATGCCAGCGGCAAAGAGGATCGATGTGACAGGGATGAGTCCCCAAGCCCATTCACTGCGGTTCTTGCGGCGCAAGAACAGATACAAGCCGGGCGCTGCGATCAGCACATACACGCCAAACGCCAGCGCCATCACCTGTACAGACGGCACGAGATTCGGAAAGCTCGCCGCCGTGCTGGCCAGATATGGGAACTGGTCGTACCGATCGGATTGCGCGATAATCGAGCTCGACACAACTCGCTCGGCCAACACCCGTTTCCATAACTCCTCATTACCAGCCCAAGAAGCGAGCGGTTCGACGCTCAAATCATACCCTGCATAAAACACTTTGCCCGCCCCAACGTGCTGCCAAGCGATCAGCGGCATGTCTCCAGACTGTATCAGCGCCTTCGCCCCTTGCTTCAGACGCGCGTCGGTCACGGTGATCGTTTCCACATTTGGCTTCTGTCCGGCGAGCTGTTCCAGACCCGACAGGTCGCTCACCTCTTTGGTACCGCTGATCGCAACGGGAGACAGATCGGTAAATTGCCCAGCTCCGCCTGGATACTGCGCGCCGCCGGACAAGACCAGATTGCCACCGCCCTGCACCCACGTTTTGATCGCTGCCATCTGCTCGACAGTCCATTTTTCTTTTGGCGCATGATTGATCACCAGCACGTCGAGCGATTTGAGCAAATCGGCTCGCTCCGGCAGATTGGTTCCGTCCAACGAGCGCACGTACACCCGATCGCCGATACCCGGTCCCGATGATTTGGTCAGAAAGGTCAAATCATTCTCTTTCGCAGCGACCGCCCCGATCAGCAATTGGTTCTCCATCGGCTTGCCGATTCCGGAGCTGTAGCTTGCCTCCACCTTGCCCTTTTCATCGACCAACTTGACGTTGACCGGCTGATACAGATAAGAGGCTGGCACTTCAAGCAGCACTTGTTTTGTCGTGCCTTTTGGCAACACGACCGGTTTCGTAAATGAACCGTAATGCCCCGAGGGCGTACCATATTGTGCATCTCTCTCTACAATTTCCACATGTCCCTGAAAATCGGGACCTTCTTGATTTTCCAGCATGACTTGTACAAGCGTCCATGTTCCGGCCTTAAACGAACCGTCAAAGCCATATTGAACATTCATCTTTACTTCAGCGTCTGCCAGTGTGGTACCAGCCAAGCTGGTCAACAGGCACGCCGTCGTGACCGCTACAGCTGCAAAACGCCACGTCCGTTTCCTTTTCCTCATGCCACTACCTCTCGAATTTTACAGGATTTTGAATTATTTCGAACATATCATTCTTTTCGACAAATGGCAAACAAAAAATGCCGTCTGCAAAGTCACAGACGACATCTATGAAATCTCCTGTAATTTATTTTTCATACTGAGCAAAGCCAGCATCAAAAACATCAGCGAAGCCGTAAGAAAAATAAAGTGCACCTCGATGTATTCCCCGCACACCCCACCGAGAAACAACCCGATTGGAGCGGCGATCCGCGCCAGCATCGACGTGGTGCCAGAGACGCGACCCAGCATATGATTGGGCGTCACTTCCTGACGAATCGTGTGGATATGGATGTTGGAAAACGTCGAAGCAGCGCCCAGAATGAACAGCCCGACGGCCAAAATCAGCCAATGCGCGGATAAAAACAGCACCGACTGACCCAACGCCGCCGTCAGTATGGCGCCGATCAGCAGTTTGCCGCGCCGTCCCCATTTCAGGCTCGGCTTGGCGACAAAAGTCGAACACATGCTGCCAAGCGCCGATGCGGACAGCACCAATCCAAGTGAACTTGATGCCAAATGCAGTTTATCGAGCGCATAAAAGACGATGACCGCACCAGCGAACGAAGATACAAAGTTCACACCGAGCACGAGCAGCGTGATCGTGAACAACTCCTTGGTCAAGAGCAGTTGTTTCCAGCCTTCACGCATCTCCTCACGAATCGATGTTTTACGCCCTTCTGGCGATGGCGGCTTTTCCACTTTAGGCAATTTCATCAACGAAGTGAACATGAACAGGATCAGAAAGCCACCGATCGTGATCAACAGTCCTAGGCGATAGTTCATCACGAGGAGTAGGCTACCTGCGATCGAAGGTCCAGCCATGGAGATCACAGTGCCCCAAAAGTTGATCGTCGCATTGGCCGACACATAGTGCTCCCGCTCCATCAACAGCGGTACAATACTGGTCGTTGAGTTTGAGAACACATAGCCAAACGTCGTCAAACAAAATCCGAGCAGATACAAAACCCAGATCTTCGCCAATCCTGCTGTGAGCAAGCCGAACATCAACAGCAAGATGGCGATTTGCAACGCCACAGCAGCCAGCATCAGTCGCTTGCGGTCGAAGCGATCGACAATCACGCCGACCAACATGCCAAACAGCACATATGGCAACATGTTCATGACCGCCATCGAACTCATCGCCAGCGTCGAACGAGACAGATCATAAATCATCAGCGGCAGTCCCAGCGTGTAAATGTGAAACGTCAGCCCGGAGAAGCAACTGCCAACCCACAAGTACAAAAACTGGCGATTGCGCCATAACGATTTGGGTTTCGCTACAGAGTTGACCTGAGCAAGCGGTGTGCTCACAGATCTCACTCCCCGCTAGAAGCCGCACAGTGCTGTGCGATCGCCGCGTCGAGTTCGAGCAATTCCTCGCGTGTTTCCAATCCAAAGCAGCTGGTCACATACCAACCGACAGGCGAGCGGACGACCATCTTCCCTTGCAAGCGAACCCAAGCGTATTCGCCAGGTGTACCGCTCGGCACAGGGATCAAATGCGCCATCATGCGCAATTTGTAGCGTGGCAACGTAGGGAGCAATTTTTCAAAAAAGCGAACCAGCTTCAACTTCTCACGCTTGGACACCAGTTTCGTCAGCTTGTTGCGGTAGATGTTGAGCACTTCGAGCAACAGCGCGTTGAACAGACCGCCGTTGTCCACATTGTACGGAATGTAATGGTAAAGACGCTTACGCCATACGTTTTGTTTGACAAACAATCTATTAGAGAAACCCTCGAGCATAAAATCGGGGATGTTCGCTTTCTGTCCGGAAACCTGCTCATAGTACTGCACCAACTGATAGAATTCCATATTCAAATGATGGCCTTTTAAACGCTCGTGCAATTTTACATAATCAAGGTTGGGAGCTTCCAGTAGCAAGTATAAATCGACCGCATCGCGCAACCTAAAAATTTTGTTGCCCACCGATTCTCCGGTGAGGATCAAGATCATGTCTTCGGCAGACGGAATCGGAACTTTTACACCATTTACCAACGTTGTTCGTGCTTCGCTCCAAAAGTCACCGGACAGCCAACTGACCTCGCCCATGACAAAAGAGCCGATGCTCACTTCCAATTCGAGCATCGTGTTCTCATCGATGCGCTTATAAAAACCAGCAGCACCAACCACTTCACCGTGCAACTGACAAATCGCCGGTGCATTTTGGTAATCGAATCCAATCCCTTCGATCAAAGCGATCAATTTCCAAAAATCATCGACCGATGGGACGACCAGGTCATAGTCGCCCATTTGACGCGGGCAACCTTCTGGGTAGAGATTTTTCATGGCGTTGCCTTTTATGTGAATATAGCGAACACCATTTTCATTTAATACCTGCGCAACTTGGGCGAACAGTTCATCCTGAGCCGCACGGTTCCGCACCCGCTCTGTATAGTCTTCGTGCAGTCCCATCGATTGCTCCAATTGCAGGATTGGCACCATCATCTTGTTGTCATTGGCGATCTTTTTGACCTCTTCCTTTAAGCCTTCGTATTCGCGGATCAGTTCCTCGTTTTTCTTATCGGGGGTCAGAGCCAGACGATACAAAAACGGAAGTAGCTGTTGTTGCACAATGGTTCACTCCTTTAGCACTTAACATCAGGAGAAAGGAGAGGAAGACTTCCTCTCCTTTCCAATCAAATGAAACGAATCACTACTTGCGGATGTTTACAAAATCAGTCTGCGGCAAAACGAAACCTTTGCGGACGTCGATAAAGTTCGGCAGTTCCATCACGATTGTGCGCTCCATAGTGGGCACCTCCTTTTTCTTGCAGGACGAGTCTTTTCGTCGTGCAAAATTACTTCTTGCGGATGTCGATGTACTCATGCGTGTACATAACGAGACCTTTGCGGATGTCGTTGAAGTACGGCAGTTCCATTACGAGTTTGCGCTCCATGTTGTGCACCTCCTTTCAATTAAATCTCGGTAAATATAGGAAGAAAAATTACTTCTTGCGGATGTCGATGTACTCAGGCGTGTGCAAAACGAGACCTTTGCGGATGTCGTTGAAGTACGGCAGTTCCATTACGAGTTTGCGCTCCATCATGTGCACCTCCTTTCAATTAAATCTTGGTGAATGTAAGAAGCAAAATTACTTCTTGCGGATGTCAATGTACTCATGCGTGTGCATAACGAGACCTTTGCGGATGTCGTTGAAGTACGGCAGTTCCATTACGAGTTTGCGCTCCATGTTGTGCACCTCCTTTACAACATTTTTTCCGAGATATCGAACTAGTGTGACGCACCACCAAGATCGTCTGATGTTGCTGAAACATTGCTCGACATTCCGGGATCATCATTACTTGCGGATATCGATAAACAATACCGGTTCTTGCCAGTACTCTTTACGGATGTCGAAAAATTCAACAGGCTCTTGCCAACGGTTACGTTCCATATTGTGCACCTCCTCTCCCAGCTAAGGCGTGTCCGATCCAATGTTACTTACGGATTTCGATGAACTCCGGCATCGTGATTGCGATACTGCGGATGTCAACAAATTCTACCGGTTGTGCTACGCGGTTACGGAACATGGTGGACACCTCCCTTAACACTTAATTAGGGACGGAAAATTTAGCAAGTTTAGTGCCTTGAAAAAACTTTCCGTTTACTCTATTATATAAATAATCAGAAAATAATCAAGCGAAGATTTGAATGTTTTTCAGTCGAATTGATTGGTGAATATTCTATACGTAAACAAAAATTATATATAAAATTCGGAAGGGTGGGAATTGAGATGAACCCGAGAAAACGATTGCGCAGTCTGATGCAGGAGCCGGATCGCATCATCCAAACGGTAGGGGCGCACAACGCGTTGGGAGCAAAGTTGGTGGAGCAGCACGGATTTGATGCGGTATGGGCGAGCGGATTTGAGATCTCCACAGCCCATGCCAAACCGGATGCAAACATCTTGACCATGGTCGAATTTCTTGAAGCTGCACGTCAGATGACCGATGCCACCCACTTACCGATCATCGCAGACTGTGACACCGGATTTGGCAATGTGAACAACGTGATCCGCATGGTGCGCGATTATGAGAAAGCGGGCATTGCAGCCGTCTGTATTGAAGATAAAGTCTTTCCAAAGATGAATTCCTTCATCCCAGGCTTCCAAACGCTCGCTCCCAAAGATGAATTTTCAGCCAAGATTCGCGCAGCAAAAGACACACAGCGCGACCCTGATTTTGTGGTGATCGCCCGCGTCGAGTCGTTGATCGCAGGACATGGGATGGAAGAGTCACTCGAACGTGCGGCCGCTTATGAGGAAGCGGGCGCCGATCTCATTTTGATCCATTCCAAACAAAAAGATCCCGGAGAGATCTTCGAATTCAGCCGCCGCTGGAACTCCGACACACCGCTGGTTATCGTGCCAACCACTTACCCGAGCATCACGCTGACCGAAATGATCGAACATAACGTCAAAATGGTCATCTATGCCAACCAAGCGTTGCGGGCGGCGGTCAAGGCCATGAATCAAGTCCTTGCCCAGCTCAAAGAGTCTGGGTCGTTGCTTGCGATTCAAGATCAATTAAGCCCGATGGATCAACTTTTTGAACTACAAGGGTTGAAAGACATGATCAAACAAGAAGAACAGTACCGCAGACAAGAGGTCAGATAAGAGGAGCGGTTAGAATTTGACAGCCAACGATTGCAAGCTGTTGCAATCTCGAAAGGAGTGCAGGAACTTGAAACCGTTTTTGGTTATTGAAGGTGTAGATGGCACCGGAAAAAGCACCGTCTGTGCAGCTTTGGAGCAGGAACAAGGGGCTGCATTTTATAAAGGGATGTCACCAGAGTGGCGCGATTTCCGCGATTTTGTCGATGAAGATGCGGATGACGATTCGCGCCTGCTATACTATTTTGCTTCGTGTATGTACACGTCGGGCAAAGTAAAAAAATCTGGTGAAAAAGTGCCGGTGATCTGTCACCGCTATTTTGCAACCTATATGGCGATCTATTCTCTGAACACCGGAACGCCGCTGGAGAAAGTGCTCGAGGCGTTTGCACCGATCCGCGAGCGCATGGTCACGCCGCACCTGTCGATTTTATTGACGGCAGACCACGAAGAATTGAAACGCCGCCTGCTCGCCCGTGTCGATGAACTAAAAGCGACCGATATGCGGGTCGTCAACTCGCACGAATATACCTTAAACTTCGAAGCGGCTCTGCGAGCAGTGATGAGTTGGGACGGGCCCTACATCGTTTTGGACACGACCGGCAAAACACCGGAACAAGTCGTGTCCGAGGTTCGTCAGCTCTGTGTCCAGCACATTCCCGGCTGGCCAACGGTCATCGAATCGTCCAACTAACACACAAGAAGAGTATCCCAGACCTGGGATACTCTTCTTGTGTGTTCTACACCAGTCTTACAACGCGATGCCGCGCTTTTGCAGATCTCCCATCAAATAATCGTGGAGTTGCTCCCAGCGGCGTGCAGACTCTTCGTATTTCCCTTGACGGTTGAGGAGACGGCAGAGTTTGCGGGTACCTTCCTCCAATTCGGAGGTCATGCCATACTGTTCGAACAATGCGAGCGCACGGTCGAGATGGGCCTGACCTTTTTGATCATCTTCTCGCTCAAAGAAGATCAGTGCTAGCAACTGATGGACTCGGCCCATGCACGGATGAAGTTCCGGCAAGCTCATTCGTGCCTTTTCCGCGTACTCACACGCTTCATCGATCGCCTCGTTCGTCAGCAAAATGGTGGCGATATCCGCATACAGCTCTCCGACCTTCGCACCTTCACAATGGTTGGTCATGGCGAGTAGCTCCTGTACGGAAGCTCTCCAGTCGATTCGATCGCGCTTGAGCAACACCGCTCTGCGCTTCCAGTCCTGATTGTGCCGAGTGTTTTCTTCCTCTTCCAGCAAGATCGTAGCCTTGGTCGCATATTCATCCGCCTTGAGGTAGTTCTTTTGACGGTAGTAGGCGTCTGCAAGCTTCAGCATCATCTTGCCTCGATCCTCCGCTTCTACCACCTGCAACGCCGCATTCCAACATTCTGCTGCTTTGTTTACCTGGCCGGTCTTCTCATGAACGTTCGCCAATTGTACCAACACTTTTGCCTGAAGCGCCGGGTCAGGCAGCTCAATCTTTTTCAATTCCTCAAGCGCACGCTCGGTGTGATATAAAGAGATTGAATATTCGCTCTTTTTTAGTGCATCCAGCCCCATATGGAGATACACTTTGGACAGCAGCTCTCCATCCTGCCGCAGAATCGCCAAGCCCTGCACCTCGTTCAAGAATGACATCGCCTCCGCGGCCCGTCCAACTTGGAGCAAGGAGAAGGCCAATTCCACCTGCACGTCCATCTTCGGAATCTGCTGGTCGGTGCTGTCGAGCAATTCCTGCAACTGCGTGATCGCCAACCCGTACTCCTTGGCTCGCACCAGCCCTTTCGCCATCTTATATTTGGTGATGTCTGCCAGATCGAGTTCAACATCTTTCAGCAAAAAGTCGAGTGGCACGCCCAATTTCTCTGCAATCCCAAACAATATTTTATACGAAGGAGTGGTTCTGTCCGACTCGATTTGCGAAATCATACTCGGCGTACAAATTCCATCTGCCAGCCCAATCTGGGTCATCCCCTTCTTCACTCTCAACTCACGAATTCTTTGTCCCAACGATGTCATCATTTTCATCGTACCTCCTCAGCGGTGAATGTCTTGAACACATTGTAACAAGAAACGGGTCAACTTTGATATATTTACAGACCATGTTATTGCAGGAAAAAAAAACGACAGAAGTTGTCTGACAATTCGCCTCCTTCAACAAAAAAAGCCCCTAAAAAGGGGCTCGTATTCGCACTTATCGTTTAAAAGTGTCTGTAAGGTATCTGAGCCTAGCCTATGTATCGTCTTGTATCATCAAAAAATGGAACCTGTAACTTCTCATCTAACGAATCAAAAAACGGCTAGATCTTCTCTTTTGGATCCTGCTCCCACGATTCTGCCTGCAAGATTCGTGCAACAGGCACATTTAGGTCCTGTGCGATTTTCTCCAACATAACGAGATAGATCGCCCGATCCCCGGTTAACATCAGCCGTAATGTTTCCCTGCTAATACTCAGGCGTTTTGCCATTGCGGAAAGACTGAAGGAGCTTTCCTTCTCCTTCATGATCTCCCGGATTCGTCTCAACCGTGGAATCTGATCTGCATTTGTATGTGTCGGTGCCATAAGTTGGCTCATCTACGGTTCCCTCACCTTCCATCTACTAAAAATTCTTGTCGAGCGGGAAACGTTTTTTCGTCAATCTCCCCTTCGATTTTCGGGTCAACACATGCCACTGCTGCAAAAACTCTTTTTGCTTAAAGGCAATCGTCAGATAGCGATACGCAAGGTACCTGCTCTTTTTCGGGTAGCTCAGATTCCGCGCCACGCCATCCGCATACCGGGTGTCTTGAGTGGCCCGGGACAGTAAGATTAGCATTCTTGCTTTTAAATCCAAGTTTTGATCAATAGGTTCCGATTGTAACGTTTTGCGAATTATTGACTCGGCTGCCTGAAATTCATGTAGTTTGATATACACTTTCGCCAATGCCTTAAACCCGCTCAGACGTACAATTTCATTTTCCCAATATTCGATCGAACCCGCGATTAGATCTCTTGCTTTCCTGTAGTTGAGATCAGCATATTCAGCCCAGGCGACATTGAGATAGGCCCGACCAATCCGATCACGATTCGTAGTTGTCAAATATAGTTCCAAACATTTATAGAGATACATTTTGGCTTCTTTATGTTCAAACGATGAGTACTTCATTTTGGCAAGTGCAACATACAAAACACCATGATTAAGCGGATCATTCTGCAAATAGGGCTCCACTTGCTCTTTGATCTCAAGTACTTTATCAAACTCATCAGTATGTGCATAAACATTCAAAAACAGGACCAAGCATCTGGAATATAATGCCTCATCTTGATAGTCCTGTTTGATTTTTTCTGCAATCACGTACAATTCTTGTAGATATTGCTTCGCTTTATCGAAATCCTGTTTCCAGAAACAGATGTATGCAATTGCAGAGAGGCTGAATGCTCTTTCCGACATACCGATCGATACAACGTGTCGAGCTTCGACTAGTTCCATGGCCTTCCCTAACTGGTTCTGTGTAATAAGTTGACGACGAAGGTCATTATTATTTTGTGCATGCAAATCTTCTTGCAACAATCGAGGCAGCTGCACTTTCAAATCTTGGGCAATCTTCTCTAATTCAAAGTTGTAGATCTCGCGTTCACCATTCAACATCAGCCGCAATGTCTCCCTGCTCATCCCAAGCCGTGCTGACATCGCTGTAATGCTGTAGGAACTGCCTTTTTCCTTCATAATCTCGCGAATTCGCCGCCAGAGCGGAATCTTATCTTCATACGTATGTGTAGGTGCTGTAAGTTGGCTCATTCATTTTCTCCTGCCATTACATATTGTTATCCAGCGAAAAAAGACGTTTCGAGTTACTCCGTTGCACCCTTGCTGACCGTGACCGACCCAGCCTTAGTATTCCTTTGTAATATCGATTGAGATAGCGCGATGCGATAAACCGTTCCTTCTTGTTGTATTGCATACCGGAGACGACTGCTTCCGCATAGCCAGGATTCCCTGTAGCTCGAAACAATAAGATAAGAAGCAAAGCTTTCACGTCCAGATGTTCAACAATCCGATCCGATTGTAAAGCTGACCGAATTACTTCCTCCGCTGCACGATTTTCTTTGAGTTTGATTAGCGTTTTTGCCAAACCTTTCTTCGCCAGAAACCAAATTTGGACAGACGGATCCGTTCTAAATACAGCTTCAAAAAGTTCTTTTGCTTTCTCATACTCGCGTGTGACATATTCAATGTACGCAATATTCATGTATCCTCGTCCGATCCTATCCGTAACCTTTGACAGCAAAAATTGTTCATGACTTTTGTAGAAATACATTTTCGCATCGGCCAGTTCATACCTCGATAATTCCATTCTAGCAAGCGTATAATACACCAATCCCATTAGAGGCGTATCGCGAAAAATTGGTTCGACCAATTCTATGAGTTCGAGCGCTTTGTCAAATTGCCCCATATTTGCATAGCAGTTCAAGAGATTATTCAGCGCTTTCTCAAGTATTTTGCTATCTTGATACTTCTTGTTAATTTCTTCTGCCATTGCATAAAATTCCAAACAATGTCGAGTTGCTTCTTCTAATTCGCCCTTCCAGAAGTGTACAAGTTGTAACCTGTTGGTCGCCTCTGCGCGCTCTGAGAGACCAATTGCAACATCGTTATGCTCCCTAGCGGCGCGCATCGACTCCTCCCACTGGCCATTAGATATATACTTCGAAAACTGTTTATCACTATGATAGTGCATCAAATCCGCTTGCGTTAGACGTGTCAACGGCACTTTCAAATCTTGTGCGATCTGCTCCAACTCGAATGTGTAAAGCCCGCGTTCGCCACTCAGCATCACTCGCAGTGTCTCACGGCTCATACCAAGACGACTTGCCATGGCTGACATGCTGTAGGAACTTCCTTTTTCTTTCATGATCTCTCGAATCCGCCGTCCCAGCGGAATTTGATCTACATAGGTATGCGTTGGCGCATCTAATTGGCTCATGTTCATTCCCCTGTCATCGCTCGTTTAAAGTTGACTGTCGAACAGATATCGTTTTTGGTCTGACTTCATGAACGATTCGCATACGGTTGTCGTCCTCTTTGAAGGTGTCACGTGCAAAGAGGAATGAGGAGCGACTCTTTCACCACAGCAGAAGCCGCTTGAAACTGGGTTGAGCGGGTGCCGCCTAATGGCGCCTCTTGATCCACTGCCATTTCTTGAACGACGATTCCAATATAGAAAAGTATACGAATCTCATTAATATTAGCATAGCTTATTTTGCAGAATAATTCCTCATACCTAACCGGAAAATTCTGTACTATATCGAATAAATAACAAATGTATAACTACGATTCAAGGCGTTTTATATCGAAAATATTTGTGATATGATAAGGTAGTAATTTCCCACCCTCATTCTGAGAGGAGATGCTGCTAGTGGAAAATTTGACTCGCCAACTTGAGCACCTGTCATTCGATTATCAACCGACGTTAAGTGAGGTCATTCATGATGAATCGATCTCCCGTTTGCACAGTGTTCTGGAAGGTCGTACCGGCTTTGATTTACCGTTTGGCACAGCACGGCTTGTGTTGCACATGTTCCCGGAAAGCGCGTTTGTTGATCCGAAGGAATACGACATTTGTCCCTTGGCTCCGCTCGCGGTCCAGGAATACATGACAGAATCTGAAACTTACAGTGAGACCTCTTTTGTCAAGATTCCCAATACCAGATCGATCATCTCGTACACCCAGTTCTTCCAAGATGGTTATATCGAAGCAGTAGACTCCTCTGATCTGACTGAAGCCCAACTTATCGAAAAGATTGTTCTTTACATGGAGGCACTCTTCAAATTTGGCGTTGACCTCCCCATTCAAATACGTCTCTACCAAATCGACGCGAACAACCGCGCTTATCAACTTCCCCCAGTCGTCACCCATGGCAACGTAGACTTGGCCGCGAAGCTTGGCAAGGTGCTGTCGTCGCAAGAAAAAGAGCCCCTCGAATGAGAGGCTCTTTTTTTACCCATTTTGACTTAGACGATCAATGTTCCTTTCCAATCGTCCTTCATACCGCCGCGGTTTTCATCACAGACGTAAAAATAGAGTTGGGCGATTTTGTCACTTGGATTTTGACGAATCACTTGCAGGAAAGCTTCACGGGCGTCATAGAATCGGCCCTGTTGGTATTTGGTAATCGCCGATTCGAACAGGTCTTTTGTCTTTTGTTTTAAACGGCGCGTCTCTTCGTCGTCCGCTTCAAAAACATCGTACAATTCGATCGGGCCGGCCAATTTGTCTTGAAGCTCGATCAGCCCAAGGCTGCGCGCTTGGAAGTTGTCTCGCTCTGGAATCGATTGCAGGACATGCGCCGGAAGCAGGATCGTCGCTCCGAGTTTGTCCGAGATCTCCTCGAGCAACATGGCAAATTGCACGCTGTCCGAGATGACGCTGACCTCAAGTCGCTCTTCCGCACCGATGATCCCAAGCATCAGCGGTCCGCGCTGGATGCCGATGCCCACTTCGATCCGCCCCTTGCCCTTCCCTTCTCGGATGTCATTATAGTCGTCTAACGAACGTTTCATCTCCACCGCCGCCGTCAGCGCCTCGCTCGGGCTATCTGGGAACACGGCGAGAATCCCATGGTTGAGGTATTTGCTCACTTCCCCGTTGTTATCATCGATGATCGGTGAAATCTCGTGCAGGAAGCGGTTGATAAAGTTGAAATTGTCGCGCGTTTTGTCTTTCATATCTTCCAAGAAGTCTTCGAAGTCACGAATGTTGATGACCAGGATGCTCATGTCCAACTCGACCTGATCGCCCAATATCACATGGCGAATATCGCGCTTGCCTAGGTAGTTTAGGAACTTCTCCGGTACGAAATGGCGATACGCATCGCGGAACTCACGCAATTCCAACACCTTTTTCTCCACATGCTCCGACATGTCGTTGAAGCTGTGCCCCAAGGCGGCCACTTCATCATGGGAGGTGACGGTCACTCGCGTGCTCCACTGGCCTTTGGCAATCTGGTTAGCGCTTGTGCTCAAGCGGCGGACCGATTTGAGTTGCAGAAGCGTCACCAACAGTACGACGAGCAAAATCAAGATCGTAAACCCGGTCAGTTTCTGTAACGTGCTGTACCAGTACTCCTCCATGCGCAGTTCAAAGCCGTGCATATTGATCCCTGCCTCATAGACCCCGATCACTTTTGTTTTGTCCGCGTTGTACAGCGGGCCGAGCGCGAACAGCCAAGTGCCATTTTGGTCTTGAGATTTACAAGTGACATACGACTGCTCTTCTAACGCTTTGTTGTAATCGAAGCCTGCATCCACAGCCTTCAAATTGCCTGTCACTTTGTCACGGGCCATACAAGCGGAAACGGCCGTTTCATCGACGGTGACCTGGAAGGAATCGAACATGCGAGTATCGTTATCATCTTCGAGCACATCGTACAGCCTGTTGTCGATGTATTTGTAGACCATCATGTAAAACTTTCCAAAGTTATCTTTAAAGGTCAGTTTGTCTTTGATCGCTTTGTAATCTTCGTTCATATAGTCCTGTGGCGAATTGATGCGCTGCAGATGCTCAGGACTGACCAGATTCTGCCCATCATGAGCGACATAGACCAGTGAGCTCCTGACTTCCCCTTCCGTGTCTTCGCGAAAATCTTGATGCACCAAAAAGGCCAAGAGCAACATTGACAAAGAAATCAACGGAATGATGATGAAGAGCTGCTTGTAAATCAGCGAGTACGGCATGATGTTGACGTACAAGATCTTCAGTACGCCAAGCAGCAATAACACCGAGACCACCGCGCCAATCCAGACCAAAAAATGACGCGTTTGGGAGCTACCCGAATATTCGAGCACCGTCATTTCCTTTTGTGGCGTATACAGCAAAGCATACTGCGCCATGGAGACGAACAAGGCGCCATCCGGGCGTATTTCCAAGCTTGCCAACGGATGGTCGATTTGAGCGGTGTCTGCAATCGATTTCCCCACCAAGAGATCCAGCGCCTCTTTTTGGGTGAACACCGTCTCGACATGAGTCGGATCATCCAAGGAAAAATGTTTGACGCTCCCGCCATACTCGTCGAGGAAGTACACGTCTCTGCCTGACACCTTGACATTCTCGGCGAATCTGCCATTTTGTCCCGTGAAATTCTGCGGGTAGAGGCGTTCACCAGCCTGGTAGATCTCACCGCGCTTCGTCGAATAGATCAACTCTTTCGATTTGACCCCGACGATGTCTGTCACACCGATGTCAGTAGCAAGATGTGTGCTGGTGATTTTTGTGAATCGATCGAGCGTTCGGTCCCATTCATGAAGAGCGAGCTCGATATCGCTTTCCTGTGTGATCAGGAACAGTTCGCCGTCTTTCAGCTCCAACGCACGAATGTTGCCGCCACGCAGCGAATTGCGTTCCGCCACGCTGTAAGGACGTGAGAAGCCAAGCCAGTTTGTATCTAGTTTCCCTTCCGCATTGTAACGGACGATGGCTTCGTGTTTCAACACCAGCGCATTGACATCCATGACCCGCACCACGACATACAGCATTCCGTCTGGAGCGGGCAAAACATGATCGTAAATGATATAGGACAGGGAATCATCGAGCAGCGTCGGGTCTTTCGAGTTCAGATTGACAAACTTTGAAAGCGACGGTGCTTTGATTTTAAATTTCTGAGTGCCATCGGCGTCGAGCTTGAGAATCGACTGCTTGGCATCCTCGATAATATACATGTTGTTTTCGCCGTCAGACGTCACTTTATACGGTTTCTTTAGGGCTACGAGCTGATTGGTCGGAAACCGCTTCAAATCATCCGCATTTCGAATGCTAAAAAAACCTAGAACTGAGAGAGCTAACAATAAAATGGTTAAGATCAGTAGATTTCGTCTCATAGATTGACCGTTCCTTTAATTTCTATCGCCTGCGTTTTGTCATGCCATACCACGTTAAGTCCCAACGCCTCAACAACGAAACGCAACGGGACGACGGTGCGTCCAGCGATCAGTCGCGGCGGTGCATCCAGTTTGACAGCCTTGCCATTGACGAGCGCTGTCATCTCCCCGATCTTGCAATAGACGGTGGTACCTTCTTTGCTGATCCAGACGCTTTGCTCGTCTTGGTTCCAGGTGACCGTCGAGCCAAAGGACTCAGAGATCGGACGAATGTGCATCAGCGTGCGATCTCCGAGGATCAGCGGCGGCATCATGAATTTGATATCCACCGTTTTGGAGATCACGTTTTCTACCGGCAAGACGGTCGCTTTCGGCTGCTCGACTTTGATCTGCTTTTGCAGGTCGGCCAAGGCGCTCAGGTCATTCGCGGTGTATTTCTGTCTTTCAATCGCTTTGATCTCCTCGATCACTGCACTCTGAGCGCTGTCGAGAGCAGGGCTAGACTTGCCACCCGTTTCCGCCTTCACTTCCATTTGTTTCTTTTCGAACTGCTCTTTAAGCAGAAAGCGCTCCGTTTTTTGTGCCTTGAGCAGTTTTGCATCGAGCACGGCGATTTCCTGATTGATCAGCACAGCTTCTGCATCGGAAGCCTGTGGCAATTTGGCGGTTAGTTTCTGCTTGCCTGCAACCAGTTGCTCGATCGAGTCTGCAACTCCTTGCTCCTCGAATATCAGCGCGGTCTCCGCCTCGACTAGTGACACCAGCAGATTGTCGGCAGATTCTGCTGCACCTTGCTCTTTGGCCTGCTTGATCTGGTCTTTGAGCGCGGTGATCAACGTTTGAAGATCAGCCATCCGAATCACTTTTCGCTCCGCTTGGATCTCATCGATGCGCAGGGCAATCGTGTTGAGTTTGGCAAGCAATTGAGCTGCTATGTCCTTTTGTCCGAGCTTTTCCGCTTTCTGAAACGTTCCTTCTACAATCTCGAACTCCGCTTGCCAAGCGGCTTTTTCTTTGAGCAGTAACGATTGCTTCGTTGCGGTGATCTCCGCTTGAATCTCCTTTCTCTCGTCGAGGCCGTTCGCCTCCTTTAGTCGCTTTTCCAGCGCGGAAACCTGTTGCGCGAGCAATCCTCTTTGCACGAGTAACAACTGCTGATCGGCAGCATCCAACTTCACCAGCAGTTCCTTCGCGAGTTGGGCCTGTGAGTTGTTGACCGCGCGATCGAGCTCCAGCGCCAGTTGCTTGCTGGCTGTTATCGCTTTGTCCACCTCGGCCGACAAGATCCCCGCTTTGAAGTCGTTCAGGTTCTTTTCGGCCTGTTTCTTCTGTTCCAACAGCTTCGCCTTCTCAGCCGGGTCGCTTGCCGATGCCAGTGCGTCTTCCACTCGTTTCAGTTCGGCTTCCAACTGCTTTTGCAAGTCGGCTTGAGCTCCCTTGACTGCGCTCTCCAGCAGTTTCTGTGGATCAGCGAGCTTTTCGAGCTCATTGCCCGCTTGCTCGCTGTTCCCAGCCTTCAACGCTTCGAGAAAAGCGACTTGTGCGCGTAACGTGGCCGCTTTGATCGCAAGTTGAATGGCGAGCGTGTCATCACCGGCTGCAACCGCTTGTTTGTTAGCCTCCTCCGCTTTCTTCTGCTGATCTTTGGCATCGGTGATCGCTTTGTCAAGCGCGGCTGCCGTGTCCAACCATTCGATCGACACCTTGCCGTCTTTCAGCCGCACCCAGATGTTGATTTTCATTTTGTCAATGTCAGCATTGGCAACCGTTGTACCGCTCGGATTGAGGATGGCCGACAGATCGTATCCGTTTTGGATGTTGAACCATGCACCGTCTGCTAGCTCCGACTTGTAATACATGCCTTGATCCGACTGGTCGATGCTCGCTTTTGCCGCATCGAGAACAGGATTGGTCAACGCCTCTTTTTGGATCAAATAGGTGCCGATCAGCAGATGCCCGCTTGCCAGCTTCGATGCTGCGGGGCGGTCGGCCGCCGACGCAGAAGGTGAGGCCGACAAGAGTGTGCCAAACAATGAGAGGGCGAGCAATAAGGTGACAAACTTACGGCGATGTTTCCTACTCATGGCGAGCCTCCTTTTACTTCTTGGTCAAAGTTCCTTTAGGAGCATAGCCTTCAAGAACGGCTTCGTCCCCTTTCTGATCTCCGTTGTACAACACGATGTACAGATCGCTGATATCGCTGAAGGCGAGGTTTAAGTGGAGCAGTTCACCTTTAATCGCAGTGCGCTCCCCGATCTGCTTGCCCGTCTTTTTCGAATGCAGCGTAAAATGGGTCGCCTGAAGGCCGTCTTTGAGATCGCCGACCGTAAACTTGCTGGTCATCCCCTCGGCAACCGGTTCGAGTTTCCAACCTCCGAGCAACAGGTCAACGCTCGGCGGCTGGACCAGCGGGTCGAGGCCACTGTCCACCTGATAGGGCAACAAACCATTGCGGTAGACAACGCTGCCTGAGGTGTCAAGGTCGAGCTTGGAAAGTGATAACTTATACGCGAGAAAAGCTGAGGTGACCATTTCTCCCGCTTGAACTTCCGACGCTTTGACCGCGTCCAATTCCTCCTGTTTTAGCACGCCAAACTTTTTCTTTTGCTCTGCATCTTTCGTTGCTTGGCGCGCATGATCCTGTGCTTTCATCGCTAAGATGTAGCTTGCTTCCGACTGCTTGACACCGAGGTAAGACGTTTTGATCTTGGTTACGAGCTTTTGGCGGGTGTCGCTTTCTTTTAAGCGCGCTTTATCAAACTCAAGCATGGCCAGTGGCAAGGAGTTCTGCATGTCTTCAAAATAGCGCATGCCTTCGTACTCCCCTTGCAGATCTTTTTTAGGCACTTGTTTCAAAAACGGGAAGGAGAAGACGAGAACCCACACTTTGCCGCGCCATTTCGCTTCGATGTTCGCCAACATTTCATTGTATTTGGCCATAAATGCCGCATAGTCGGTCTCTTTCGTGCTGCTGTAGGTCGATTCCAATATCTGCATCGTTTGGGCGCCAAATTTATTCGTATACAATTGACGGATCAGATTGACTTTCGCCTCTGCGAGGCGTCTAGCTTCAATCGCTTTCCACAGCTCAAGATCGGTCCCCTCGGCTCGAGCGATCATCTGCCAGAGCACCGTTTGATTGAGCCATGCATATTGACGTGGAACGTCAAACGTAAAATCGCCGTCGAGATCCATGCCCACCTTTTGCCCCAACTCATTGCGGCTGGACTTGAAGGCAAGCGTTGCTACCGTGACGGACGATTGCACCGTTTCCAGCTCTTTTTTCGCAGCATCGACAGCTGCTTGCTTGGCATAGCCGAAGATCGCCTTTTTGGTCAGGTCATCCACTTTCACTTGCGCCTGTTTCAGTTCGGACTGTGCCTTTTGAACGCCAAGCTGAGCTTGGTAAGCGTTTATGTAGAGTTGCTCGATTTCAAGCCCAATCTCACGTCGCTTGTTCTCGATCTCGCGTTCTGCTTTTTTCAGTTCCAGTTGCGCGTTCGGGACCTTGGTGCCGAGGTCGATGTCTCGACTCAAACTATGCTCTTTCGCATGCTTGCTCGCATCTTTCTCAGCTTGAATGTTGATCGCTTTGTAGGCTTGGATCAACTCTTGCTTCTTTTTTTCCAGATTGCTGTTTAGATCTTTCAGATCCGGACTAACTTGAATGGCGCGCGCTGTCAACTCCTGAAGGGACAAGGCGGCCGCAGCATAAACAACGGTCGAGGACTGCAAGATCGGCACTGTAGACTGGCCTGCCAGCAGGCAGGCGGTGATCAATGAGATGGCAGCCGTTTTCTTATTCAAAATAAAAATGTGAACCACTCCTGTATGCTCATCAACTTCAACATCAATTTTACTACATTTTCTTGTAGTCTAGCATCTAATTTACAAACAATAACTCAATAACTTGTGGTACATTTAGTAGAAGAGACATAAAGGAGCGAGTACAATGGGTTTTGTGGTATGCGGTGGCGCACAGATGCAGTGCAGCTTTGGTGCTGCGCCGAGTGCACTGATGCTGCTTCCGAATAATAAAGTTGTAACAACGATGCCGATTGCAAACATCATGGACAACAAGCCGATGGTAAACGTGATGCCTTTTGGAATGTGCCAATCGCTGGCCAATCCGGCGGTCGCTTCGGCCACTGCTGCGGCGTTAGGTGTGCTGACACCGATGCCCTGCATGCCGGTGACTTCTGCGCCTTGGGCGCCGGGCAGCCCAACGGTGCATATTGCGAATATGCCTGCTTTAAACAACAACTCCAAGCTGATGTGCAACTGGGGCGGCGTGATTTCGATCATCCAGCCCGGTCAGCAGACGATCCAGGTGCCCTGATGAAAGTATTGATGCAATTGTCTAACATGATCATAAGACCGGTTGTCACTCCAATAAAAGTCCGTGTCCAAAAGGTGATCACGGCGGTGAAAAATTGGCCTAGAACCGTGCAGTCCAAAGTTGAATCGATGCTCAAACCAAAAGAGCAATCGTTGAAGGACTATGTCCGCTTCGGTCGGCGTTATGTTTCAAAACGGCTGATTTTAATCATCATGATCTTGGCTTTGGCGCTCGGCGTCTTAGCGTATCAATACCTCTATCTCAACCCGCCCGCCTTTTTGCGCGAACTGCTGGGGCGCAACGTCTTTGTCGAGAACTCCCAAGAGATCGTCAAATATTCCGGCTACGGTAAAGTTGTCGATGAAAACGGGGTTCTGCTTTACGAAGGCGACCTGAAAAATGGGAAATTCACAGGCACAGGCACCATTTTCGGCCATAACGGCGAGGTATTGTACAAAGGCGAGATGAAAGACGGCAACAAGCACGGCAATGGTGAATCCTACAACGGATTGGGAGAGATCGTGTACAAGGGCAGTTTTGCTGATGACCTGTACAACGGTGAAGGCACGACCTATTACACCAACGGCGACATGCGTTATACCGGCAACTTTAAGCACGGCAAGATGAGCGGCGACGGCACGATGTATTTCCAACAAGGCAAGCTGATGTACAAAGGTCTGTTTGTTGAAGATAAATATGCGGGCAAAGGCACCGAATACTTCTTTAACGGTCAGGTCAAATATGATGGAATGTTTCTCGATAACGCCTATGAAGGTGAAGGCAAGCTATTTGCGGAAAACGGTAAAAAGGTATTTGAAGGCACGTTTTCCGGCGGCGACTATCAAGGAGCTGGGAAACTTTACGACAAGGCTGGTAAGCTCCTGTTCGAAGGCGGGTTTAAAGAAGGACAGTACAACGGTGACGGCAAGGAATATTACAGCAATGGCCTAGTGAAATATGAAGGGCAGTATGCAGCCGGCAAGTTCCATGGAGTCGGGACACTGACCACAGAAAAAGGCAAACCGCAATATGTCGGCTCCTTTGTCGAAGGTAAGTATGACGGCGAAGGCGAACTGTTCACCGCAGAAGGCACACTGCGTTACAAAGGCCAGTTTCAAGCTGGTCGTGAGAGCGGGCAAGGGGAACGTTACAATGCGAAAGGCATGGTGGTATTCAAAGGCCAGTTCCAAGATGGGTATCCCTTCTACCCTGGCTTCCTCGATCTCGCCCCGCAGAAAGTGGAAGAATTGCTCGGCAAGGCTACAGATGTGCGAATCTCTGAGCAAGGTGTTCCGGCATTGGAGATGGTCTATGCGGGCAACAACATGCTGTTCCGCTTCGAACTTGACCCTGCCAATCTCGATCCCGATCCGGAGAAGCAAAAGGAAGCAAAAGTTACCTCGATCCAACTCTGGGGCTCGGAGCAGTTGGCAGAGCTGCAGCAGATGCTAAAAGAGAAGCAGGAAGCCGCCACTAAAACTACCAGCGGTGCCGCTTCGCCCACCTCACCAGGCGGCAAGACGGGGGACGCTTCAAAAGATCAGCCGACTTCTCCGCCGCTGAAACTGGTACGCGAATCGGGCAATGTGAAAGTGTATGCAATCGGCGACGATTGGTATTACTGTTCCTACAATGGAAAAGTGATCGCGCGAGCTGAAATCGCCAAAGCAATTAAATAAGAACCCACTCGTCCAAATGTGACCCTATAAAAAAGCCCTCCAGACGGAGGGCTTTTTGCTGTCAATTCTGTTGCTTACAATTTCAAACTCGCCGCTTTGCGGCCCACTTCGTCAGCATCTTGCTCTAGCTTGGGGTCATCATTGACGGGGAGTCCGCCCACCGTCGTGGTCGGTTGAACGAGACCTTTTGCTTGTTGATCGACGTGTTTGAGTTCGTGACCGAGCAGTTCTTGGCCAGTTTGAGTATCAGGTTGATACTGTCCTCGGGCAAAGTAGATGTCCTTGCCCTGTGCAACGGCCAATGCCCCGACTTTTGAGGCTTCGTCCCCTTCATGAATCTCCACGTCAGAGAAGTCGGCATTCATCGCCGTCTCCATTTTCAACTGCACATCTTCCGGCATTTTGCTCGATGACGCGCTGCGTTGCAAAGGCGCGGCCGGTTTCATCTGCAGTTCCTCTTCATCCAATGCCATCCGCTGTGCCGGATCTGCTTTCAGTTGCAGTTCCTCTTCGTCCATTGCCATCCGCTGTGCTGGGTCTTGTTTCAATTGCAGTTCTTCCTCTTCAAGCGCAGACATCTGGAGCGCCTTGCGTTGGATTTGGCCGCTGAGAAAGCGAGTGGTGGCTTGATTGCCGTATGAACGCTGCATTTGCATCAAGGTGCTTTGTATCGGTGAACCTGTGTTTACCTGTGCGGCTTTCTTTTTCTGTTTGACTTGGGATGTATTTGAAATACCGGCAATGCCGCGATGCATCTTCCTTGCCACAGTCATCCCCTCCTAGAGCTCGTCGTCCGCAGGAGCTGCTTCTCGCTGGAACGGTCGTTGTGCAGCGGTCCCTTCCTCCGGATCTTGTACTGCCCACCAACGGATGCGCACTTTGCTCATCTCTGTTCCGCCGAACAGTTTCACACCGATGCGGAACGTGCCTTTTTTCGGATAGACAAGCACGCCGACCGACAGCTTCGGCATGAAGGATTCAAAATCGCTACCCGAAAACACGTCCTGATCTCCATAATAAACGGCCTCACCTTGATTGAGCAAGGAGTCGCACTCTTCCGCGCCAGCCTGCACAAACACATTCCCCGTGCCAAGACCGTGCTCAATCTCATCCGAATAGTAGGTGCGCTCCCCTCTGGCAAACGGATTGATGCCCGTGCGTTGTGTGGGGAACAAATGGATGTCGGTCGTGCCAGCCGCCGTTCGCGGCACTTGGCCTTTGCTGACGTTCGAGCTGCCACCCTGCACTGGCTTGACCTCAGGGACGCCGAGAGTAAAGGTAAATTCCTGCTTGGTCGGATCGAATGTCACATCGAACTGCGGCTCGGCATCGGACGGCAGTTTTTCCGACTGCGACTGCACGCTGAAGTTGGGCATTGCCATTTCGCTGCTGTCGAGCGGAGCCGACGAACCATTATCGAGACCGAGGTTCGTCAAAAGCGAATGGTTGTAGATGTGATCCCCAAACGGTACCGTCTCGATGCGGTCGATCATAAAGACCGCCCCAGCCTGCTGCAGATGAATCTTCGCCAGGTACAAGCATGGTTCGCTGTCCGCTTCCAACGCTTTGTCGAGCGAACGGGCAAAATACTCTTCCAGCACGCGCTCTCGGGCAGACGATGCGACCAGTTCGATGTTCTGAATGCTGACCTGCCCGACTTTCACCACTTCATTGCCGACCCCAAGCATCGAGTTCTCCGGCAAGATTGCTACGGTCGCATCATGACCTGGCGTATCATGCGCACGCAGTTGGTAGGTGAACTCAGAACGGGTTTCGCTTTGCCCCTGCATTTTAAAGGAGAGCTTGTTGCCACCGATCGCGTCGCAGCCTTTGGTCATCAGTTCAAACTCCAACTGCAATTCTGGAGTCTGCACCGATTTTTCCACGATCACTTTCGCTTCAAAAACACTGCCCGCCTGCACATAGCGCGGCACTTGATGCAAGATGCGAATCCCACCAGCCTGAAGCACCTCTTTTGTCGTGTGCGCCAAGTTGTGATGTTCGAACGCCGACAGTTCAGGCGCCTGTTCGCGGACGAACACTTTGTAACCTTCGAACATGCGGTTATATTCGTTTACTTCGTCTTTGCGCACGGTAGTATTAGCGATTGAGAAAACAGGCTCTTTGCCCTTTTCATCGTAGGCGAGACAAAGATAGATGTGCTTGCTGTAGTCGCCGTTGTTCACAAAACCCGGCACAACAGACAGATTGAAAGTCATCGGTTCGGGCACGACGATCTCGCGCCCGAGATGGTCAAGCGCTACACCCGCCTGGAGTGAAAATGATCGCTCATCGACACGGATCACCTGCAGTCCCGCGATGACACCAGTGCCATACAGCAGACGGTTGAGCAGGCGACGCTTGTCGTTAAAATAGGTCTGCTCCGATTCGAAATCGCGAACGGTAAGCAGTTTCCCGTAAAAATAACGATTGCGTTCGAATGGATAAAATCGTGATTTTTGCATCTCCAAACTCCTTTTTCTCCCGATTTATTCTAAATTGGCGTCCAGTTCTAGACGTGTATGCAAGCCGATCCGATTGTCGCGATCGAGATCGATCAGCACGGTGTTGTTCGGCATCGTCGTACGGTCATCGAGAACGAGTAGCGTAGGCTCTGAGAGGAACGTATTGATGCCCAGATAAGAATGCGTGCCCAGATAGATGCGCGGTTCCAGCACGACCAGCTGTGCCTCAGAAAAAGCTGGTTTTTCTTCGTCGATGATCTTTTGCAGAATCTTACGTTCTTCTTCACTCTTCACCACTTCCGGCTTGATCAGCACACAGAAGCGGTACGGATCGAGACCGTAGAGCTGCTCCATGTATTCTTTGACCTGCGCTTTTTCGAGCAGGTACTTGTACTGGAAATATTCGACGATGAACGGCTTTTCGCCCGTAAAGACTTCAATCATCTCTTCGAGCCCTTGTCGCGTTCCACGCTTTTTGAACAGCTCTGGACTTTTTTTCATCAGCCTGCGAATCTGTTCTTCACTCCAGCGCTCGTCAACAGCGATGCCAAGCCAGGTTGCCAACCACTTCAACAGATCACCTGACGAGGAATCGACGTCGAAAAAGCGGGACATGTGGTCGATCGTCTCTTCTATCTCATCGAAGAAGGTGCCAAACAAGGACAGATAGCGCTCCAGAAAATCGCGGCTTCCAGAGTCTTGCTGATACACGCCTGGCAGGTAGTCCAGATAGGAGTTGCGCGGGAAGTACACCCGGAGTTTTTTCATCAGCGGCGACTTGCGGTCATTGCCGCTCCACTCGACCTTGAACCAGATATAGCGTCCCTTTGCTCGCAACAAGGCATCTTTCGGATTGACGATTGGGACGGAGTACAGTTGGTCAAGCACCGGCAGTTTCTCTGCAAGCGGAATGTGTTCATCCTGTAGATAATCATCCAGCTGCACGCGTCGGCCGCCAACTATCAACTCTGTTTGGTCGGATGCATAGTAGGAGATGCGCAGTTGCGTTTCATTTGGTAATTCGCTGTCCACCGTGATTTTGTGCCAGACCGTTTCGGTTTCCGTACTATCGAACGCATGGGAGAAGTAGACCCCTTTTAAAGCACCTTGTCTACCCAGCGGCTGTGTCCGGCGCTTCTGTTCGAGCACGGTGATCAAGTTTTCATCTTCGTTCCAGACATACATCTTGCGAGCATAACCGGCCAGCAATTTCATCGCTTGGCCGCGGAAGCCGGTCACTTCATCGACATAGCCACCGTCTTCGTTAAATTGCAAGATAAAGCGATTGTCCTCCCAGGCCTGCTCGATCGGATGGTTATCACCGACATAGAGTGCGCCATGCGGATCGACGCCGATCCCCGACGGTGACCCACCGTACATTTGGATGCGCGAACACTTTTCATACTTGCCGTCCGCATGAAAGGACGTAACCTCTCGCTCCTTGCTGTCGAGGATGAAAAGTTTGCCATCCGGTCCGACCGTGATGTGGAAGCGCTCCTGCAAGTTGTGCAGCCTGCTCGCTTTCTTAATCATCAACGTGTGATGCTGATACAGATGTAGCGGCTGGCCGCCCGAGTTGACTTTTAACACGCCGTAAAACGAGTTGTCGGCCGCCTGAACAACGCCTTCGCGTCGGACTGGATCAAGTGGGAGCAATACGTAGGCATCGCCGTTCCGGTCGGTCGTGATCGCCAGCGGATGGACAGGGATGCCGCTGTATCGGTTCATCCGCCATACCGCTTGCCCCGTTCCCGGCGAGTAGGCGACCAACCGATTGATCCCTTCACTCTCAGCGATCAACAGGTGGCTGCCCACCCTCGTCAGCTTGGCTTGTGGAGAGAACAGACTGTGTCCGGCGCGGAAGATAAGATCGGCATAATGGTTCTCATAATCGTAGAGAAAAACATTGCTAGAGCGGTCAAGCAAGTAAATTTTATCGTTTTCCCCAAGGGCGAAATCGGCAACTCGATCCAAACCTTCGATGCGGTCAAGCCGGATCGTATGATAGAAGCCGTAGCGCTCAGAGCGTTGAATCCGCACGCCCCGCTCCGTGAAGACCAGGTTATGCAGTGCGCCTTTCTCCCAGTCAGCCTGCCGATTTAAGGAGAAAAAGGTCGTGTCAACATACAACGGGAATCACCTCCATTTCACCCGCTTTTTTACACGTCCATTCGGGAAACCAGTTCGATCTGGTGCTGGCCGGAGTAGACCACCCCGTGCGGCGGCAACAAAATGTCTCCGCTCGGGTCTTTGTGTACGCCTCGCCCTTCCGCTTCAAACCAGAGCGTCTGGATATACTCGACGCCCGGCATCTGGTTGATCATCGCGTAAATGTCACCTTTGTAGACCGCACGTCCGAACTCCCAGCCACGGCTGGGGTCCGACTCGTCGAGCACATCGAAATAGTTGTGCAGTACATTTTTGATCCGAGCGGCCAGATCTTTTGTATCGGGATTGACGACCACCACCGTATGCAAAGTGATCTTCACATACTCTGGTGGCACGACGTGAACTTCGGTAGTCAGCAGCCGGTGTTGGTCGAGATGGTTTTGCACCGTGCTCAGGAACCCTTTGCTTGGCATCGGCTTCGGGTCCTCGCTGTATGGCACGACGACGACCGTCACCTGTGCAGGCGCTTGTTGCTGCGGATATTCGCGCAAGCCGACCGTATAGAGCGGCACCGCTTTGACACGGGCGACACGCAAGCCAGGCGTGGCAAGGGCGATGTTTTCAAAATCCTCGCTGGTCACCGCTCGCGTCGGCAACTTCAGCTCACGGCGGATTCTCGCTTTCGCTTCGTCTAGCTTCTCACGCTCCGTACCACCTTTGGCAAAGTCGTGGTTGGTCAAGGTGATCGAAGCAAACAGCTCCGGTTGCGCAAACTCAGTGATCAGGTGCCGCTGCACATTGCCGCGATCGCCGCCCCCCAGTTGCAGTGCGATCAGACGAATGTTGTCATACTCACAGACATCTGGAATCTGCCCGTTTTCGCTGTTGCCAAAATAAATCTCACCGCTGGCCGCATCGAGTACAAAATGACGGTCGTCCGGGCCGGAGTGTTCAAAATCATCGACCCGCGACCAATCCTGCCAGTACCAGTCGCGCCCATCCGCCGAGCGCACCCCGACTTGAAGGCGCAGCGACTCGGGCAAGATCGGCGTGCCGACAAGTTCAAATTGCTGTCCGGGCAATCCATTGCTGCGCCCGATCAACATGTGCTCGCGATACTCTTTTTCATTAGCGATCACACGGATCGTCTGCGAGCCGCGCTGCGGAATCCTCCCGTGATCGCCATTTCCAAATCGCAAGTAGAAGCACTGTTTTTCATCATCGCGGTACAGCACGCAGCATCTGTCGTCCGGGCCGTACTCGTTCAAATCCTCGACCTGTTTCCAGATGCTCCACACTCCCCGCTCCTCAGTCTGCACCTGTACTTCGACCTCGCCATAGTAGGGAAGATACCCGTTGATCACCTCATTTTGAAACATCTCCCCCGTACCGTCGAACGACTGAATGAGGCTTTTTGTGTCGCAATGCACCGCTTGGACGGTGTTCAAGAGAATCTTTTCGATCTTCGGCGGGATTTCATAACCTGGTTCGTCCAGCGTGGCGCAAATCCAATAGCGGTCCTTATCGTTAGCTGGGTGCATCCGCATACCTGCCATCGCTTTCGGCAACGTGAAGCTGATCCGACCGCTTTTGGAGAGCTGCAGTGTTTCATCGCGATCGATGGGCAATGGTAACAAGCGCAGCGGACGACTTTCAACCGACTCGTCGATCGAGGAGAAGCTCCATTTCACTTTTGCGGGCGGAATCAGTTCCTCTTCCCCCTCTGCTAACGGGTTGACCGGAACTTGGTAGTTGTTAAAAAGATTGAAGGTCAAGGTGATCTGCTGTCCGACCGGAAGTTTGCGGTCAAAGGCGATGTAAAGGCGGCTACCCTGCAACGCGCTCGTGCCAAATGCGAAATAACCCACTTTGCTGTTTTCATTAGCCGATGTGTGATCGGTGATCTCCGCCTGCGCGCTGACCAAGATGCGGTCGATCTTCGCCGGAACGAGCAGAAGCGGTTCGGTCGTTTCAAACGGCTCGTTCAAACCGCGCAGTTTGGTGCCCTGCGGCATCCAATAGGAAGTCGTGGCCTGGTCAAAGGACACATCGACATGGGCAGACTTTGCTTCTTGTAGACGAATCCCCAACATCCGCAGAAATTTCAGCTCGTTTTTGGCGGTGACACGGTTGAGATAGTATTGCTGCATCTCCGAGAGGTGTGAAAACAGTTCCACCAGCGTGATTCCAGGGTCGTGGGCGTTTTCGTCCGTCCACTGCGGACTGAGTTTGGGAATCATCTTGCGGGCTTCGGCTACGATCTCATCAAAGAGGCGGTCATCTAAATTTGGCAACGGAAGCATGGGCTCACCACCTTTTTCTTACATGAAATAATGCATTTACAGCAGATCGACTTCAATCTGGTGCTTGCCGTTGATCACAATGCCGTGCTGGATGCGTATCGCTTGGTCCAGCGTCAGTTCGGTGCGGGTACGATCTTCGACTTTGTGCACGGTCAGTGAAAGCTTTTTAACATGGTTGACGCCTTGCACGCCTTTGAGCAACCCGTAAAAGACGGAAGAGTGTATCTGCTGACCGATCTCCCAACCCTTCCCGTCATAGTTTCCATTGTAAGGATCGAGAAAACGATCGAGCTTTTGCACAGCCGATATTTCGGCCGGGACGATCTGATCCATCGACGTGACAACAAGTTGGGCAAAGATCGAAATCTCCAAGTAAACAGGCTCAATCACAGCGATGCGACTGGCCGTGGCGATCGTATTTGCGGAACGCTCTTGCAAGTATTCTTCGACTCGCCGTTTCAACTGCGGGAAAAACGGTCTGCCATTTTCTCCGCCGCTGGCCAGCACGGCCAACGTAATACAGCCGTTCTCCCGCTGCATCTTGGCGTTAAATCCGGGCAAGCATTTGACTTTCGCAATATCGTGGTACGCTTGACGAGCCAGCCACTCATAATCGAGAGCGGTGATCGCACGGTCGCGGTGGCGCACCGTCTGCGGGCCGCGCTGCAAGGTGGTTTTCAGCGGTTCAATGTCGCTTCCGCCCCCTGTCGGCTCGATGTTGACCACCTCTTGCACAAAGGCGATCGACTGTTGCAGCGCATTGATCCTTCCGGCCTCCACATTGCCGCGCTTGCCGGCAATTTTTTTGTAATGCACCATCACCGGTTCCGGACCGTCATTCGGCAACGCTTTGCCATGCACGCCATCTCCGAAGCGAAGCGATCCTGTCGAGCGATCCAAGTGATAATGGCGATCGTTCGACTCGGACTGGTCAAAATGTTCGACAGGGTCGTATTTGACCCACAGTTGTAAAATCATACCCCCCGAATCGCGTATCACTTCGGTTGCTCTAGCCTCATCAGCAAGCAGAGCATCGAGGTCAAGCTCGCTCAGTTTCCCCGTCTCATCCACCCAGACTTCTTCAGAGAAGACAGGAGCGTTCTCCAATTGGAAGCGGACTTCGGTGTCACTTACGCGTATTTTTTTCGGCACTTCACGGCGGATCGTTTGCTGTTGGATCACTTTTGTCGTGTTCGGCTGGATGCCAGCCAAGTACGGACGGTGGTGATGTCCGGTTGTTTTCCGTTCAAATTGCCCATCCCGATTCAGCGCGCGAACCCAGTACAGCTCGCGGGTGAAACGGTTGCTACGGATAAAATCGGACGGCCCGACAAACTGGACCGTGCCGCTGCGAGTGAAACCGAGCGTCTCATCGATCGTTTTTAACGCCACCCACTCCGGTCCCGCTGGGCCATGGCGCAAATACTCCCACTCGATCAGCGGCAGTTCGGACGCAGTGACCGGCTGACCTTTGATCGAGAAGTACATCTGGATCGGGCCTTTGCGCGGCGCTTGGTCGAAACCCATGTAAAACGCGGGATAAGTGGCATCCAGCCTGGCAAAGGGCGCGAACAAGTTACTGCTTTGTGCCAACGTAGCGGTGTGGTCAATCACTTCCATGTTGTTTTCGGTCAAACAGCGTTCGACCGAAAAACCTGCATCCGGGAAGTAGCTGTACCGAAGGCGAACGTTTTCCATTTTGGGCGAAAGGTAAACCGGATTGTTTGTGTACAAATTTTCCACCTGCAAGACGCGGGCTCGAATCCAGCGCGCATCATGACCGTTAACCATCGTTTCGGCCATATCGGTCGGGCAGGTGAACTGCATCACCTTGTCGCTGCCCGCATCATTCGGTCGGTAAAAGATCTCTTCGTATTCCTGATTATGAAAAAGTCGAACCCAGCTGTTGCCATTCCAATATTCCCAGATGACGTGTAGCACCGAAGTCTCGTACACTTGGGGCTTGTCGAAGTCGGTCTCTTTCATGATCATCTTCCAATTGATCTTCTGCTCCTCTTCTGGGAGCAGACGGTGCTGCACCGACTTGAGTTTGAAAGACAACGTGACCACGCTGTCTTTCTTGGAGAACACTTCCTGACTGCCGATATAGAATAAGGCAAACGGAGCGAAGTGCTCACCAAAAGGATAGCAAGCGGCCGGATCGACCTGGATGTCGTTGTAAAAAAGCAATTCGGGCTCAATCCCGCCTGTGCGGTTAGCGTCGAGGTAGTTGGTCTTCACATGGAGCGCATCGATCAAAAGCGGTTGCTTTTGTGGTGAAACTTTCTCTAGCATATGCGGTTTCAGTCTACAGCGTATCCAGCGGTTCTCCACGCCTTGCAGTTCGCGAAGGGCGATCTCGCAGACTTTGTTTTTCGTGAGCAAAAGACGGTTGCCTTTGGCGGTCACTTCATCAAACGGCTCCCAACCGTGGGGGCTGAGATAGGACCATTCCAAAGCGCTCGGATCGGCGAGCTTTTCGCCGTATGTCTTTTCGATATTGCGCGCAGCCGAGCGGAAGAAATCAAGCTCGATCACGGCAGGCTGAGTGGCAATAAACAGATCGCGATGCCCGAGATAGAGGCAGTGCGACTGGAGATTTATCCCGTGCGAAAAGTCGAACAGCCGCGCAGGTTGATCAGGGCTTGGTGTCAAACGCAAGATACAGTCTTGGTCGGTCGAGGTAAGCATCGTCTCGACCAGACGGGCTGGCGTGACGAGCAGCGGAGCAGCCGTTTCGAACGGGATCGCGTCGCCGCCATCGATCGCTTCTGCCAACAGTTCGGTGCCAGCAGGGATTAGGACCGGCTTGGGCGTTCCTTCACTGACCGAAAAGGTGACATATCCGGTCGCCGGACTTGCCGGAAGTTGGGCCAATCCGGTCAGGTTGAGAAAGGCGATCAAATTTTTCATTGGAACGCGGTTTAAGCGCTCCACGTTTTGCAGATACATCTCAGCAAAGATGAAAAACAAAGCTGCACCCGCATCCGGGTCGCTTGGGGAGAATCTCCATTCCGGCGTGTAGTATGGAACCATTTCTCTCATGCGCGTGACTAAATCTTGCAAGGTGCGTTCGTCAATTCTGGGTGGCAGCATGCTCTCCCCTCCCTTCCGCTTGATGCTTATTTGGTACCTTCATGCATATAGAACGGGTAGACCTGGTTGTACAGGTTGTTGGTGGTGCGCACCACGTAGGAGACGCTGATGTGCAGTTTGCCCGCTTCGTTGTCGTCAAGACTGATTTTCACATCGATTTCGTGCACCCGCGGTTCCCATGCGGTGATCGCATCGGAAACGGCCGCCTCCATCAGCGAAATTGTGGTCGGATCGGTCGTTTCAAAAATGTAGTTGTGAATGGCACAGCCAAAATCGGGCCGCATCACCCGCTCGCCTTTTGCCGTCCAGAGGATGATCCGGATCGCTTCGGCGATGTCGTCTTCATGTTCGGACATGGCGATCCGCCCGGTGGTCGGGTCTACTTCGATTGGAAATTTCCAGCCGCGCCCTAAAAAACTTTTGCCCATGGGTTCCATCCTCCTGTTCCCGACTCTTCATCTAGTTGATCTTGACCATCGTGCCTTTGATCGTGACCATCGCGCTCGATTCGAGCGTCAGGTTACCCGTCGCTTTCAGCCCCATCATGCCAGACGATTCCAGATTGACCTGTTTCGATTTCACTTTGATCGATTTGTCGCTATCGATGATGATATCTCCATCCGCCTTCAAGGTGATGGTGGCTTTGGCCCCGCCAGAACTTTTAATCGTGATATTGCCGGAGTCCCCCCGTTGATGACGATCGAATTTTTGCTGTTCCCGTCTGCGATCGTAAGCGTATCCGCCTTATCATCGAGGACCACTTGGTGCTTCTTCGATGTTTTGATCTCGATTTTGCCTTCTTGGCCGTTGTCGTCAAACGTGATTTCATGTCCTGAACGGGTGACGATGCGACGCAGGTTGTTTTTCTCCGCATCGTATTTCGGCGGTAAATCTTTTGGATTCCACAGGGCGCCGATCACATACGGTTCGGCCATATCACCGTTATGAAACGCAACCAGAACTTCGTCGTCTACCTCCGGAACGAATACAGTACCGCGCTCTTTGCCTGCCATCAAACTGGCGATGTAGGCCCATTCGCTGACTTCTTCACCTTCGCGAATGGGGATTTTCAGTTTGACACGCCCGAGATTCTCCGGGTCTTTGTTGTCAGTAACAAGTGCGCGCACCACGCCGTGAATGTAGTTGCGCGCTTCCTGATTGGAAGGAGCTTGTGTCCACGAATAGATCATACTGCATTCCCCGCTACTTCAAATGTGGTGAGATAGCCGTCTCGGCCGATTTTGTGAGTGACGCTGCGCAGGTACATCGGTTGGCTGAATCGTGCGCCAACCCCTGTCAATTTGAGAAAACGTCCGGCGATCAACTCCGGGAGTCCGATCGAATCGCCGTTGCCTGTGATCAATTTCATCGACGCTTCTAACGCTTGGGCGTCGGCGATCGTTTGCAATTCGCTCAGGTCGGCCAAGTTGGTGTGCGTGTATTGCACTTTGTTATTGTCTGCGAATTTGCTGAGCAAGTCCTCTCCGGTCGCTGTGTTCGAGTTGATCGGTTTGATCGGTTTCGATTCTGCTTGCAGCGGCTTTTTCTCCTTTGGGTCGTAACCGTTGACGATAAACTTTTTGATTTGATGGTCAAGTTTCATCGAGGTTGAAAACGAGCGCAGGTTTTTGCCGAAGACGAGGGTGACGATCGGCGTTTTGTTTTGGTACGGCTTGCGGAAATAGACGTCTTTGCCAAGGACGAAAAATTCATAGTAGTCTTCCGCGGCCAGCTTTTTGATGAAATTGTAGTCGTCTTGACCCTGACGGTCGATTTTATTTTTGACTTTGGTGGTCGATTCGATCTTGGAGACGGACAGCGCGTACTTTTGGACGATCTCTTTGACAACGTCGCTGTTCGCTTTTTTCTCCCAAGAGTTGGCCGTTTTCTCGCCTTTGCCTTTCATCATCACGTAGGAATAGTCCATGCCCGTGATCGTCATCGTCGGTGTAGAGCCAGACGGATAGCTATACGAAACGTTTGTGATAATGCCATAGAAAAGCGTCTCCAGTTTATCAACATAGCCCATTTTGATCTCGACCGGTTTGCCGAGCACGAACGTGTCTTGCCAGTCAAATTCGCGAGAGACCCAGTTGTATGCATTGTTGATCGTAAACGAAAAATTGTTCGCTTTGTCGACGCTTTGGGTGACGGAGACGTTCGAAACGGCCGCTCCTTGCTTGACGATATCTTTGCCGCCTATGTCGATCAGAAAGGCGGGAGCGAAGAAGTTGCCATACTTTTTTTCGAGCTGGTCAAATTCGTAGGTCTGGGTGTCGAGCTTGATGGTCGGCGACATGCTTCATCACTCCAATCGCGGTATGGTCAAAGTGCGTCCTGCTTCGAGCTTTTTCGGGTTGTCGATCCCGTTGGCGTTAGCAATTTCCCGCCACTTGCTGGGATCTTCATATTCGTCGTTGGCGATCATCCAGAGTGCGTCCCCTTGACGGAGCAACTTTTGTTTGGTGCGGTCTGCCGATTGGCGCGGGATCTCCTGAAATTGTTCTTTGATCCCCTGAACCGCTTTAAACGTGACGTTTAGAGTAGCGCGGACCGGGTTGCCTTTGTTAGAGAACATGGTGAATTTTTGGGTGAGCTTTTCGATGATGCCTTGAAATTTGAGCGAACCCCAAACGAATTTGACGAGTGGCGGTGCGTGCAAGTCTTTGTCAACGTCGAGCAAGCCCGCGATCTGCCGCGTATAATTGCGGACGTCTGCATTCGCATCTTCGCCATAGCAGTCGAGGAACAGTTCCATCGACAGTGACGGCGTTTGACCGGAGACGAACTGGGCGATCGGCATGGAAAGGCCGGGGACGGTGTGCCAAGCAAATTGGTTGCTGTGGTCGAGCGAGTAGTTGTTGGGGTTGAACAGGACTTTGATCTGTGTGCCTTTTTTACCGCCATTTAATACTTCGATCACTGCTTTGGTTGTCATGTCCGGTTCTTCCTTTCCATGGGTTGATCGCGTTTAGAGACCGCGGAGGGTACGTTCAAATTCGATCCGTTTTTCCAACTCACGATAAAGTTGATCGACCAGTTCGTCCATATCGACGACGGCCAGTGGGTTGGACTTTTGCTGCTGCTCGATCGTTTCTGTCTGGAGTGGTGCTGTCGGAGTCGGCACAAGTTGAGTTGCAGGCTCCTGCGTTGGCGGTTTGAGATATTCCATTGACCCATCCTCACCCGAGTACACGCTACCTCCGCTCGGCTGTTGCGGGTGACGCAGAGTGTAACTTGCTTCCGCCGAGTAAGGTGAGGTGCTCTCATCACGCTGGCTGTCTCTGGTTTGTGGCAAATCGGCATGTTGTAGATGCTGACCGACCGTGATCGGCAAGGTTGTCGCTTGCGTGAAGATGCCCGGTGCATGATGATGGTTCATCTGCAGTGGCGTGATGCTGGCGATTGTACTCTCAGCCAAGCGATGCGTTCGCAACATGCCGCCAGAGTCGAGCGCTGTGCTTGGCAACCGATGTTGATGTTGCTTGGTCAGTTGGTTCGCCGGGCCGATCTGATCGGCGGTGCTCAGTTGGTGTATCCGTTCGGTGACTCGGTTCGCCATGCCGATCTGATCGAGGGTGCTCAGTTGGTGTATCTTCTTGGTGACTCGGTTCGCCGGGCCGATCTGCTCGGCGGTGCTCGGTTGGTGAAGCTGGTTGGTGGCTCGGTTCGCCGGGCCGATCTGATCGAGGGTGCTCAGTTGGTGTATCTGTTTGTTGGCTCGGTTCGCCGGGCCGATCTGATCGAGGGTGATCGGTTGGTGAAAATGTTTAGTGACTCGGTTCGCCGTTCCGATCTGATCGAGGGTGCCCGGTTGGTGTATCTGTTTGTTGGCTCGGTTCGCCATGCCGATCTGATCGAGGTTGCTCGGTTGGTAAAACTGTTGTGTCGATAGGTGCTTCGTGTTGATCAAATCTACTGTCTGTTGTTGGTGGACCTGTTCTGTTAACCGATTCGTGATGTTGATTGATTTCGTGATGCTTTCGTTGGTAATTTGATGAACCGCGTCGAGTGCGGTCGTTGTCAGCAAATTGAGCTGCTGTGCTCGTTGCATCACTTCACGTGCGACAAGTTGATCGATTGCAATAATTTCATCCGGTCCGCCTGGCTTGATTCGCTCAGCGTGAGTAATGTCCGGTGTATGGAAGGCGGTGTCAATTGGTTCCGCCGTGTTCGTCTTTTCGGTGTTCATTGAAGATCTGAAATCTGCTTCTTCATGGAACGTTGTGGTGTTGAGTGTGTGAATCAATTGCGCTGCGTTGATCAGTTCGTTCGGTTCGATCATGTTGAGCAGCGCAGAGACGGTGATTGGCTCGATCGATTGAATCGAGCGAATCTGCTGTGTGATGCCTTGATGTGATGCCTGGTTGGGCATGGTGGTGCTGAGCGCATTAATCAACTGGGTGGCGGTGTTGCTGTCAACTCGCTGGAGTGAGTGAAGCAATTGCGTCGTGTCACTGCCATCAAGCGCGGCCAGCCTGTTGATGAGGTTGGATGCGTTGGTGATGTCTACCTCTTGGAACATGCTCTGGATCAACTCATCTGCATTTTCCACAGCGCTCAGTGCGTGAATCAGACTCGTTGCCTCGGCGATTTCCGACGTGCTGAATTGGTGTGCCGCCAATCGGGTCATGCTGATTTCGGCTACAGGTTGCAACGTGTTGATCAGCTTGATTGCGTTCGTGACTTGGGTCGTGGTTAATCGACCGACGTGGAGGCCGTCGAGATTCACAGCCGTCAGTGTATTGATCAACTCGGACAACACCGTCATGTCTGTGGAAGTGATTCGGTCGATCCACCTGACTGCATCAAGACCGTCCGCTTCAGTAACCTTGCCAATCCAGGTTGACGTCAAGCTTTCAGACGGAGGGGTCAGTGCGGTGAGCAAATCGGATGCACGAATGTCTTCCGGCATGCTCAACATAGCAGGAGCCTCTCTTGTCTGCTCAAAATCTTGCGAAGCAAACCAATTGAACCATTCGGTCGAACCGAATATGTCCCGCGCCGAAAGCACATCGATCAATTCGGTCGTGCTAATTAGCTCCGAGGTTGTCATTGCTCCGAGCTTTTGGCTGGTGTAAACCAATTCCGGAGTCGTCAGTGCACGGAGCAGTTCGGTGGTTTGCACCATGTCAGGTGTTGAGAGCGCACCTAACACTTCAATGGAATGAATCATGTCATGCGCTGTCAGTGAACGGAGCTGATTGGTGGTAAAAATCATGTCCGGTGCGGTCAGCTCGCGGAGCAGTTTGGTGCTATGCACCATGTCCGGTGCGGTCATCGCACTGAGCAGTTCGGTGGTTTGTCTCATCTCCGGTGCTGTCAGCCCACGAAGCAGCTCGGTGGTTTGCCTTACTTCCGGTGCTGTCATTCGATTGATCAACTCGGTGGCTCTAAACACCTCCGGTTCGATCAATCGGTTGAGTGTCATCGTAGTTTCGGACACGTCCACTGTCGATAATTTTGTGAGCAATTCGCGGGTACGAGTTGCTTCCGACGCGGACAGCGTGGAGAACAAATCGGTCGCTCGGCTCACTTCCGAGTTGGTCAGAGTCTGGATCAGATCAATAGCTCCGATCAGGCTGGTGGTGTTGCGAAGTGTATGAATAAGCTGATTCACGCGGGTTACATCGATGGCTTGGAGTGCGTTGATCAGGTTGGTTGCGTTCGTGATCTCGGTATCACGAGGTACAGTCGCTCGAAAGACCTCGCCCGTGCTGTCTGTTCGGTGAAACGAGTGGATCAGTTTGATCGCATTCACAACGTTTGTGTTGTTCAGTTGGCTGATGAAGGCAGCCGTATCGGTAAGATCGGGCGCGGTAAGATCGCTCAACTGTTGCACAGCACCAGTGATCTCTTGTGCTTTCAGTTGATTCAGCAGTTTGGTTGCCTCGGTGTATTCGATCGTGCTGAGTTTGTTCAGCCGTTGTGTCACTTCAGTGAATTCTGCGGTTCGCAAT